>CACDJC010000054.1 GCA_902552475.1 uncultured Pelagibacteraceae bacterium | reverse complement strand
GGCAAAGAATAATGGTTGTGATGAAGCTCAATTAATTCATTCTGAAAGTATTTTTCCCATAGAAAAAATATCTGAATGCAAAACTATTGGCATCTCATCTGGTGCTTCAGCTCCAGAAATTTTAGTAACAAAATTTATAGAAAATATAAAAAAAGAATTTACTGTAGAAATAGAAGAGGTAGAAATAGTTAAAGAAGATATTACTTTTAAGATTCCTGGAAAGCTAAACTAATGGCAGTATATACAAGAATAAATCAAAAAGAACTAAACTATATTGAAAATAATTTTAATTTTGGAAAAATTCGATCTTTTTCTGGTATAAAAAAAGGTATTGAAAATACTAATTATTTAATAAGAACAAAAAATAAAAAAATAATCTTAACAATTTTTGAAAAAAGAGTTCAGAAAAAAGATTTACCCTTTTTTATGAATTTAATGTTTGGTCTATCTAAACACAAAATAAAATGTCCAGAACCCATAAAAAATAATAAAGGAAAGTATTTATTTAAAATTAAAAATAAAAGTGCCTGTCTGGTAAGCTTTCTTAAAGGAAAAGACAAGAATAATTTAAATTACAGAGAATGTTTTATCGTCGGAAAAAAGGTTGCTCAATTACATTCGGCTTCAAAAAAATTAAATTTATATAGAAAAAATGACCTCTCAGTTAATTCTTGGAGGCCCTTGCTAAAAAAAATAGATAAAAGAATAAATAAACTTTCAAATAATCTTAAAAACTTAATGAAAAGCGACTTAGCAGATATTAAAAAAAAATGGCCAAAAAAAATACCAAAAGGGATAATTCATAGTGATCTTTTTATTGATAATATTTTTTTTAATAAAGGTAAATTTTATGGTTTCATAGATTTTTATTTTTCTGCAAATGACTTTTTAGCTTATGAATTAGCGACTTGTATCAATGCGCTTTGTTTTAATAAAAAAAATAAACATTTTGTATTAAATAAAAGAAAATCATCTCAGTTTTTAAAAGGCTATCAATCAATAAGAAAACTATCTTTAAAAGAAAAAAGTAATTTAAATACTTTATGTAGAGGTTCAGCTTTAAGATATTTACTTACAAGATCATATGATTATCTAAACACTCCTAAAAATGCGATTATTAAAATTAAAGATCCAATGGAGTATCTAGATAAATTAAATTTTCATAGAAATGTAAGTTCTTTTAAGGATTATAGCTAATGATAAAAATCTATACTGATGGATCGTGTATTGGAAATCCAGGTAATGGCGGATGGGCTGCAATAATTATAAATGATGGAAAAATGACTACAATTAAAGGAAGCAAAAAAAATACTACCAATAATCAAATGGAACTGTTTGCTCCAATCAAAGCCTTAAAAAAAATTCCAAAAGGAAGCAAAGTTCAAATTTTTACAGACTCTAAATATGTAAAGTCAGGAATAACAGAGTGGATCCATAATTGGAAAAAAAATGGATGGAAAACTGCAAATAAACAACCAGTTAAAAATAAAGAAATTTGGACAGAGTTAGATAATTTATCTAATAAATTTCAAATAAAGTGGAGTTGGGTAAAAGCGCACTCAACTGATAAATTAAATAATGAAGTAGATATGCTAGCTAGAGAAGCAGCAAATTTATAATCGGGGCACCTGGCAACAGAACGCCCCTTTAAACTTTACTTTTAACAAAGTTTTTTACTTCTTCTGTATTGTTTTTTAATACTTGAAAATTTTCGTCTCTATTAAGCACATGCTGAAGTTCTCCAGGCAATTTTTCATACTTATTTATTGCATTATTTGTAGCATCTGGAAATTTGCAAGGATGCGCAGTTGATAATACTATACAATCATTAAAAGATAGTTTTTTTGCAGCCCCTACCCCAACAGCTGTGTGAGGATCTAAAATTGTGTTATTTTCTTCATAATTTTTTTTAATAATGTCTAATGTTTCTTGTTCATTACAACTCTCCGATAAAAAATCCTTTTGAATTATATCTAAATTATTTTTTTCAATTTGATAAGAATTTTGCTTAACTTTTTTCATAATTTCTGCTGTTTTGTCAGAGTCAGAATTATTTACGTAGTAAATTAATCTTTCAAAGTTACTTGCTAATTGAATATCC
>CACDJC010000053.1 GCA_902552475.1 uncultured Pelagibacteraceae bacterium | reverse complement strand
ATGATTTTTCACTCTATTAATTGTTTTTGGGTTAGGAATTTCGTCTACATCAGATATCATAATATAATCGTTATCATTGGCCAAATCTAATCCATTAGCAATATAGTTTCTTTGAAAATTTTCTCTCTCCCAGTTAGATAGATTTTTAGGAAATTTATCAATTATTATATAATTTATTTTATTCTTAAATTTTAAAAATTTTTTAAAATTAAATTTTAGTTTTTTTCTTTTGCCTTGGTGATTGAATCTTGACTCAACAATTATGAATTTGGTTACAACTTTTTCTAACTCATTCAATCTTATATCCAAAACTAAGTCTTCTCCATTATATATACAACAATCAAAAATTTTCATTTCTCTTTTGAAATTTTTAAAATACCAATAAAAGCTTCTTGGGGAATTTCTACTTTTCCAAATTGTTTTGCTCTTGCTTTACCTTTTTTTTGTTTTTCTAAAAGTTTTCTTTTTCTGTCCATGGCACCACCACCGTGAATCTTGGTTAGTACATCTTTTTTAAAACCTTTAATAGTTTCTCTTGCAATTATTTTTCCACCAATAGCTGCCTGAATTGGTATCATAAAATTATGCCTTGGAATTAAATCTTTTAATTTTTCACATACTTCTCTTCCTGTTGATTGTGCAAAGTCTTTATGTATCATCATTGCTAGTGCATCAACTGGTTCGGAGTTTACTAGAATGCTCATTTTAACCAAATCTCCTTCTTTGTGTCCTATTATTTCATAATCAAAGCTAGCATAACCACTTGTCATCGACTTTAATCTATCATTAAAATCAAATACTACTTCATTTAAAGGTAATTCGTAATTTACTACTGCTCTGTTTCCAGAATAACTAAGGTTAGTTTGAACTCCTCTTTTGTCCTGACAAATTTTAATTATAGATCCAAGATATTGATCTGGTGTTATAATTGTTGCTTTAATCCATGGTTCTTCTATAAATTTTATAAAAGTTTGATCTGGTAAGCTGGAAGGATTTTGTAAATCTTTTATTTCACCATTGTTCAAATGAATTTTATAAACAACGCCAGGAGTAGTAGTTAGTAAGTTAATATCAAATTCTCTTTCTAATCTTTCTGTAACAATTTCAAGATGTAACAAGCCTAAAAACCCACATCTAAATCCAAGACCTAAAGCAGAAGATGACTCGGGTTCAAAAGAAAAACTTGCATCATTTAATTGAAGTTTAGCCAAACCATCTTTTAACTTTTGATATTCTGAGCTATCTACTGGAAACAAACCACAAAATACAACTGGTTTGCTAGGTTTAAATCCTGGCAATGATTTTGACAGAACATCGTTTGCATCACAAATTGTGTCTCCTACTTTTGTATCAGATAGAACTTTTATTCCAGTGGTAATAAAACCTATTTCACCAGCATTAAGTTCATTTACATTTTTTGGTTTTGGTGTAAAAACTCCAACTTTTTCAACGATATAATCTCTATCTGTAGACATCATCTTTATTTTCATATTTTTTGTTATTTTTCCATCAATAATTCTTACTAAAATTACTACCCCTAAATAAGTGTCATACCAACTATCAACCAATAAACATTTTAATTTATTTTTTTTTTCACCTTTTGGACTTGGTAAAACTTGAATAATTTTTTCTAAAATTTCATCAATTCCCTCTCCTGTTTTTCCAGAACATGGTATTGCATTAGAAGTGTCAATTCCTATAACGTCCTCGATTTGCTTATTTGTTCTCTCAATATCTGAAGCCGGAAGATCAATTTTATTTAAAACTGGAATAATTTCATGATCTATATCTAATGCTTGATAAACATTAGCCAAAGTTTGAGCTTCTACACCTTGTGTACTATCAACTATTAGAATAGATCCTTCACATGCATACAATGATCTGCTAACTTCATAACTAAAATCAACATGTCCAGGAGTATCTATAATATTTAATATATAATTTTTTCCATTTTTTGATCTATAATTTAGTTTAACCGTCTGTGCTTTGATTGTAATTCCTCTTTCCCTCTCAATATCCATTGAGTCTAATACCTGGGATTTCATTTCTCTATCAGTTAGTCCACCACATTTATGAATTATTCTATCGGCTATAGTAGATTTACCGTGATCGATA
>CACDJC010000052.1 GCA_902552475.1 uncultured Pelagibacteraceae bacterium | reverse complement strand
CTTTAAAAAAGAGATTACAGATATATGATCTTTTAAAATTCCCATCTCGCCTTCAAATGCTGGGACCACTACTTCAGATACATTTTCTTTTGAAAGAAAAGATTTTTCTGGATTTACAATCTCTAAATTAAAACCTTCACTCATTAAGCTGCAGCATCTTTCGCCATTTTCTCGGCTTTTTCTACTGCCTCTTCTATAGTTCCAACCATATAAAATGCAGCTTCAGGTAAATGATCATATTCTCCCTTGCAAATTGCATCAAATCCTTTGATCGTAGACTCTAAATCAACTAGTTTACCTGGTGATCCTGTGAAAACTTCAGCCACAAAAAATGGTTGAGATAAAAATCTTTGAATCTTTCTTGCTCTTGCTACGATTAATTTATCTTCCTCAGATAATTCATCCATTCCTAAAATTGCAATTATATCCTGTAAAGATTTATAAGTTTGCAATACTTTTTGCACTTCTCTTGCAACTCTATAATGTTCATCACCAACAATTCTGGGATCTAAAATTCTTGATGTTGAGTCTAATGGATCTACAGCAGGATAAATTCCAATTTCTGCAATTTGTCTAGACAATACTGTTGTTGCATCTAGGTGAGAAAATGATGTTGCTGGAGCTGGGTCTGTTAAATCATCAGCAGGTACATATATAGCTTGAACTGAAGTAATAGAACCTTTATTTGTTGTTGTTATTCTTTCTTGAAGATTACCCATATCTGTTGCTAATGTTGGTTGATATCCAACTGCAGAAGGAATTCTACCTAACAATGCAGATACTTCTGATCCTGCTTGAGTAAATCTAAAAATATTATCTACAAAAAAAAGAACATCTTGACCTTCTTGATCTCTAAAATATTCAGCTACAGTTAAACCTGATAGTGCTACTCTAGCTCTTGCTCCTGGAGGTTCATTCATTTGACCATATACTAATGCGGCTTTTGAACCATCTCCTTCTGGTTTAATTACTCCAGACTCAATCATTTCATGATAAAGATCATTTCCTTCTCTTGTTCTTTCTCCAACTCCCGCAAAAACTGAAAAGCCACCATGAGCTTTTGCAACGTTATTGATTAACTCCATAATAAGAACTGTTTTTCCAACACCAGCTCCTCCAAACAAACCAATTTTACCACCTTTTGCATACGGAGCTAGTAAATCAACTACTTTGATTCCCGTTACCAAAATTTCAGTTTCTGTTGATTGATCATTAAATTCTGGCGCTGATCTATGAATAGGCCAATTTTCTTTTGTTTTAACTTCTCCTTTTTCATCAATTGGTTCACCAACCACATTAATAATTCTTCCTAAAGTTTCAGGGCCTACTGGAACTTTAATTGGAGCACCAGTATCTATCACTTCATCTCCTCTTTTCAAACCTTCCGTGGCATCCATTGCAATAGTTCTTACGCTTGACTCTCCTAAATGCTGGGCAACTTCTAAAACAAGTCTATTTCCAGCATTATTACATTCTAATGCAGTTAATATTTCTGGTAATTCTCCATCAAATTTTACGTCAACTACCGCTCCAATAATCTGTGTAATTTGTCCTTTTCTCATAATTATAAACTTTCTGCTCCTGATATAATTTCAATTAGTTCTTTAGTAATTGCTGCTTGACGGCTCCTATTATACTGAATAGTGAGCTTATCAACCATTTCACCTGCGTTTCTGGTTGCATTATCCATTGCACTCATTCTTGAACCTTGTTCGCTAGCTGAATTCTCTAACATTGCTTTAAAAATCTGAGTAGATATATTCTTTGGCAACAAATTGCTTAGGATTTCATCTTCTTCTGGTTCAAATTCATAGTTATCTTCAGATGAAGATCCTTCTGACTCAGAAGCTTTTAAAGGAATTATTTGTTGTTCTTGTGGTATTTGAGTTATTACATTTTTAAATTGATTATAAAAAATTGTACATACATCAAATTCTTTTTTTTCAAATTTATCTATAATTATTTTCCCTACTTTGTCTGCATCAAAATAGTTTACATATTTCGACTCTTTAAAAGAAATCTTTTCTATTATATTTTCTTTGTATGCTCTTTTTAATTGGTCATTGCCTTTTGAACCAACGGTAATAATTTTTAAACTTTTTCCTTCGTCTAAAACTTTTTGAAAAAATAATTTAGCTTTTTTAATTATATTTGTATT
>CACDJC010000051.1 GCA_902552475.1 uncultured Pelagibacteraceae bacterium | reverse complement strand
TGAAATAATAAAGCTATTATCTTTGTCACCAACTGCCATTAATGCTTCTAATCTTCTTAAATACTTGTCTGTTCGCCAATCTTTAGCCAATTCAACAGCTGCTCTTGCTAAGTTTCCAGCATGTTTTTCTAATTTAGACTCTAGTCTTTCAAATAATGTTAATGCATCTGCTGTAGATCCAGCAAATCCTGCGATCACATTTCTTTTCTCAATCTTACGAACTTTTTTTGCAGTTTTCTTAATTACTGTGTTTCCCATACTAACTTGACCGTCACCAGCAACCACTACTTCATTGTTCTTTCTTACTAATACTATCGTTGTCATGGGATATAGATGGATACTAAATTAAATAGTTCAAGTCCAAGGCTAGAATTATTGCCATAATTGAATAATAGATATATACCTTTTTTAGATTATGAAACGTAAAGCCAAAATAAGTAGAAAAACAAAAGAGACTAATATTAGCGTTGATTTAAATATTGATGGTAAGGGTAAGTACAAAGTTGACACAGGTATAGGATTTTTAGATCACATGCTTGAGCAATTATCGAAACACTCTTCGATGGATATGAATATTAAAGCTAAAGGTGATACACATATTGATCTTCACCACACAACTGAAGATACAGGAATCGCGATTGGTGAATGTTTAAAAAAAGCGTCCAAAAAGTTTGTTGGTATAAAAAGATATGCACACGCAATGATACCAATGGATGAAACATTAACTAGAGTTGCAATTGATGTTTCAAACAGACCTTATTTAATTTGGAAAGTAAAATTAAAAGTTGAAAAGTTAGGTGAGATGGATACTGAATTATTTAAAGAATGGTTCCAAGCCTTTTCACAAGCCGCAGGAATTACTTTACACATTGAAAATATTTACGGTGATAACAGTCACCACATAATCGAATCTTGCTTTAAAGGATTAGCGAGATCATTACGAGCTGCTTTAGAAATGGATCCAAGAAATAAAACTACAATACCTTCTACAAAAGGTTCTTTATAAATTTAATGAATGTCACAATTGTTGACTACAGTTCAGGCAATATAAGTTCTGTAATAAATTCGTTTAAAGAAGTTGCAAAAGATAAAGTAAAGATTGAAGTAACATCAGACCTTAAAACGATAAAATCTAGCGATAAAGTTGTATTACCTGGACAAGGATCATTTAAAAGCTGTATTGACGGACTTAATAGTATTAATGGTTTGATTGATACTCTTAACGAGTTTGCAATTGAAAATAAGAAACCGCTTATTGGAATTTGTGTTGGTCTTCAAATGTTTGCGGATGTTGGTTATGAGGAAGTTGAGACGAAAGGTTTAGGGTGGATTTCAGGTAAAGTCTCTAAAATTGATAACCAAGGCGGTAAATTTAAGCTTCCACACATCGGTTGGAATGAAATTAACATAATGAAAGAGAGCAAGATTTTTAAAGGTATAAAAAATAATTCTCACATGTACTTTGTTCACAGTTATGAATTTTTACCTGAAGATAAATCAGTAATTTTAGCAACAACTGATTATTCATCTAAAGTTGTTTGTGCTGCAGAGAAAGAAAACATATTCGGAACTCAATTTCACCCTGAAAAGAGTGATAAAATAGGACTGAAGTTGATTAAAAATTTTTTGGAGTTGTAGTTATGAAATTTCTCTCAAGTATTTTATTAATTTATTTGTTGTTAATTGGAAAAGGTTTTTCTAAAATTTTAAATATAGATGATTTAGTTTATCTAGAAGTCCCAAATAATTCTCATTATAAAAAAATTGAAAATTCAAGTGCTTTTCAAGAAGATTTAGATTTTTTGGACGAACTTGGTATTAGTATTTATGTAGTAGGTAGTAAAAGTGTAATCAATTTTTTTGATAAATTTTTCAAAGGACAAGATATTTATAATGAAGATTGGGTATTAGAACTAGTCTCAAAAATTGAAAAAAAAGCAAGCAAAACTAAAAGTAGAAAAGCTCTAGCAAGTTACGCAAAGAAAGAGATCAAAAGAACCTTTTTAAATTATGATTTAAATTTATGGACTATAGTTTTAGTAGCGGATAAAACTTTTCAAGATAGTGAAATAGAAGCTGAGATCATAAAAGCCTTACAAGAGGATGGAATTTTAAATAATTTAAATAATTTGAGTAGTTCAGATCTTAAAAAAATTCAAAATATTATAAACAAAGAGATTAAAAAAAATTCTACGTTCGTAGCCGATCAAAACATAACTTATAAATTTAATCCATTGAA
>CACDJC010000050.1 GCA_902552475.1 uncultured Pelagibacteraceae bacterium | reverse complement strand
TGTAAAATTTTACTATCTGCCCACCCTCCTTTTAAAGCTTTAATAACTTTGTTTGGATCTGCATCTGCTTTTTCACATAAAGTTATAGCTTCAGCGACAGCTCCAATTGTAAGGCCTACAATGATTTGATTTGCTAATTTTGAAACTTGTCCACATGATATAGGTCCTACTAATGTTGGATTTCCCATCGTTTTTAAAATATCAACAACTTTATCAAAAACCTTTTGTTCACCTCCAACCATTATCGCTAGTGAAGCTTCCTCTGCTCCTATGGTGCCACCTGAAACTGGAGCATCTAAATAATTGATATTATTAGATTTTAATTTATTTCCATACTTTATTGCTGTAGCTGGTTTTATGGAACTCATATCAATTACAGTAGTTCCCGGATTTAAGTTATCTAAAAAATCAGAACTGCTCATAACTTCATTGATTGCATTATCATCTGTTAACATTGTAATTATGACTTCATTATCTTTTACAACATCTTTGATTGTCTCTGCGATTTCTCCTCCAAATTCTTTTAAAGGTTCTGCTTTATTTTGAGTTCTATTAAATGCTTTTAAATTATATCCAGATTTCAATATATTTTTAGCCATTGGGAGGCCCATTAAACCGGTACCAATAAATCCTATCTTTTTGATCATTTATTTTTTAGGAATAATTTTGTTGAAAAATTTAAACATATTTAGAAAAGAAACACAAATCAAAGAGAACAGAAAAATTTTATGGATAAAGATTTTACATAATAGTTTGTAGCTAGAACAACTTCAGGTTGATATAATTTTATTTTACTTTTGATGGAAGAGGATCATTTTTAAAAAATGCATTAATATTTTTCACGGCAAGCATTGCCATTGCATCTCTTGTTTCGTAATTAGAGCTTCCAATATGTGGAAGTAAAAAACAATTATCTAATTTTAAATATCTCTCATCAACATTTGGCTCGTCAACAAATACATCTAAACCAGCAGCATAAATTTTATTATTTTGTAATGCCTCAATTAATGCTTCATCATCTAAAGTTGAACCTCTCGAAGTGTTTATAACTATAGCATGTTTTGGAAGTAAATTTATTGCTTCAGAATTTAAAATATTTTTTGTCTCAGATGTTGCAGGAGTATGAATTGAAACAAAATCACAATCAGGCATCATTGAATTTAAAGTATTATAATATTTTGCTCCATCTTCTAATTTATCAGATAGTTTATTTCTGTTGTGATAAATTATTTTCATACCAAAACCTTTTGCTCTTTTTGCAACTATTCTGCCTATTCTTCCCAAACCAATTATTCCTAGGGTTTTACCTGTCATTGATTGTCCCATTACAAAGTTTACAAAATCAATTTTAACTTTTTTCCAATTATCAGATTTTACTAGATTAAGCCCTTCATAAGCTTTTCTACATGCGGCTAGCATTAAAAATATTGTTATTTCAGCCACAGCATCATTTAAAACATCAGGAGTATTAGTAATGACAATATTTTTTTCCTTAGCTGAATTAATGTTTATATGATCATATCCAACCGAGAATGTTGCAATTATTTTAAGTTTACCTTTCATTTTATTAAAAAAATTTTCATCAAATTTATCCCATCCAGAAACAACTAGTCCATCATATTGATTGGCTAAATCAATCAATTTTTCATATGGAATTGGTTCATCATTTTTATTAAATGTTACATCAAAATTTTCAGCAAGATTATTCTCTGCTTCATCTGTAATTTTTCTTGTAACTAGGATTTTAGGCTTCATTAATGATTATTTCTTGGTATTCCCTTTTTTTCAGCAATATCAATATATAAACCTCTAGATCTTATACACGCTCCATCTTCAAGTTGCCCTACATTTGATCTGCTGATTTCTTGCCATGGTGTTTGATTTTCAAATTTGATAACTTTAATTTTTTTTCTTCTTTTTTTAAATTCTATTTTTGAAATTAATAAATCAACTCTTCTCTTATTTAGATCAATACACATGTTGTCACCAGTTTTTATAATTGCCAAATCTCCTCCAATAGCTGATTCTGGAGAAACATGTAATATCGACGGACTTTCTGAAGTACCACTCTGTCTTCCATCTCCTAAAGTAGGCAGTGCATTTATTCCTTTTTTTAATAACCTATCTGGCGGTTGCATATTCACTACTTCTGCAGCTCCTGGATATCCAACTGGTCCACAACCTCTTATTATTAATATTGATTTTTCGGTAATTTTTAATTTTTTACTGTTTATTCTATTATGATAA
>CACDJC010000049.1 GCA_902552475.1 uncultured Pelagibacteraceae bacterium | reverse complement strand
CAACAAACTCAATAACAGCCATTGGTGCATTGTCACCATATCTAAAACCTGCTTTAATTATTCTTGTATATCCACCTTTTCTATTTTCATATCTTTTGGATAAAGTTTTTTTTACTTTATTAGTTGATTTTGTGTCTTGTAATTTTGAAATAAGTATTTTTGTATTTTGCAAAGAATCTTTTTTTCCAAGAGTTATTACTTTGTCAGCTTGTGGTTTTAGAACTTTTGCCTTAGGTAGTGTAGTTGTTATTTGTTCATACTTAATTAATGAATTAAGCATATTTTTTATTAATGCTTTTCTATGCTCAGATGTTCTGTTTAATTTTTTATAACCAAATTTATGACGCATTAAATAGCTTCCTCTAATTTTTTTGACAACTCTGCTATGTTATCTGGGGGCCAGTTAGGTATTTCCATTCCCAAGTATAATGACATTCCAGTTAAAACTTCTTTAATTTCATTTAATGATTTTCTACCAAAATTTGGTGTTCTTAACATTTCACCTTCAGATTTTTGTACAAGATCGCCTATATAGATTATGTTGTCATTTTTTAAACAATTCATTGATCTAACAGAAAGTTCTAATTCATCAACTTTTCTCAATAAATTTTTATTAAATTCTGGCTCTGATGGCTGTTCTCTAACAATAACTTCTTGAGGTTCATCAAAATTAACAAACATTCCTAGTTGATCCTGAAATATTCTTGCAGAATATGCTACTGCATCTTCGGCAGAAATTGATCCATTTGTTTCTATTTCCATTGTTAACTTATCATAATCAAGAGCTTTACCTTCTCTTGCTGTACTAACATTATATGAAACTTTTTTAACTGGACTAAAAAGCGAGTCTATTGGTATTAATCCAAGTGGTGGTTCTTCGGGTTTATTCAATTCAGCTGATACATATCCCTTTCCACTACTAACAGACATTTCCATATGAAAATTAGTATTTTCGTCAAGATTACATATAACTAAATCAGGATTTAAAATTTCAATATCGGCCGTTGTTGTTATATTTGAAGCTTTGATTTCACCTGGACCTTTAGCATCTAAAATTAATTTGCTATTACCTTCGGAATTACTTTTTAAAGCAAGTGATTTAACATTTAAAACGATATCTGTAACATCTTCTCTGACACCTTTTATTGAAGTGAATTCATGAAGCACTCCATCAATTTGCAATGCAGTAACAGCCGTACCTCTAATTGAAGATAATAAAATTCTTCTTAATGAATTTCCTAAGGTTAAGCCATAACCTTTTTCCAAAGGTTCAGCAATAATTTTTGCATAAGATTTATCATCACTGAGCTGAACATCAAGTTTTGGAGGCTTTATTAGTGATTTCCAATTTTTTGAATTTACTTCCGCTGTTTCCATTTATACTCTCCTTTTTTTAGGTGGTCTTGATCCATTATGTGGCATTGGTGTTGTGTCTTTAATTGAAATAATTTTAAAACCTCTCGCTTGTAAAGCTCTCAATGCAGTCTCTCTTCCTGAACCAGGTCCCTTAACTTCTACTGACAATACTTTCATTCCTACCTCTAAAGCTTTAGCAGCCGCAGCATCAGCTGCTACTTGAGCAGCATACGGTGTTGATTTTCTTGATCCTTTAAATCCCTTTTGACCAGCTGAGGCCCAAGATATGACGTTACCACTAGTATCAGCTATTGAAACTATAGTATTATTAAAAGTGGATTGAACATATGCTATTCCATTTAAAATATTTTTTTTACCTTTTTTTTTCTTTGAATAAGAACTTTTTTTTACTTTATCTTGTTTTTCATTAGATTGTTCTTTGATTTCAGTTTTTTCTTTTTTCATTATTATTTTTTAAGTGGAGTTAATTTTTTACCTGCTATAGCAATTGCTTTACCTTTTCTTGTTCTTGCATTACATCTTGTTCTTTGTCCTCTAGTAGGAAGTTTTTTTCTATGTCTAGATCCTCTATATGAAGCTAAATCAATTAATCTTTTAATATTTAAAGAAGTTTCTCTTCTTAGATCTCCTTCAACTGTAAATTTTTGGTCAATAAATTCTCGAATTTTTAATATCTGCTCATCTGTTAGTTCGTTAACTCTTTTTGATTTTGGAATTTCTAGAGCTTTACATATATCATTTGAATACTTGTTTCCGATTCCATATATATATGTCAAACCTACGTGAACTAGTTTATTTTGCGGAATGTTTACACCTGCTATACGAGCCATAATATTGAGATAAAAATTTAGCCTTTTATATAAGAAGTTATTTCAAAGTCAATGTCTTAAACTGATAGAATTTGATCAATTTTGCTTGAAATTACTGATATTTCTTCACCTCCATTAATTTCATAAAAATTTGGATTTTTAGAATAGAAATCTAAAACAGGTTTAGTTGTTTCCATATAAACATCATATCTTTTAAGGATAGTATTTAAGTCGTCATCAGATCTTTTTTCTAAAATTTTTCT
>CACDJC010000048.1 GCA_902552475.1 uncultured Pelagibacteraceae bacterium | reverse complement strand
ATAATTGAAAATAATGATGATTTTGTTGTATTGAACAAAAGTGCAGGCATATCTGTTCAAGGCGGCACTAAATCAAAAAAAAATTTAATTGATATATTTTCTAGCAGCAAAATTTTTGAAAATGACAAACCTTATTCCGTTCATAGATTAGACAAAGAAACATCCGGAGTTTTCATAATTGCAAAAAATAGAAAAACTGCTCAACTTCTAACTTCCTTGTTTAGATTAAGAAAAATACACAAAACCTACCTAGCTATTTGCAATGAAGAAATATTAAATAAAAAAGGAACTATTAATAATGATTTAGTTAGATTTGATAATAAAAAAAAAATTGTTGAAAAAGCCGAAACATTTTTTAATGTTTTAGACAAAAATAACAATTCTTCTTTAGTCAAAATTAAACCAATAACTGGAAGAAAACATCAAATTAGAAAACATTTTTATATGTTAGGTAATTCTATAATAGGTGATAAAAAATATAATTCACAAGCTCATAATAAGTCAGTTAATAAAAATCTTATGCTACATTCCTATGAAATTAAATTTAAAATTAATAATTTTAAATATACATATAGAGCTTCATTACCAGATTATTTTCAAAAAATGTTAAAAATAAAAAGACTTACTTTCCTAGATTAATTAAAAATTTATCAACTAAAATTTTATATATTTTATTGTAATTTTGTTTTTTAATTTTATTTAAATTAGTTACTTTTCGATCAGAAATCCCACAAGGAATTATTTTTTTATAATTAACTAGATTGTTAGAAATATTTATTGAAAATCCATGATATGCAATCCATTTTCTAACTTTAATTCCTATCGCCGCAACTTTTTCTATTTTTTTTTTATTTTTATGCCATATGCCTATATTTTTTCTATCTGCAAAAGTATTTATTTTAAATTCTTTCAAAGTTTCAATTATTGTATTTTCAATAGTATTTATTAACTTCCTAATATTTTTTCCCCTATTTCTTAAATCCAATACTATATAAAATACAAGTTGACCAGGACCATGATAAGTAATTTTACCACCTCTATTTGTTTTAATAAATTTTATTGATTTGTCTAATATTTCGATTTCCTTGTAGCCTGTGCCACCAGTAAAAATTTCTTGATGTTCAAGAATCCAAATTAACTCTTTTTTTTTACCTTTTAAAATATCTTCCAATCTTTGTTCTAGCTGCTTAATTGCATTTGTATATTTTACAGGTTTTATTGACTTTTTGATCTGTATAATCATTTTAATTTGTATTATTATTATTTTATATTAATAGTCCCATCATAATAATAGGAAATTTTATGACTTTAGTAAAAAAAATAAAAGATAAAAAAGTCAATTTTGAATTCAATAAAGAATTTATAAAAGTTGTTACTGACAAAATAGTCAATAATGATGCTCAGTTTATAACAAATTCATTTAAGGAAATGCATCCTGCTGATGCTGCTGATATAATTGAACATTTAAATCAAACAGATAGAGAAAGTTTAATTAAACTAAACAACTTTAAAATTGATCCTGAAGTATTTGTTGAATTAAATGAATCAGTGCAATCAGAAATTATTAACTATTTATCATCAGACTCAATTGTTACAATTCTAAAAAATCTTGAATCTGATGACGCAATAAAAATATTAGAAAATGTAGAAGAAAAAGATAAAAATCAAATTTTAAGTTCTCTACCTCCAAAAGACAGATTTGCACTTTTAGAAAGTTTAAGTTATCCAGAAGATAGCGCTGCGAGAATTATGCAACGTGAATTTACAGCTATACCAAGTAATTGGTCAGTTGGTCAAACTATTGATTATTTAAGAGAAAATAAGGAATTACCAGATGAATTTTTAGAAATATTTATTGTTGATGAAGAATTTAAACCAATTGGTACTATACCTTCTTCTAAGGTTCTAAGAACACCAAGAGAGTCAAAAATGATGTCTATTATGTCTGAGTCACAACTTTTGATTCCAGTAGACATGGATAGAGAAGAGGTAGGAAACTTATTTGAAAACTATAATTTAAGTTCTGCTGCTGTAATAGATAAAAACAACAAATTAGTTGGTATGATAGCATATGATGATGTGCTAACTGTTTTAAAAGAAGAAGCTGAAGAAGACGCCTTGAGACTTGCCGGTGTTGGAGATGAAGAAATCACAGATGGCGTATTTATAAAGACTAAAAGGAGATTTAATTGGTTATTATTAAATTTATTTACTGCATTTTTAGCAACTTACTGCATAAGTTTATTTGGCGCTACAATTGAACAGATGATTGTTCTTGCCTTTTTAATGCCAATTGTTGCATCAATGGGAGGAAACGCTGGTATGCAAACACTTGCTGTAACAGTTAGGTCATTAGCAACAAAAGATTTAACAAAAAATAATTTTACTAAAAATATTTTTAAAGAATTTAATATTGGTATTTTGAATGGAATTATTTTTGCAATAATAAGCTCAATAATTGTTCAAATTTGGTTTTCAGATTTTACACTATCTCTAATCATTTCTATTTCAATGATTTTAACGATGATAGTCGCAGGTCTTTTTGGCATCCTAGTTCCGGTAACCTTGAAAAGAATGAATATAGACCCAGCTATATCATCTAGTGTATTTGTTACAACAATTA
>CACDJC010000047.1 GCA_902552475.1 uncultured Pelagibacteraceae bacterium | reverse complement strand
TTAAAATAGGCTGACTCTAAAAGAATATTTTTTGAATTAAATTCAGTTCCAGATCTTGTGCCACCTATTATTCCTCCTAAACCTAAAATACCAGACTTATCTGAAATAACACACATATCATTATCTAGCTCATATTTATTGTTATCAAGAGCTTCAAAGCTTTCACCTTTTTTAGAATTTCTTACAATAATTTCTTTGTCAATTTTATCCGCATCATACGCATGAAGTGGCCTGTTTAAATCAAACATTACATAATTAGTAATATCAACAATTGCCGAGATTGATTTTTGACCAATAGCTTCAATTTTATCTTTTAACCACTTTGGACTTTCTTTATTTTTAACGCCTTTAATTAAGCAACTGCCAAATATAGAACAACCTTGAGGTTTATCTTTAGTAATTGAAACTTTAATATTTTGAGAACCATCTTTTTTAATTTTTTTATCAGGAATATTTTTTAATTTTCCAACTCCTGCAGCTGCGAGATCTCTCGCAATACCTCTTATACCTAAACAATCAGGACGATTAGGTGTTATGGATAAATCAACAACTTTTTCACTATTATTTTTAAAAAAATTTTTACCTATACTATTAGAATATTTATCTGGTTTAAGTTCTATTATACCCTCACTTTCATCAGATAAATTCAATTCAGACTCAGAGCATAACATTCCATAAGAAGTAACACCTCTTATCTTACTAACTTCAAGTTTCATTTTATTTTTTGGAATTATTGAGCCCGGTCCCGCATAAACAGTTAAAAGACCTTTTTTAGCATTTGGCGCACCACATACAACTTTTACTGTATTGTCTTGTCCTATATCAACATCACAAACTCTTAGTCGGTCAGCATTTGGGTGCTGTTCTGCATTTATAATTTTTGCAATTTTAAAACTATCTAACTCAGATGTGATATTTTCAAAACTTTCGACTTCAAGACCTACATCTGTAAGTTTCTCAATTAATTTATTGTCATTATATTTTGTATTGAGATGTTCCTTAAGCCAACTTATTGTAAATTTCATCTGCTAAGGCCTCTATAATTTGATGGAACATCTAGAGGGTCAAATCCAAAATGATTTAACCATCTTAAATCTGTTTCAAAAAAAGCTCTTAAATCATTAATACCGTATTTAAGCATTGCAAGTCTATCAATGCCAATACCAAATGCATATCCTTGATATTTATCTGGATTAATATTTACATTTTTAAGCACATTAGGATGTACCATTCCACATCCTAAAATCTCTAACCACCTATCACCTTCGCCAATAACAATTTTTCCATCTTTCATCTCATAACCAATGTCTACCTCTGCAGATGGTTCTGTAAAAGGAAAATGACTGGGTCTAAATCTCATTCTAATTTTATCAACTTCAAAAAATTCCTTTATAAAGTAATTCAAACAACCTTTTAAATGTCCCATATTAATATCATTATCAATATGAAGGCCTTCGACTTGATGAAACATTGGAGAATGAGTTTGATCACTATCCGACCTATATGTTCTCCCTGGTGCTATAATTTTAAATGGTGGCTTACTTTTTAACATTGTTCTAACTTGAACTGGAGATGTATGAGTTCTTAAAAGTAGTTCTTTTTTATTATCTAAATAAAATGTATCATGCATATCTCTTGCTGGATGATTGTCTGGAGTATTTAAAGCAGTGAAATTATAATTTTCATTCTCAACATCTGGTCCTTCTTCAACACTAAATCCAATTTCTGAAAATATTGATGATATTTCATCAATTACCTGTGACACTGGGTGTATTTTTCCTTGTTGTGTGTCTCTCTCGGGCAATGTCACATCTACTTTTTCATTTTCAAGTTTAGAATTGATTTCTTTAATTTCAATTTCTTGAAATTTTAAATTTATTTTTTCTTGAAGCTCTTCTTTTATAGAATTTAAGTCTGATGCAAATTTTTTTCTATCATCAGATGGCATTGAACCAAGTTTTTTAAATGAATTAGATATTGAACCATTTTTGCCAAATAATTCAGTTTTAATCTGATTTAAATTTTCTATATTTATATCACCACTAAGTTTATCTAAATATTCGTCTTTAATTTTTTTTATATCGGACATATTTGTAGATTATTTGTTAACTTAAGAAAAACAATAGTGAAGATTAATTTAAAGCAGCTTGTGCCTTTTTAACTATAGTTTTAAAAGCTTCTGGGTTGTCATAAGCTATTTCAGCAAGTATTTTTCTATCAATTTTTATACCAGACTTATTTAGTCCATTAATGAATTTTGAATAAGTCAAACCTTCTGTTCTAACGCCAGCATTAATTCTTTGTATCCATAATGATTTGAAGTCTCTTTTTTTGTTTCTTCTATCTCGATAAGCATATTGCATAGCTTTTTCCATTGCTTGTCTTGCAACTCTTATAGTATTTTTTCGCCTACCCCACTGGCCCTTAACTGCTTTTAAGACTTTTTTATGTTTTGCTCTACTTGTTACACCCCTTTTAACTCTTGCCATTTTATCCTCTTAAACTGTAGGGCATATATGATTTTACAATTTTGCCATCTTGTTTTGACATAACTGTAGTGCCTCTTTGTTTTCTGATCTGTGAATTTGTTCTTTTTATCATGCCATGTCTTTTACCAGCTTGTCCTGTTATTACTTTGCCTTTAGCAGATATTTTAAATCTTTTTTTTGCAGAGCTTTTAGTTTTTAATTTAGGCATATTTTTTCACGGGT
>CACDJC010000046.1 GCA_902552475.1 uncultured Pelagibacteraceae bacterium | reverse complement strand
ATTATAATTGGAGCTTTTGTTTCTGGAATGGATGCAGGCAAAATATACAACACATGGCCTCTAATGGGAGCAAATTATTTTCCTGATGATAATAATTTTTTATTTTTATTTAAATTTTCTGCTTTTAATGATCCTTCATTAGTGCAATTTATGCACAGAAATTTAGCTTACCTAATATTAATATTTTATTTATTTATGATGTTTAAAATTTATAAAAATAAATTAAGAGAATTATATTTTTCAATAAATATTCTTGGATTGATTTTGATTATTCAAGTTATATTGGGTATTTTTACTTTAATTTATGGTGCACAGATTTATATTGCATCTATGCACCAAATAAGTTCAATATTTTTAGTTAGTTTTTCTATTTACTTTTTGCATCTTAATACTAACCAACAGCTTTCAAATTAGGTTTGCCAGATTCATTCAAAGCTTGATCCAAATCCGCAATTATATCATCTGGATGTTCTATACCAATAGACAATCTAACATATCCAGGTGTAACACCTGCTGCTAACAACTCTTCTTCTGTTAATTGACTGTGTGTAGTGGTCGCTGGATGAATGGCTAAACTTCTTGCATCGCCAATATTAGCGACATGGTAAAACATTTTTAGAGATTCTATAAATTTTTTACCAGCTTCGACACCGCCTTTAACTTCTATACCTACTAAAGCTCCATTTCCGCCTTTTAAGTATTTTTTAGATCTAGCTGCAATTTCACCTTCATGTAGAGTAGGGTATATTACTCTTTCTACATTTTTATGTTTTTTTAAAAAATCAACAGTTTTTTCAGCATTTGAACAGTGTTGTTTCATTCTTAAAGGAGCTGTTTCTAGTCCTTGAATTATTCCCCAGGCATTATCTGGTGCTAATGGAGCTCCTAAATCTCTTAATAAGCAAACTCTAGCTCGTACCACATAGGAAACATTTGCTCCCGTTAGTTGTGGAACAACTTCTCCCCATTTAGCTCCACCATAACTCATATCAGGCTCATTAAATAATGGTTGTCGTTTTGGATCAGCAGTCCAGTCAAAATTTCCTCCATCGACTAAGCATCCGCCAATCACTGTACCGTGACCACCAATAAATTTAGTCAATGAATGAACAACAACAGCAGCGCCATGTTCAATAGGTTTACAAATTACTGGTGATGCAGTGTTATCCATAATCAATGGTATATTATGCTTTCTTCCTATATCTGAAACTTCTTTAATTGGGAAAACTCTTAAGTATGGATTTGGTAATGTTTCAGCATAAAAGCATCTTGTTTTTTCATCAATTAACTTTTCAAAGTTTTTTGGATCAGCGGGATCAGCATATCTACATTCAATACCTAATTTTTTAAGCGTATGAGTAAATAAATTTACTGTACCTCCATATAAGTCTGTCGAACTAATAAAATTGTCTCCTGATTGACAAACATTCATTATTGCAAATGTTGATGCTGCTTGTCCCGATCCAACAGTAAGTGCTGCTAAACCGCCTTCTAGAGCCGCAACTCTTTTTTCCAATACATCATTTGTTGGATTCATTATTCTGGTATAAATATTCCCAAATTCTTTAAGAGCAAATAGATTTGCAGCGTGTCCTGTATCGTTAAATTGATATGAAGTAGTTCTATATAATGGTACAGCTACAGCTGTTGTAGCCGGATCACTTCTGTAATCACCACCATGTAGAGCTATTGTTTCTGGATTTTTACTCATATTATTCCTCCTGTTTTTTTATATTTTGCTTTAAGTAGAAGTCACAATCAAGTTAAAAATTATCAGATTTTTGGAGGAAAATTGGCTGTAACAAATTTTTTTAAAACTTTTAATACTCTGTCGGCTTCTTCCAGCAACATCATATGTCCACAATTATCAATAATATCAATTTGACTTCCATCAATTAGTGAAGCAAGTTTTTTACCTTCTTTGACTGGACACATTTTATCATCTGTTGCTAAAATTGATAAAGTTGGACATTTGATTTTTTTTGCAGCTTCAAATCCATTTTTATAATTATCACAGGCTCTAAAATCTACACCAAGTGTATTTTGTATAGTCCTACTTTTTGCCAACATAGTTCCAGTGTTTATGTGATATAATCCTGGAACGGGATGTCCACCAAAATGACCTGCTGGTCCATGTGCCCAGTCCATCATTAAATCAACTGCTCTAGGATCATTGTTTTCAGCTAGAGAGAGTAATTCAGGATTCATTGGTATTGCTCCAGCTCCACCCATTAAACTTAATGTTTTAATTTTATCTGGATATCTAGAAGTACATTCGATAGTTACTAAACAACCTTGGGAATGGCCTACTAAAGATGCCTCTTTATAGCCTACAGCTTCTATAACACTATTTATCCATTCAGCCATATCCTCAATGGATTTTAAACTTTCTCCACCAGAAAGACCATGTCCAGGCATATCCAAAGCTAATACACTGTATCCATGAAAAGCAAAATACCTTGTTTGAAGCACCCATGTCATATGAGTCAAACCACTGCCATGAACAAAAATTATTAATGGTTTTTCTTTATCAAATGGACGTCCACCTGTAGAGGCGAAAACCTCATTACCATTTACTTTAAATTTCATTGATTAGATACAAGTCTTGGTTTTTTTGCCGCTCTAAAACCAACTTCAAAATCATTTTTAATATCATCTATATCTTCAATACCTACAGATAATCTAATCATATCATGAGATAAACCAGCAAACTTCAAAGTTGCTTCATCCATTTGTGAGTGA
>CACDJC010000045.1 GCA_902552475.1 uncultured Pelagibacteraceae bacterium | reverse complement strand
CTACCATTAAAAAAATAAAACAAGCTATAGCAGTCATTGGCCATAAAAGCACATTTACTAATGCATATCTTTCCCAAAATAAATGCATAAAAAACGCCATAATTAATCCTGCTTTTAAAAACATAAAAAACAATATTAAGGACCATCTAAGCATTCCTTGAAATTGATACCAATCAACCATGTAAGAAAAGAAACTTAGAACGAACAACAAAACCCATATCCATAGATAGATACCTATTTTGTGTGTAGAAGTTTGTTCTTTGTTGTTTGTATCAACCATAATTTTTATTTTACCATAAATAGAAGAATGCAAATATAAATACCCACACTAAATCTACAAAGTGCCAATATAGACCAAGTATTTCTATTTCTACATAATCTCCTCTCATTGTTGTAAACCATCCTTTTTTTCCACCATTTTCATAGTGTCCTGCTAAAACTTTATATGCATAAATAAATAAGAAAATAACACCAATGGAAACGTGGGTTCCATGAAATCCTGTTATCATAAAGAAAAATGAGCCAAACTGTGCAGCTCCAAAAGGATTTTCCCATGGTCTTACGCCTTCATGAATTAGTTTTGACCACTCAAAAGCCTGCATACCTACAAAAGTTAATCCACCGATTGCTGTTGCTAATATTAGATAGCCACACATCTTTCTATTTTTTTCATAACCATATTTAACTGCTAAGGCCATAGTTCCACTACTTGTTATTAAAACGAAAGTCATGATCGCAATTAGCAATAAAGGTACTGGCACTCCAAAAGCATTTAAAGCAAAAACCTCACTTGGATTTGGCCACTCAACAGGTGTAGATCCTCTGCCCTTCATGTAAGATATTAAAAAACAACTAAATACAAATGTATCGCTTAGAAGAAAGATCCACATCATCGCCTTGCCCCAATGCACACCTTTAAACATTGTTTGATCAGAGGCCGTGTCAGATGCCATTCCCTTAAATCCTGGTTTAAGTTCTAGGCCTTCTATTTTTGGATCAGACATTTTATTTTAAGTTTTTTCTACCTTCGTATGAATTACTTCACTTGGAGGTGTTGTTTGTGGAATAAAATCATCTTTTGCTCCAGGAACACTAAAATCATATGGCCATCTATGAACAACGGGTAATCTGTCGCCAAAGTTACCGTGTTCAGGTGGAACTGTGGAAGTATACCATTCTAAAGAATTTGCTTTCCAAGGATTTTTACCTGCTCTTTTTCCTGTTTTTAAAGTTTTGATAATATTAAATATTAATATGAACTGTGCAGCACCCACTATGAAAGCTGCTAAACTTATGAATTCGTTCATACCTACCGCAGAAGTCATGTAAGGGCTATCATACATTTCAAAATATCTTCTTGGCACCCCTATAAACCCTAGATAATGCATCGGGAAATATATTGAATAAGCTCCTAAAAAAGTTATCCAAAAATGCCATTTACCAAGTCCTTCATCTAGCATTTTCCCTGCTACAAGTGGGAACCAGTGGTAAACTGCACCCATTATTACCATAAGTGGCGCAATACCCATAACCATATGAAAGTGAGCTATCACAAAATAAGTATCCGATAATGGTACATCAACAGAAACATTTCCTAAGAAAATTCCTGTAATCCCACCGTTAACAAAAGTTACTATAAATCCTAAACACCACAACATAACTGTATTAATTCTTATATTTCCTCTCCATAAAGTTAATATCCAATTGTAGACCTTCATGGCGGTCGGAACTGCAATTATAAGAGTTGTTGTAGCAAAAAAGAAACCAAACCATGGGTTCATACCACTAACATACATGTGGTGAGCCCAAACAAAGAAACTTAAAGCTCCAATTCCAACAATTGCCCATACCATCATTCTATAACCAAATATATTTTTTCTTGAATGGACAGAAATTAAATCTGAAACTATTCCAAAAGCTGGGAGTGCAACAATATAAACTTCTGGATGACCAAAAAACCAGAATAAGTGTTGGAAAAGAATAGGGCTTCCTCCTCCATACTCAAGAACCTCACCTGCCTTTAGAATTGTTGGCATGAAGAAACTTGTTTGAAGAACTTTATCCAAAGTCATCATGATTGCACTTACTAATAGTGCTGGAAATGCTAACATTGCAAGTACAGTTGCTGTAAAAATACCCCAAACAGTTAATGGCATTCTCATTAGTGTCATGCCTCTTGTTCTAGCTTGAAGAACTGTAATCAAGTAATTTAAACCACCCATTGTAAAACCAATTACAAATAGTGATAATGATATAAGCATTAAGAGAATTCCCATACCTGCTCCAGGCGTTCCTTCTAAAATTGTCTGAGGTGGATAAAGTGTCCATCCCGCACCCGTGGGCCCACCTGGAACAAAAAAACTTGCCATTAAAACTGCAACTGCAATGAAGAACATCCAAAAACTTATCATGTTGACATAAGGAAAAACCATATCCCTTGCTCCAACCATTAAAGGTATGAGATAATTTCCAAAACCACCGAGGAATAATGCTGTGAGAAAATATACAACCATTATCATTCCATGCATCGTAACAAATTGATAGTAGTGTTCAGCAGTCATAAAACCAGCTAATCCTGGAAAACCTAATTGTAAACGCATTAACCAAGATAGAATTAAACCTACAATTCCTGTAAAAACTGCTGTTAAAAAATACTGAACTCCAATTACTTTAGCATCCTGACAAAAAACCCATTTCGTAATAAAACTATGACCATGATATAATTCTTGATCAGGTATTTCTGCTGGTCTAACATAATCAATATCAGGGTTTACACCTGATGAACCACCCATTACCTCTGAAGATTGAGCTTGGTAAGATTTATTGTTATCTAATTCGTCTGACATAGTTTTTATTCCTTATATATCTTTCTAAAAGTTAATTAAATTATTATTTTTTTGCTAATTTTGTATCTCCAATTTCTAAAGTTTTATTTCTAGCTACTAAATCCGAAAAAGTTTCTTGTTC
>CACDJC010000044.1 GCA_902552475.1 uncultured Pelagibacteraceae bacterium | reverse complement strand
TCTTCCAATGAAAACACATAGAAATTTTTTTCGAATTAACAATTGCTTTGCTCTTATCACTATTTAAGTTTGTATAAAAAACAAAACCATCACTATTGAAATCTTTTAATAAAACCATTCGGGTAGTTGGATAGCCATTATCACTAATTGTGCTAAGAGCTACTGCATTAGGGTCGTTAATTTCCGATTTAATAGCTTCATTAAACCATTCTTTAAATAATGATATTGGATTATCTTCATCTTTAAAGCATAAATTTAATCCAAGTGAGTTTTTTTGATTCATAATTTAAACAAAATAATTTATATAATAAACTAATGTCATTTAATACATTTGGAAAGTTATTTCGATTCACCACCTGGGGAGAGTCACATGGTCCTGCTATTGGATGTATAGTAGATGGCTGTCCACCAAATATACCAATTAAAGAAGCTGATATTCAAATTGAAATGAACAAAAGAAGACCGGGTCAATCTAAATTCACAACTCAAAGAAAAGAAGATGATAAAGTAAACATATTATCTGGAGTTTTTGAGGGTAAGACAACAGGAGCTCCCATATCAATGATTATTTATAACAAAGATATGAGGTCAAGAGATTATGAAACAATAAAAAATAAGTTTAGACCAGGTCATGCTGACTATACTTATTTTAAAAAATATGGAATCAGAGACTATAGAGGAGGAGGAAGACAATCGGCTAGAGAAACTGCAGCTAGAGTTGCTGCTGGAGCTGTTGCAAAAAAAATTTTGGAAAACAAACTTGGAAAAAAATATAAGGTTGTTGGTGCGGTAACTCAATTAGGTATTCTTGGTTGTGATAAAAATAAATGGAATGATAAGTTTATTTTAAAAAACTCACTTTTTTGTCCTGACAAATCGGTTTTAAAACTTTGGGAAAAATATTTACTAAGTATTAGAAAAAGTGGATCTTCTTGTGGAGCAATAATTGAGGTTAGAGCAAGAGGAATACCTATTGGTCTTGGTGCTCCCATATATTCAAAATTAGATATGGATTTAGCGGCAGCTATGATGAGTATTAATGCTGTTAAGGGGGTAAATATAGGATCTGGAATGAACTCATCTACTTTAACTGGTGAAGAAAATTCAGATGAAATATTTCAAAAAAAAGGAAAAATTAAATTTAAATCAAATAATGCCGGAGGCATTTTAGGAGGCATATCAACTGGGCAAGAAATAGTTGTTTCGTTTGCTGTTAAACCAACTTCTTCAATTTTAACTTCAAGAAAAACTATTGATAGATTTGGAAAAAATACATCTATATCCGTTAAAGGAAGACATGACCCTTGTGTTGGTATTAGAGCGGTACCGATTGGAGAAGCGATGATGCACTGTGTGATTTTGGACCATTACATGATGAATAATGGCCAATGTAAAATTTAATTTGTCTTTCTAATTATGACCTTTGAATTTAATGTATCTAATATTTTAGACTCTATACTTAAAGCATCTAAACCTGCATACTTATACATTAAATCGGGTTTATCATGATCAATAAATCTATCTGGTAAAATCATTGATCTATATTTTAAATTACCATCTAATAAATTTTTTTCAGAAAGAAATTGTGCTACATGAGATCCAAAACCTCCAATTGAGCCTTCTTCAATGGTAATTAAAGCTTCATGATCAGTAGATATTTGCCAAATTAAATTCTCATCAAGAGGTTTAGCGAACCTAGCATCTATCAAAGTTATATTTATTCCTTTTTTTGACAAGCTCTCTTTAGCAAGCAAGCATTCATTTAATCTTGTTCCAAAATTAAGTAATGCAATTTTTTTACCTTCAGAAATTATTCTACCTTTTCCAATCTCAATTTTTTCGTTTATTGTTGGTAAATCAGTTCCTATTCCATTTCCCCTAGGATATCTAAATGCTGAAGGTCTATCATTGATATCAACTGCAGTGTTAATCATTCTGACTAATTCTGCTTCATCACTAGCAGCCATAACAACAAAATTTGGCAATGTGGAAAGATAAGTAATATCAAATGATCCAGCATGTGTAGGCCCGTCAGCTCCTACTAGTCCAGCTCTATCAATTGCAAATCTTACTGGTAAATTTTGAATTGCAACATCGTGAACAACTTGGTCATAAGCTCTTTGTAAAAAAGTCGAATAAATTGCGGCAAAAGGTTTGAATCCTTCGGTTGCAAGTCCTGCTGCAAAAGTAACTGCATGCTGTTCCGCAATTCCTACATCAAACATTCTGTTAGGGAATTTTTCACCAAATATATCCATGCCTGTTCCAGATGGCATTGCAGCAGTTACACCAATAATTTTACTATCTTTTTCAGCATGTTTAACAAGTGTATTTGCAAAAACTTTTGTATATGCTGGTATATTTGATTTTGATTTTTCTTGGATACCAGTATTTACATTAAATTTAGAAACACCATGATATTTATCATTTGATTTTTCTGCAAACTTATATCCCTTGCCTTTTTTAGTTTTAATATGAACTAATATAGGTCCTTCATAATTTATTTCTTTTGCATTTTTTAATACTGATACCAATGCATCAATATCATGTCCATCTATAGGACCTATATAATGAAATCCCATTGAATTAAATAAAGTTCCACCTGTAACTGCTGATCTTAAAAAATCTTCAGCTTTACCTGCTTTTTTACTAAATCTTTTTGAAAACGCAGATATTATAAGTTTTATTGTTTCTCTAAAATTGAAATATATTTTTCCTGATAAAATTTTTGCCAAATATTTTCGCATAGCCCCAACAGGTTTGGCGATTGACATATCATTATCATTTAAAACAACTATCATTTTGGTTTTGCTTGTTCCGGCATTATTTATTGCTTCATAGGCCATACCAGCACTTATTGCTCCATCCCCTATTACAGCTATTACATTATCAGTTTTGTTAGAAAGTTTATTTGCAATAGCAATACCCAGTGCAGATGAAATAGACGTTGAGCTATGAGCTGCTCCAAAAGGATCATATTCACTTTCAGATCTTTTGGTAA
>CACDJC010000043.1 GCA_902552475.1 uncultured Pelagibacteraceae bacterium | reverse complement strand
ACCTTATTAATTTTTAAATAATGAATTTTCCGATTTTATCATCTTTAATATTGCTTCCTACTATTGGTGCATTATTCATTTTTTTTACAAAATCTTCTAATAAAAATTATAATAGTAGCAAATACGTTGCTTTATTCATTTCAGTAGCAAACTTTTTATTATCTTTATATCTTTGGTATATATTTGATAAAAATATTACTGATTTCCAATTTGTTGAAACTAGAGAGTGGTTGACTGGTTTTATAAATTATAAAGTTGGTATTGATGGTATATCAATTTTATTTATAATTCTTACAACTTTTATAACTCCAATTTGTATTATTTTAATTAATGCAACAGTTAAAAATAGACTCAAAGATTTTTTGATAGCAGTGCTGATAATGGAAACATTTATGATTGGAGTTTTTTGCTCTCTTGATCTGGTAGTTTTTTATTTATTCTTTGAAGCTGGATTGATACCAATGTTTTTGATCATTGGAATTTGGGGCGGTGAAAGAAGAGTTTATTCAGCTTTTAAATTTTTCTTGTATACACTTTTGGGTTCTGTCTTAATGTTAATTGCCATTATATCAATTTATTGGATAACTGGCACTACTGATGTTGAAAAATTATATTTGATAGGTATTGACGTAAAATATCAAAATTTATTGTGGTTGGCATTTTTTAGTTCTTTTGCAGTAAAAACCCCAATGTGGCCAGTTCACACATGGTTACCAGATGCTCATGTTGAAGCTCCTACGGCTGGATCAGTTCTTTTGGCAGCAATACTTCTTAAGATGGCTGGTTATGGTTTTATTAGATTTTCATTAGGGTTGTTTCCAATTGCTTCAGAGTATTTTGTTCCACTTATTTATATTCTTAGTTTGATTGCTATTATTTACACTTCATTAGTAGCCTTGATGCAAGAAGATATGAAAAAACTAATCGCTTACTCTTCTGTAGCTCATATGGGTTTTGTTACTTTAGGAATTTTTACAATGACACAACAAGGAGTTGAAGGAAGTATTTTTCAAATGATAAGCCATGGTCTTGTGTCGGCAGCATTGTTTTTATGTGTTGGTGTTGTTTATGAAAGACATCATACAAGACTTATAAATAAATATGGGGGGCTGGTTACTGTAATGCCAAAATATGCAATTGTTTTGATGGTTTTTACTTTAGGTGCCGTTGGGTTACCTGGAACAACAGGTTTTGTTGGAGAATTTTTGATTTTGATGGGTACATTTAAGAAAAATTTTTTAGTTGCAACAATTGCTAGTTTGGGAGTTATTTTGGCTGCAGCATATATGTTATGGTTATATAAAAGAATAATTTTTGGAAAAATCACAAATGAACAATTAGAAGAAATGCCTGATTTAAAAAGATTTGAAATAATAATACTGTTTTGTTTGGCTATACCTATTATTTTCTTTGGTTTTTATCCAGAACCATTAATGAATTCAATAGAAATTTCAGTAGATAATGTCTTGAATATGTATAACACAAATATAATCAATAACCTTGCACAAATAAAATAATGGAAAATTTAAAATTAATTTTGCCTGAGATTTTAATATCTCTTTCTATTATGTTGTTTCTTATTGTAGGCGTCTTTAAAAAAAATAGTTCAACTTTAGTTTATAATTTATCAACATTGGTTTTGGTAATACTGCTTGCCTTGATATTCAATTTTAACACAATACCCAAAACATATTTGTTTGCAGGTAGCTATATCATAGATGAAATGTCAACATTAATGAAATTTTTATTAATAGGATCCGGAATTTTTGTTATGTTAACTTCATATAAATATATCCAGATTACAAAAATAAATAAAATTGAATATCCTATTTTAATTTTAAGCTCGATTCTTGGAATGATGGTAATGATTAGTTCTAATGATTTAATTGTATTTTATATGGGTTTAGAATTGCAGTCTTTAGCTTTGTATGTTCTTGCTTCTTTTAATAGAGATAATTTATTATCAACTGAGTCTGGCTTAAAATATTTTGTTTTAAGTGCACTTTCCTCTGGTTTGCTGCTTTACGGTTGTTCTTTAATTTATGGGTTTTCTGAAACTACAAATTTTAATCAAATTTTTTATAATTCTAGTAATGAAGAATATGGCATTACATTTGGTATAGTATTTGTTTTAGTTGGTTTAGCTTTTAAAATTTCTGCAGTACCTTTCCATATGTGGGCCCCAGATGTTTATGAAGGCTCCCCAACTTCAGTAACTATATTCTTTGCAATTTTACCCAAGATTGCAGCTTTGACTGTTTTTATAAGATTTTTATATGTGCCTTTTGCAAATTTGATAGATCAATGGCAAATTATTTTGGTGTTTATATCAATAGCTTCAATGATTTTTGGTGCTATTGCAGCAATTGGTCAAAAAAGTTTAAAGAGATTAGTGGCTTATAGCTCAATTGGTCATATGGGTTATGCTTTGGCAGGTTTATCTACAGGTACCAATCAAGGTATACAGAGTTCTATTACATACATTTCAATATATTTAGTAATGAACTTAGCATTTTTTAGCTGTTTATTTATGCTTAGAAGAAATGAAAAATATTATGAAAAAATTGAAGATTTATCAGGACTTTCTAAAAATCACCCAATTTTATCTTTTTCATTAATGATAGTTCTTTTTTCACTTGCAGGAATACCTCCTTTAGCAGGATTTTTTGCAAAATTTTATATATTTATGTCAGTTATAAATCAATCAATGTATTATTTGGCAGTAATAGGTCTGCTTTCGACCGTCATTGCAGCTTTTTATTATTTAAGAATTATAAAAATAATTTATTTTGATCCACAAAAAGAAAAATTTGAAACTGATCATAACATTGGATTAAAATTTACTTTAATTTTATCTACTTTTTTTATTTTAGTTTATTTCATATATCCAAGTGGAATTACCGAAATTGTTTCTAAAATAAATATTATTTAATGAAATTAAAAAAATACTCTTTTAAAAAAGTTACAAGTACCAATAATACAGCAATTAGATTTATAAAAAATGGTATCGAAAGTGGAATCATTATATCTGATGAGCAAACCAAAGGAAGAGGTCAAAGAGGAAATAAATGGTTATCGAAAAAAGGTAATTTATTTATGACAGTTTTTTTTGAAATAAATAAAAGTTTATCTTTAAATAAGATTATTAAATTAAACATTTTAATTATAAAAAAAATAATAAAAAAAAATACGAGTTCATTAATTACTATAAAAAAACCGAACGATATTTTGTTAGATAAAAAAAAAGTTTGTGGAATATTA
>CACDJC010000042.1 GCA_902552475.1 uncultured Pelagibacteraceae bacterium | reverse complement strand
ACTTCTTCTTATACCTTTGTTGATAATAATAGCTTTTGCAACAAAAGGTGTGTCTCTTTATATGGCAAAAGTTTTAATGATTAATGTTGCAGAAGAAATCAAAAAAAAAATTCAAAAAAATATGCTATCTTCATTTATTAAAGCTGATACCGAATACATAGAAAATAAGCATACTGGCAAATATATTTCAAGCTTAAATTTTGATGTTAATCAGATTACTAATATGCTGAGTAATTCTTTTCTTAGTCTTTTCAAAGATGGATTAACTTTAATAGGTCTTCTCACAGTAATGTTTTTACAAAACTGGAGATTATCTTTAATTGCAATAATTATGATACCTATAGCTTCAATAGCTGCAAAAAGATTAGGAAAAAGGATGAGCAAAGTAGTATCTGAAGCAATTGAAAAATCAGGTGATCTTAATAAATATTTAATTGATTTATTTAAGAATCATAAAATAATAAAAATTTTTCAAAGAGAAAAATTTGAAAATGAAAGATCTGAAAAATTTGTAAATGATTTAAAAGAAAAGCAAATTAAAATAAATACTGTTGTAATTAGAGCGGCTCCAATAATGGAAATTTTAACTGGAATAATGATTGCAGTTTTAATTTTTTACTCTGGAAAATTAATAATGAGTGGTCAATTAGGTCTAAACAATTTTTTTTCATTTTTAGCTGCAATGATGTTAGCTTATCAACCTGTAAAATCACTTGCTACAATTAACGTAGGAATTGGACAGGGTTTGTCAGCAGCAAGAAGAATTCTCCCCATAATTGATACTGTTCATAAAATTAAAACAAATGAAGATAAAGAAAATTTAAATTTAAAATCTGGAACAATAATTTTTAAAAAAATAAATTTTATTTACCACTCTAATTTAGAAAATAAGGTCCTTAATAATATAAACATTAACATTAATGGTGGAAAAATGACTGCTCTCGTTGGACAAAGCGGCTCAGGAAAGTCAACTTTATTAAGTTTAATCCCCAGATTATACGATCCACAATCAGGAGAAATTGAGATAGATGGACAAAACATTAAAAATGTAAATTTATCTTCATTAAGAAAAGAAATTTCAATTGTAGATCAAAATATTACTCTATTTGATGATACAATTTTTAATAATATTAAGTATGCTAAACCAAATGCTTCTAATGAAGAAATTTTTAAAGCGGCAGAACTTTCAATGTGTTTAGATTTTATTGATAAATTAGATAATAAATATGAAACAATGATTGGAGAAAATGGAGTAAAATTATCCGGTGGAGAGAGACAGAGGCTATCAATTGCTAGAGCTTTTTTAAAAAATAGTAAAATTATTCTATTAGACGAAGCAACTTCTTCTTTGGACTCTGAAACAGAAAAAAAAATACAAAAAGCTCTAGATCTACTTACATATAATAAGACAACAATAGTTATTGCCCATAGACTTTCTACAATACTGAATTCAGACAAAATATATGTCATGAATCAAGGGTCCATTTTGGACTCAGGAAAACACGAAGATTTACTAAAAAATTCTGAAATATATAAAAATTTTTATAATAGACAAATATATAATAATTAATGTTTATTATTTATGAATTTATTGGTTTAATTTTACTAATTTTTTCTCCAATTATTATTGTTCTAAGAATTTTTCAAGGGAAAGAAGATATAAAAAGATTCAAAGAAAAATTTTGTATCTTTACAAAAAAAACAGTAAATAAAAAAACTATATGGATACATGGGGCCAGTGTTGGAGAAATATTAAGTATTGTACCAATAATATATAAACTCGAAAAAGATAAAACAATAGATAAAATTTTAATAACTTCTTCAACAACTAGTTCAGCAACTGTTTTTTCAAAATTTAAATTTAAAAAAACTATTCATCAGTTTTTTCCAATCGATATAAATTTCTTAACTAAAACATTTGTCAATTATTGGAAACCAAAATTAGCAATATTTGTAGATTCTGAAATTTGGCCAAATATGTATAAAAATTTAAATAAAAATAAAATTCCTATAATTTTGTTGAATGCAAGAATAACAAAAAAAACCTATAATAGATGGAAATATTTTCCAAATTTTTCTAAAAATATTTTTAATAAAATAAACCTGGCAATGCCTCAAAATAAAGAGTCAGCAAAATTCTTAAGAAGTCTTGGTTGTAAAAAAATTAAGTTTGCAGGTAATTTAAAATATTTTGGCAAAAGTAAAAAAAAATTAATAGATAATAACTTAAAGAATAAATTTTCTAAAAAAGTTTTGTGGTGTGCAGCAAGCACTCATGATGAGGAAGAAATTTTTGTTGGAAAAGTTCATAAAGAATTAAAATTGATTAAAAAAAACTTTTTAACAATAATAATTCCAAGACATGTTAACAGAAAAAAAAGGATAGTTAATGATCTAAAAAAAATTGGATTAAAAACTCAAATACATTCAAATTCTACAAAATTAAAAAAAAACACAGATATTTATTTAGTAGATACTTACGGTGAGGCATATAAATTTTATGGATTATCTAATTTGACCTTTTTAGGAGGTTCACTCATTCAACATGGTGGCCAAAATCCTTTGGAAGCAGCAAGAGAAGGTAATTACATAATTTATGGTCCAAATATAAACAATTTTAAAGAAGTATATGAAATGTTAAAAAAACTTAAAATAGCTTCTAAAGTTAAAACTATAAAAAAAATGAAGAATATAGTTTTAAAAAAAATTAAATATAGACAAAAAAAAATGGTAAATAAAAAATTATATTACGCAGGTATTAATATTCTTAATAAAAACATTATTGAAATAAATAAATATATTTAAATGCAAATAAATACACCATCTTATTGGAGTGAAAAAAATATTATTTCTTTTGCGCTATATCCTTTTACTTTTGTTACCTTTTTAGTAAATTTTATAAAAAGTTTTTCAATTAGAAAAAAATATCATTTGAAAACAATTTGTGTTGGTAATATTTTTGTTGGAGGTACTGGAAAAACTCCATTATGTGTTGAGATTAATAAAATTGTAAATAAAAAATTTAGGACTGTATTCATTAAAAAAAAATATGCTTCACAGCTAGATGAGCAAAATTTTTTAAAGTTACAAGGAAATTTAATTAATCTAAAAAGTAGAGATTTAAGTCTTAGAGTTGCAAAAAAAAGAAAATTTAATCTTGCAATTTTAGATGATGGTCTTCAAGACAAATCGATTGATTATGATATATCTATTGCTTGTTTTAATTCTTCAAGTGGAGTTGGAAATGGATTTTTATTACCTGCGGGACCATTAAGAGAAAATATTCAAAATTTAAAAAACTATGATGCTATATTTTTAAATGGACAGAAAAAAAATAAAAAATTTTTTTCTTTGTTGAATAAAATTGAACCTAAGCCAAAAGTTTTTGAAGCTAATTATTCTCCTGTTAATTTAAAAAAATTTAATAAAAGTAAAAATTATTTATTTTTTTGTGGCATTGGAAATCCTGATGAATTTAGAAGA
>CACDJC010000041.1 GCA_902552475.1 uncultured Pelagibacteraceae bacterium | reverse complement strand
TCAATCTGCTTTATAATTGAATTAATTTTAACTTTTTTTCTATCTCCATATATATTTGATAAATATTTATTTTTTTTTATTAAAGATCTATAGATTTTACTTTCTAAAAATGACTTTAGATATTTATCAACTTTAATTCCTTTTTTGGCCAATACTATTGAATCTTTTAGAAGAATTTTTAATTTTTTTTTTCCATATTTTTTAGAGGAGATTTCCCATGAATGAACCATCCCAGGAACTGAAATAGATAGTGGTCCTCTTTGAGGAATTTTTTTTAATCCTTTTGAAATAAAATATTTTTTTGTTGCTTTTGAAGGTGATTTTCCTGATCCATTAATTACTGAAATTTTATTTTTCTTTGCATCATACCAAAGAGCTATACTATCTCCTCCTAATCCACTCATGTTTGGTATAGCAACAGCTAGTGTTGCTGATGCTGCTATTGCTGCATCCATGGCATTGCCACCATTTTTTAAAATTTTTATACCAGATTTTGTCGCTTCTCTATGACCACTAACTACCATACCGTAATTAGTTTTTAGTTTCATGCTTTACTTTTTAGATCAAAAAGTTTTTGTTTATAGTTTGTTAATCTTTGAGCTCCATTTTTTTTAACTACAAATGTTTCGCTTATAACTATTCCAAATTTTTCCATCCAAATAGCTGGTATACAATGGAAGGTCATATTTTCGCGAATAACATTTTTATCTCCTTGTCGTAAGCTTGTTGTGAGCTCTCCCCAAGTTGGTGGATATCCTATGCCAACTGGATATCCAATTCTTGAGTCTTTTTCAATTTTATACTTTGAAATTACCTTTTTCCAAACATTTTCTAAATCGTGCCCAGTTACCCCTGGTTTTACTTTATCAAGAACAGAATTTAGACCTTCTTTAATAATTTTTGCTACCCTAAGAATTTTATCTGGTGCTTTGCCCATGTAAATACATCTTGCAAGTGGGACATGGTATCTATGTTTTGCACCTCCAAGCTCTAGATAAAAAATTTCATTCTTTTTTAACTTTTTATCAGTCCAACTTAAATGTGGTGCGCTGCAATATTCTCCTACCATAGCATTGGGTGGCTTACAGGTAAAAGTTCCTCCTATTTTTTTTGTACCACTAGTTGTAGTTTTATTTAATTCAGCAATTACATCACACTGTCGAATACCAGGTTTTGCTTTTTTCATTGCATTTTTCATGGCTAAATTTGCTATTTGTCCTGCTTGCTCCATGTATAGTAGTTCTTGATCTGATTTTATCATTCTTACCCAGTTTACCATTAAAAAGGCATCAATAAACTTAGCTTGGCTTAAATTTTTTTTTAAAATTTGATGCCATTTCGCTGAATAATAATAATCATCCATTTCAACACCGATATTTTTTTTGTGCCATTTTTTTTGCTTTATGAATTCTGCAAGAAAATTCATTGGATGTTTGGTGTTTGAAGCTACATATGTGTCTGGATATGAAATAATATGGTTTTTATCTAAGAAAGATGTGAACTTTGCTCCAACAGCATCCATTTTTCTGCCTATCCAATATGGCTGCGTCTCATTAAGATAAATTAATACCATTTGTGGTGTATAAAAAGACCATCCATCATATCCTGTTAGATAAAATTGGTTAGCAGGATTGGAGATCAATAATATTTCGATCTTTTTCTTAATCATATTCAGCTTCACTTTATTAATTCTAGAAATGAACTCTTTGTTGGAAAATATAATTTCTTTACCAAAATAATTTAAAAATTTTTTCATTTTTATTAAATTTGAAATTTGAGTTTTAAAAATAAAAATATAAACTATATATTATAATTGTGTTAGAAGAATTTATAATATTACTTCAAATTATATTCATAGATATAATTTTAGCTGCAGACAATGCCATTATAATAGGCTTAATTGCATCAAATTTTGTTCCTAAAAATAGAAAAAAAATAATTTTTTGGGGCGTGGTTGGTGCTTTGGTCTTTAAGATAATATTTGCAGTTTTTGCAACATATTTATTTAAATTTTATTTTATCAAAATACTAGGGGGGCTACTCCTTATTTGGATTGTAAATGACCTTAGGAAAGATTTATTTGAAATTCAAAAAATCAAGTCCCCAAAAAATAAATCTATGGAACCTTCATTTATCAAAAGTATATATAAAGTACTATTTGCAGACATCACAATAAGCTTTGATAACGTTATTGGAGTTGTTGGTGCCTCAAAAGGTAATTTTGGCTTTATGATTTTTGGATTAGTTTTATCTGTAGTTCTTACTGGTGCTTTAGCAACTTATTTAGCAAATTATATACAAAAACATTTATGGATAGCTTATATAGGCCTTGGTTTTATACTGCTTGTGGCTATACAACTAATAATTGGTGGATTGGTTGATCTTGAAATATTAAAAATAAATGAAGGATTTAAAAAATACTTTTAATACGAATAACTTTTAGTAGGATATTTCTTATTTATAACTTCTGATTTAAATTTTTTTACTCCTTTTCTAATATGTTTTTTTAAATCAACATATTTTTTTACGAACTTTATTTTGGAGTTTGTTAAACCAAGAAGATCATCTGTGACTAAAATTTGTCCATCACAACAATTTGATGATCCAATTCCTATAGTAGGAATTTTAATTGCTTTAGTAATTTTGTTTGATAAATTTTTTTCGATACATTCTAAGACTATTCCAAAACAACCCATTTTCTCCAAAATCACAGCATCTTTCATTAATTGTTTTTTTTCTTTTTCAGATTTACCTTTTGATTTGAATTTTCCTCTTACTAATTGAGGTAAAATTCCTATATGGCCCATTACTGGAATTTTGTTAATAATTAAGTGATTAACTATATTCTTAATCTTTACACCTCCTTCAAGTTTAACTCCATCACATTTAGTTTCTTTAATAATTTTTTTACAATTTTTTAATGCTTCTTTTTTATTACGATAAGTTTTGTAAGGCATATCAACAATCATTAAACTTTTTTTAATTCCTAACCGGACACTTTTTGCGTGTTCAATTATAACCTCTAATGTAACATTCCTTGTAGATTTATAATTGTATAAAACCGATCCTAAAGAATCTCCAACAAGAATTAAATCAGTATATTTATCTAATTCTTCTGCAATATTTTTTGAATAAGCTGTAAGACAAATAATTTTAGATTTTTTTTTTTTGGAAATAATATTCCTGATTTTTGAAAGCATTTTTAACTATTTACCAAATGCCAGTGTTTTCCATTGATGCCCAAGGTTCTTTGGGCTCCAAATATCCATCTTGTAATATTTCAACTGATATTTTGTCTGGAGATCTAACAAAAGCCATATGACCATCTCTTGGAGGTCTATTTATTATGTAACCCATATCTTTTAATCTCTGACAAGTTTTATAAATATCTTCAACTCTATAAGCAAGATGACCGAAGTTTCTTGAACCTTCGCCTAAATTATCTCCATCCCAATTATAAGTTAATTCTATTTCCGCACTTTCATCGTTTGGTGCAGATAAAAAAATTAATGTATATCTGCCTTTTTCATTTTCCATTCTTCTTGTTTCTTTAAGGCCCAAGCCTTCACAAAAAAACCTTAAAGAGTCTTCGACATTAGTAATTCTAATCATCGTATGTAAATATTTCATAATAAAGTTTATATAATTAGTTATTATTCCTATTCAATGACTAAAA
>CACDJC010000040.1 GCA_902552475.1 uncultured Pelagibacteraceae bacterium | reverse complement strand
GCCCGCAATCTGCTGGATCTAACATAGTCTGAATAGCTTGAGGAAGTGTTTGTAAAATTTGTTCAGGTCTTGTTATTCTATCAAAATACTTTGTAACTGGTTTAAATGCATCATTTTGTGTTATTCCTGGATTACCAAAATTTTCTACTTGTTGAAGTACTGGATCAGGCATTCTATTTGCATAAGTATCTCCTGGCAAAAATAATATTGGCAATCTATTGCTCATTGCAACTGCCGCAGCAGTAATCATATTTGTAGAACCAGGCCCTACAGAACTTGTTGCAATAAAAATCTGTTTTCTTCTTTTTGCTCTAGCGTATGCTACCCCGGTTAAAGCCATATTTTGTTCATGATGACCTCTATAGGTTGGCAATTGATCTTGATTTTCCTGCAAAGCTTGTCCAATGCAAGCTACATTACCATGTCCAAATATACCGAATGCTCCTGCAAATAAAGGTTCTTTTTTACCATTAATTAAAATTTTTTGAGAGATTAGATGTTTTACAACTGCATGTGCACAAGTTAGCTTTATTTTTTTCATAATTATAGTTATACTAATTTAATATTTTCACATTATTAACCATAAAACAAAAATTTATGTATAGCAAATTTGGACAATTCATAGACGGTAAGTGGCAACAGTCACAAAATAATGAAACATACGATGTAATTAATCCAGCTACCGAGGAAGTAATTGGTAAAGCATCAAAAGCTGGTGAAGAAGATGTAAATAAAGCTTTGAAATCTGCTGAGAAAGGATTGGAGGTTTGGAAAAATACTCCACCTTGGGAAAGATCTAAAATTATAAGAAAAATTGCAGATTTAATGAGAGAAAGAAAAGATGTCTTAGCAAAATGGTTAACTTTAGAAGTAGGAAAACCGTTGTCTGAAGCTACTGGAGAAGTTGGCGGCGGAGCAGATATATTTGAATGGAATTCTGAAGAAACAAAAAGAATTTATGGTCAAATAGTTGAAAGCAGATTTGAAAATACAAGAATGTTTGTAAAATATGAACCTGTTGGTGTAGTTGCTGGTTTAATTCCTTGGAATTTCCCAATAGTTTTGGCATCAAGAAAAATTTCTACTGCTTTAGCAGCAGGATGTTCTGTTATTTGTAAACCAGATGTAATTACTCCAGGAAGTGTTATGGAGTTAATGAATATAGTTAATGAAGCTGGAGTCCCACCGGGTGTAGTAAATTTATTGTCAGGAGACCCGGCCAAAATTTCCTCTCAACTAATTTCATCTGATATAATAAAAAAAGTTTCAATAACAGGATCGACAAGAGTTGGAAAACTAATTTTAAAACAAGCAGCTGAAAAAGTCCAAAGAGTTACGATGGAATTAAGTGGCCACTCCCCTTTTATAGTATTTGATGATGTAGATATTAACAAAGTTACTGACATGGCAATTACTGCAAAATTTAGAAATAATGGCCAAGTATGTATATCACCAGCAAGATTTTATATTCATGAAACAAAAAAAGATGAATTTGCAAAAAGTTTGGTTGATAAAGTTACTAAATTAAAAATTGGTAATGGTATGGACAAAGACACTATATTAGGACCTTTAACTACTGAAAAAAGATTACATGAAGTAGAAGCATTAGCAGAAAAAACAAAACAAGAGGGAGCCAAAGTTTTATGTGGAGGAAAAAGACCTTCTGGTTTTAATAAAGGTTATTTTTATGAACCTACAATATTTGATGAAGTTAAAGATAATTTTACAATCATTAAAGAAGAGCCTTTTGGTCCTTTAGTTCCAATATTAACATTTAAAGACAGAGATGAAGTTGTTAAAAGAGCGAATGACAATGATTTAGGTTTAGCAAGTTATATTTACACAAATTCACTTGAAAATGCGCATAAAGTCTCTGAAAAAATGGAGACCGGAACATGCGCAGTTAATACTCCCGCTGTAGCTTTTGCTGAAGTTCCTTTTGGAGGAATTAAACAAACTGGTTATGGTAGAGAAGGTGGTTCTATGGCAATAAAAGATTACTTAAATATTAAATATACTCACTTCGCTATAAATTATTAATGAGAAAAAATAAAATTAAGCAAATGATGGCTGAAGGTAAACCTGTCATTAATGGTTGGTTAGCAATACCTAGTACTGCTTCAGCAGAAGCTATGGCTCATTGTGGTTGGGACTCGCTAACAATAGATATGCAGCATGGACTTGTGGATTACTCAAATGCCTTACCTATTTTACAAGCTATATCAACTACCGATGTTACGCCACTTGCTAGAGTAAATTGGAATGAGCCAGGACAAATAATGAAAATATTAGACGCAGGGTCTTATGGTGTCATATGCCCTATGGTTAGTAATAAAGAAGAGGCTGAAAAATTTGTTAAAGCATGCATGTATCCTCCAAAAGGATATAGAAGCTTTGGACCAATAAGAGGTCTAATTTATGGTGGCTCAGATTATCCTGATCATGCTAACGATGAAATATTAAAAATAGCTATGATTGAAACTAAAGAGTCATTAGAAAAATTAGATGAAATTATGTCTACTCCTGGAGTTGATGGAATTTATATCGGACCAGCAGATTTAAGTTTAGCTATAGGAGAAAAGCCAGGTTTTGACAAACCAGAAAATACTAAAGCTTATTCTGAAATTTTAAGAATTTTAGAACATGCAAAAAAAAATAAAATTTTTGCAGGAATACATAATGGTACACCAGAATATGCAAATAAAATGATTGAAAAAGGCTTTAATTTTGTAACCATTGCATCTGACCTTAGATCTATGAGCACTGGAGCAAAATCAATGGTTGATACAATGAAAGGTTCTATTTCTAAAAAAGAGGGTTCGGTTACCTATTAATCTATCTGATTTAAAAAATTATCAAATTCTTTTTAGTTTAATAGCTAATAAAATTAATGACTAAAATTTTAATCACAGAATTTATAAATCAAGATAGCTTAAATAATTTAAAAAAAAAATTTGAGGTTAAATATGATGAGAAGTTATGTGAAAATAATAAAGAGTTAGAAAAAAAAATTAAAGACTGCGATGGGTTGATTGTTAGAAATAAAACTCAAGTAAACTCAAAAATTTTAGATAATGCAAATAATTTAAAATTCATTGGGAGGTTGGGTGTTGGTTTGGATAATATCGATACAGAATATTGCAAAAATAATGATATTCACGTTCAACCAGCAACAGGCATGAACGCAGACTCAGTTGCAGAATACGTTCTGTCTTCTTCATTTTCTTTAATAAAAAAAATCCCTATGTTTCATGCTGGTACTATAAAAGGAGATTGGCCAAGGACAGCTATTAAATCAGCAGAATTAAAACAGAAATATTTAGGCGTGATAGGTTTTGGAATAATTGGAAAAAAAGTTGCTGAGTACGGTTTCAAAAATGGATTAAAAATATTAGCTTATGATCCTTATCTAAAAGAATTAAATGATAAGCAAATTAATGCCGAATTATCAAATCTGGCTCATATATATGAAAGATCAGACATAATATCTTTACATCTTCCTTTAACTGAGGAAACAAAAAATTTAATTAACAAATCATCATTTTCTCAAATGAAAAAAAAACCTATTATTATTAATACATCTAGAGGAACTGTGGTTAACGAAAATGATTTAATTGATGCGTATAATGAAAATTTAATTTCTGGATTTGCTTTAGATGTTTTTGAAAACGAACCAATAAAGAGTGAATTCTATAAAAAAATTAATCCTGAGATGAATTGTATTTTAACACCGCATATCTCT
>CACDJC010000039.1 GCA_902552475.1 uncultured Pelagibacteraceae bacterium | reverse complement strand
TTGTTGATACAAAAATCGTTAAATCTGTGAATAAAAATATCAGGTCTAGCGTAAGAAAGTTAAAACCTATTTTAAAATCAATAGTTGGTAAAAAAGTTGATATTGCAATAAGAGATTTATCATTTTCTGAAAAAAGAATTTCAAAAGATATTAAAAAAACAATTTCCTCAGCTGTTGCTAACGCTGAAAACAATTACCAATATGATATTGATAAATTGATAGTAAAAGAAGCATATTGTGGAAAACAAATTGTAATGAAAAGATTTAGACCTAGGGCAAAAGGAAGAGCTGCTGAGATTATGAAACCATATTCTAATTTAACAATTATATTAACAGAACAAAAAAAACAAACGGAGAGTCATGGGTCAAAAGGTTAATCCTGTAGGTTTAAGACTGGGAATTAATAGAGGATGGGATTCTGTCTGGTATGCCAAAAAAAAAGATTTTGGAAAAAATCTAATAGAAGACTTTAAAATTAGAGAATATGTAAAAAAGAATGTTGTTAATTCAGGCGTTTCCAAAGTAATGATAGAAAGAACATCAAAAAAATGTTTTGTCACCATATATACCTCAAGACCTGGATTTGTAATTGGAAAAAAAGGAAGCGATATAGAGAAAATAAAAAGCAAATTATCTAATCTTACTGACAATGAAGTGGTATTAAATATTAAAGAAGTAAAAAAACCAGAGACAAATAGTTATCTTGTAGCTGAAAATATAGCCCAACAACTTGTTAAAAGAGTTTCTTATAGAAGAGCAATGAAAAGAGCCATGCAATCTGCTCTTAGATTGGGAGCGAAGGGAATTAAAGTGTCTATAAGTGGAAGACTGGGCGGAAATGAAATTGCTAGAACAGAATGGTTGAGAGAAGGTAGTATACCAGCTCATACTTTACGTGCAGATATAGATTATGCTGAAGCTGAAGCTTTAACAACATATGGAATTATAGGTATAAAAATTTGGATTTATAAAGGAGAAATTTTTACAAAAGAGTTTAGCCAAGAAAGAAATAAAAAATAATTATGTTACAACCAACTAGAACAAAATTTAGAAAAGCTCACAAGGGAAGGATACATGGTAATGCATCTAGATGTAATAATATGAACTATGGGTCTTTCGGTCTAAAGGCAATACAACCAGAAAGAGTTATATCAAGACAAATAGAGGCCGCTAGAGTTGCTCTTACGAGACATATGAAAAGACAAGGTAGAGTTTGGACAAGAATGTTTCCAAATATACCAGTTTCTAAAAAGCCTACAGAAGTAAGAATGGGTAAAGGTAAAGGCTCACCTGAGTTTTGGGCATGCAGAGTAAAACCAGGAAGAATACTTTTCGAAGTAGATGGAGTTTCAGAGCAAATTGCAAGAGAAGCACTTTATAAAGCCTCAGCAAAATTACCAATCAAATGTAAATTTATTAAAAGAATATAATGAAAAAAAAAGAAATAAAAAAACTAACAAAAAAACAAATTATGGAAAATTTAGAAAAATTTAAAAAAGATTTATTTAATTTTAGATTTCAAAAAATCAATGGACAAGTAAAAAGTCCTGCAAAAATAAGAGAAACAAAAAAAAATATAGCAAGATTAAAAACTTTATTAGAGGTGAAAAATGCCTAAAAAAATTTTAAATGGAGTGGTTGTGAGCGATAAACCAAATAAAACAATAACTGTAGTAGTTGAAAGAAAATACCAACATCCTTTATTGAAAAAAGTAATGAAAGCTAAAAAAAAATACAGCGTTCATGATGAAGAGAACAGATTTAAAAATGGAGACAAAGTTCTTATTAGAGAATGTAGACCATTTTCAAAATCTAAAAAATTTGAAGTTATTGGAGAGTCAAAATGATACAAGTTCAGACTGAATTGTTTGTAGCAGATAATACAGGAGCAAAAAAAATCGAATGTATAAAGGTTCTTGGAGGCTCTAAGAGAAGATATGCAAGTATAGGAGATACTATTGTTGTAGCAGTTAAAGAAGCCATACCAAAAGGCAAGGTAAAAAAGGGTTCAGTACACAAGGCTGTAGTTGTAAGAGTAAAAAAAGGAATACATAGAAATGATGGTTCAAAAGTAAGATTTGATAACAATGCAGCTGTTTTGACTGACGATAAGGGTGAACCAATAGGAACTAGAATATTTGGACCAGTTACAAGAGAATTGAGAAATAGAGGACAAATGAAAATTATATCTTTAGCTCCGGAGGTACTCTAATGATAAAAAAAGGAGCAAAAGTAAAGATATTAACAGGCAAAGATAAAAAAAAAGATGGCGAAGTAATGGAAATAGACAGAAAACAAAATAGAGCAAAAGTAAAAGGAATAAATATTGTAAAAAAACATGTTAAAACTACAAAAGAAAAAAAAGGCGGAATAGTATCAAAAGAAAACTTTATTCATCTTTCAAATCTTTCAATAATAGAATCAAAAAAAGAGACAGCTAAAAAATAATGGAACCAAGATTAAAAACTTTAATTACAAAAGAAATACAACCAAGCCTTAAAGAAAAATTTGGCTATAAAAATTTATATATGGGTCCACAAATAAGCAAAATTGTTTTAAACATGGGTCTTGGATTAGATGGTAATGACAGTAAAATTATAAAAACATGTCAAGAAGATCTATCAAATATTACTGGACAAAAACCAGTAATTACAAGATTTAGAAAATCTATTTCTAATTTTAAAACTAGGAAAAATACAAATTCAGGTTTAAAAGTTACGTTAAGAAAAAATAAAATGTATGAGTTTATAGATAGATTGATAAACATAGCCCTTCCAAGAATCAAAGATTTCAGAGGATTAAGTTCAAAAGGTTTTGATAAATTTGGAAATTATACTTTTGGTATAAAAGAACATATTGTTTTTCCAGAAGTAAATTTTGATAAAGTTGATAAAATAAGAGGTTTAGACATAACTATAGTAATTAAAAATCAAGATATAAAACACAGTTATGAATTACTTAAAAAATTAAATTTTCCATTTGTTGAAAAGAGGAGTAATTAATGGCTAAATTAAGTGCTATAAATAAAAATAATAGAAGAATTAAACTTTCTGAAAAGTATTTTAAAAAAAGACAATCACTTAAAAAAATTGTTATGAATAAGAAACTTTCTTTAGAAGAGAGATTTAAAGCACAACAAAAATTATCTAAATTACCAAGAAATTCTGCAAAAATTAGAGTAAGAAATAGATGTCAAATTACAGGTAGACCACATGGTGTTTATAGAAAATTAAAAATTTCAAGAATTGCATTAAGACAACTGGGATTAGAAGGTAAAATTCCTGGTATGGTAAAATCAAGTTGGTAGAAAGGAAAATATGAGTTTAAGTGACCCTATAGGAGATATGTTAGCGAGAATAAAAAATTCTCAACTTAGAAACCATAGTAAAGTTTCACTTCCTTCGTCTAAATTTAAAATTAAAATAGCTGAAATACTAAAAAGTGAAGGATATATAGTTGATTATAAAGTAATTAACGAGTCTCAAAAAATAAATTTACAAATAAATTTAAAATATAATTCTGGTAATCCAGTGATAAGTTCTATTGAGAGAGTATCTAAACCTGGAAGAAGAGTTTTTTCAAGTGCAGAAAGCTTACCTAAAATAAACAACGGATTGGGTATTGCCATAGTATCAACCCCAAAAGGTGTAATGACAGATATAGAAGCTAGAAAACAGAACATCGGCGGAGAAATAATTTGTAAGGTATTTTAATGTCTAAAATTGGAAAAATTAACATAACTATTCCTGATAAAGTAAAAGTTCTTTTAAGCGGAAACAATATTAATATTGAAGGACCTCAAGGAAAAAAAACATTAAATATTGATTTAAATATTTTTGATCTAAATATAAATGAAGGAAAAGAAGTAATAATTAAACCAAAAAAAATTGATCAAAATACCAAAAGATTATGGGGAATGAATAGAAGTTTAATTAATAATGCCATTGTTGGTGCAAGTAAGGGGTATGAAAAAATTCTTGAATTAAGTGGAGTTGGATTTAGAGCATCTCTTAAGGGAAAACAATTAAATCTACAATTGGGATTTAGTCATGACATAAATTTTGACATACCAGAGGGCATTAAGATTACAGTTGAAAAACAAACAATTTTAAAAATTTTTGGATTTGATAAACAACAAGTAGGCATGATAGCTGCTGAAATTAAGAGTTTGAGACCACCCGAACCTTATAAAGGAAAAGGAATTAAGGAACAAGGTCAGTATATTTTAAGAAAGGAAGGCAAGAAAAAGTAATGAAATTGTCTAATATAGAAAGAAAAAAATTCAGAATAAGAAATAAAATTAAAAAAGTTTCTAATAATGGTAGATTTAGATTAAGTGTATCTAGATCTATAAAAAATATAAG
>CACDJC010000038.1 GCA_902552475.1 uncultured Pelagibacteraceae bacterium | reverse complement strand
GAGTCATTATTTGGTACAAAGATAAAAATTTCTAAAGAAAGAGGAACGTGGAAAAATATAATTATTAATAATAAATCTTACTTGTGTATGATTACATTTCATCCTGCTTACTTGCTAAGACAACCTGATCAAAAAAAATTTTCATGGATAGACTTGAAAGAAATAAGAAAAAAAATTGATGAATCAAATATAATATTATAAATTATTGAAATGATTGAATGGCACAAAGGAAGAGTAGATTGGTTTAAAAAAAAAACTGGTATATCCAATTATGGAATAGCTTGGATATCTTTTATTAAGGGATTAATAATGGGCTTAATAATTTATCATTTCTTCATAATTTAATTCAATGAAAAGGATTGTTGCTGGTGTAGATGAAGTAGGGAGAGGAAGTTTAATTGGTCCAGTTTATGCTGCAGCAGTTATTTTAAACAAAAACATAAATAAAAAAAATCTTAAAGACTCAAAAAAGTTAAGTAAAAATAAAAGAGAAGTTTTGTCAAAATATATTAAAAAAAATTCTACATGGGCTATTGGCTCCGCTTCATTAAAAGAAATAGAAAAAATTAATATTTTAAATGCTACTTTGCTTGCAATGAAAAGAGCTATTATAAAGTTAAAAAAAAAACCTCATTTAGTTTTAATAGATGGAAATAAATCACCAAAAATAAAAAACTATTTAACCAGAAATATAATTAGAGGAGACCAAAAATTTATTGAAATTTCTGCAGCATCTATAGTTGCTAAAGTTTCTAGGGATAAATTGATGAAAAATATGTCAAAGAAATACGAAAAATACAAATGGAATATAAATGCCGGTTATGGAACCAGAGAACACATTAAAGCTATCAAGAAATTTGGTATAACTGAATTTCATAGAAAAACATTTGCACCAATACACAAGATATTGAGTCTCAAAAAAAATTAGTCACAAATATAGTTAAATTAATTCAATCACAGGTTGACCTAGACTCCTGACTGGAGTCTAATTCTTTTTTATAAAATGATTAATTTAAATCTTAAAAATAAAATTATAAACGGTGATAGCTTAAAAGAATTAAGTAAAATTCCTAGTGAAACATTTGATCTGATTTTTGCTGATCCTCCATATAATCTTCAATTAAAAAAAAAGTTAACTAGACCTGACAGATCAAAAGTTAAAGCTGTAGATGATAAATGGGATCAATTTAAAAGTTTTGAGAGTTATGACGATTTTACTTTAGATTGGTTAAAACAATGCAAAAGAATTTTAAAAAAGAATGGAACAATTTGGGTTATTGGTAGTTACCACAATATTTTTAGAGTTGGAACTAAATTGCAAGATTTAGGTTTTTGGATACTAAATGATGTAATTTGGAATAAAAATAATCCAATGCCAAATTTTAGAGGTACAAGATTCACTAATGCGCATGAAACGCTAATATGGGCATCCAAAAATGAAGGATCTAAATACACATTTAATTACCAATCATTAAAATGTTTAAATGATGATCTTCAAATGAGATCAACTTGGAATCTACCTATTTGTAACGGTAAAGAGAGATTAAAGAATAATGGTAAAAAAGTTCATTCTACTCAAAAACCAGAATCCTTGCTACATAGAATTATATTAGCATCTTCTAACAAAAAAGATTTTATTCTAGATCCGTTTTTAGGATCAGGAACAACTGCAGTTGTATCTAAAAAATTAGGCAGAAATTACTTCGGTATTGAAAAAGAAAAAAATTATTTTGATGCTGCTAAAAAAAGATTAGAGAATACAAATATTATTGAAGATGAATATTTAGATACCCTTCAGAACAATAGGGCTAAACCAAGAGTTCCATTTGGTTCATTAATTGAAATGGGTTTAATTAAACCTGGTACAGAAATTTTTGATCAGAAGAAAAAAATAAATGCAAAAATAATGGCCGATGGAAGTATAAAATATCAACAGTCGGAAGGATCTATTCATAAAATTGCAGCTAAAATTATTGGTGCAGAAAGTTGTAATGGATGGACATTTTGGCACTATAAATCTGGAAATTCTCTTAAACCAATTGATGACTTGAGACAAAGATTGAGGCCAATAAATTAATTTTTATAAATTTTACCTAAATAATTCTTTAGAAAAATTTTATTTTTTGAAAGATATTTCAAAATTATATTTCTAATAAAAATATTAATTGGATTTGATAAATGGAATGTAAAAATATTAAGTTTTGATCTCCAATTTATTGAATAAATTCTGCTAATTCTTTCTTTATATAAATTATCAGAATTACTAATGATACTCTCAAAAATTTCTTGCGCTGTTTCTATACTCTGTGAAGCTCCCTGAGCAAAAGAAGGAGGAAATGAGAAAAGTGCATCACCAGAAAAAAAAATATTTTTTTTATTTGTGACAGGAAAACTTTTGCTAACAAAAATAGGAAAAGCTTGAATTTCAGTCAAATTTTGTAAATTAACTGACGAATTATTATTCAAAATTTTCATTAAAGAGTTTATAAAATCTTTAGATTGAAATATTTTTTCATTATTTAAATCAGAGTTGGTTAGTTTTTTTTGCAAAATTGCAACAAAATTATATTCGTTATTTTGATTAACAGGATAAACTACATAGTGAAAATTTGATCCCATAAAGATTGAAATGTTGTTATCCTGATATTTTTTAAGTATTCCTCTAAGGGCTACACTATTGTTATATTCTGGCTTCAAACTTTCTTTTGAAATTATAAATTTAGATTTTGAAAAAACGCCATCTGCAATTACTATAATATCAAAATTTTCTTGAGATTTATCTGAAAAATAAGCTTTTATATCATCAGCATAATCTAAATGGTTTAATGTTTTATTAAATTTTATTTTATTATTAGGAATATTTTTTGATAAAAATTTTAATAGAGTTGATCTTTTAGTTGTCGTGTATCGGTTTAAATTATCATTAAATTGGTTAAGATCGATATCACATATTTTCTTGGAATTATTTGACTGAATAAAATTAACTTTAGATGGAAAAAAAACTTCTGAAGCTGGCAAATTCTTAAACCCAATTTTATTAAGCAGTTTGATGCTATTTACTGATAATTGAATTCCATATCCTTTTGAAAAATTAAAATCTTCTCTTTTTTCAAAAACCCTATAATCAAACTCAGGATTATTATTAAAAACATTTGCTAAATATAAACCTGAAATACCTGCACCAATTATAGCTACTTTTTTCATTAAAGTTTTGATAATGAGCTAAATATTTTTTTTGTGAATGAGGGTATTACCTCAGATTGCAAGCTACTCTTTTTTAAAATAATTTTATTTTTTATTTTTGGTAAATTATTTGTGTTAATCAAAACTATTTTCATATCCATATTAGATAATTTAATATTTATTTTTTTTCTTTTTGAATATTTATACTTTTCCTCTTTTACCTCCTTCATTGGAAAAATAGGCATATTTTTTAAAAATTTAAATTTATCATTTTTTACTAACAAGTAATTATTTTTTTTTTCATAAATTATTGCTTCAAAAAATTTAGTTTTAGTTTTTTTGTTTACTTTATTTATTTCAAAATCATTTTTTTTATAAGCTAAACAATTTTTTTTAATTGGACAAATTATACATAAAGGTCTCTTTGGTTTACAAATTAAAGCACCAATTTCCATAATTGCTTGAGAATAATCGCTCGCTCTATCAGATAAAGAAAAAAAATCAATTTTACTGTTAAGAAAATCTTTTGATAATTGGTTCTCTTTTTTTAAATATAATGTTCTCTTTAAAATTCGTTCAACATTTCCATCTAGAGGAATAACTTTTTTATTAAAAGCTATAGATAAAATCGCTTTAGATGTATAATCTCCAACACCAGGTAGAGATTTTAATTCTTCAATTGTATTTGGTAAATGTCCATTAAATTCCTTCATGACTTGAATTGCTGTTTTTTTAAGGTTTTGAGCTCTAGAATAATAACCAAGACCTTCCCAAAGTTTCAACAATTCGCCGTCACTAACTTTGGATAAAGTTTTAAAGTTTGGTATTTTTTTTAAAAAATTATTATAATAAGGAATTGCAGTTTTTACTTGTGTTTGTTGTAACATGAATTCGCTAACTAATGTATTATACTCTCTTTGTTTTTGAGAAACTTTTTTTCTCCAAGGTAAATTTCTTTTATTATTATCGTACCAATGAAGAATTTTATTTGGTATGCTTTTATTATTCATATGAGTCTAAAATATAATACTAAGCAGAGATACAAATCCATTCAAGGATTAAGATCTTTTAAAGATACTTTGCCCACAGAAGCAAAAAGAATACTTAGCAAAAAAGGTAAAATTTATAATGATGCATTAGATAATTGGAAATATATTGTTGGAAATGACCTATTTAAAGTTTGTTATCCAA
>CACDJC010000037.1 GCA_902552475.1 uncultured Pelagibacteraceae bacterium | reverse complement strand
GTTTCTATAAGATCAATATTTCCATTTGGAAGTTGACCCATTGTTCCAACTACTTCAGGATGATTTTCATGTCCTATTAATAAAACGTGAAAACCTTTTTTATTTAAATTTTCTGCCTCTCTATGAACTTTTGAAACTAGTGGGCAGGTAGCATCAACAAATGTCATATTCAAATTTGATGCTTCTTCAGGAACTGATTTAGGTACTCCGTGTGCTGAAAAAATTACTGGCCTAGTTTTGTCTTTTATTTCATTTAATTCTTCAACAAATATGGCCCCTATTTTTTTTAAATTGTCTACCACATGTTTGTTGTGAACAATCTCATGTCTAACATAAACGGGTGACCCATATTTATCTAAACTTTTTTTAACTATTTCTATTGCACGATCAACACCAGCACAAAAACCTCTTGGAGATGCTAGTAAAATTTTTAAACTTTTACTTTTCATCACTATCTTTTTTAAAAAAAGGAATTAAAAAAACGAAACAGGCAAAAAGAAAAAATAAGCTTCCAAACATTGCCCAAAAACTTCCTATACTAGATATAGTAAAACCTATTGCAGATACAATAAAGAGAACCCATCCTAAAAAATTAATTTTTTTATTGCTCATTTTTTTCAATTAAATATTCGAGCAATATATGGGGAAAAGTTAGAGAGGCCAATCCAATAAAAATAACTTTATATATTGACTCGTTAAGATTGTTGAAATTATTCAAAAAATATAAAGCAGAAAGATAGCCAAAAATAGTAATTATAGTAAGAGGCAGTGCTTTTTTAATAAATATAGGCAAACCTTTTTGCAGATTTATGTTTATTTCTTGAATTAACGAAATTGAATGTCTTATTGAGTGCAAAAAACAGAAATAAACTGTAAATGCTACAATTGGGTTAAGAAAATAATTTAATATAATTAAGGATAAAAAATCCATTAACAAAAGTGATTTTGTATCAAAACTTTTATTTAAAGATAAAACTATATTTGCAACAAAACTAAGAAAAATAAATAAATATAAAATTTCATTATTAATTAAAATATTTGTTGAGATATCAAAATTTAATAATTTAAAAATAGATAATGTTTCATCTTTATGAAAAACTAATGGCGCAATTATAACCAAAGACCCTTTTAAAAAATAAATTACTTCAAAATTTTTATGTTTATATATAAATTCTGAGTCTTCTTTACCAAAATGAAATGCAGCTATAATTAAAAATAAAAGTAATAAAAATTTAGGAAATAAAAGCCATATTAATATTGTTATTAATCCAACTAATATGTAACCTAAATAAAAAATAACTGATGATTTAATTCCTATAATTTTTAATAATTTTTTTCCTTTTATATGATCAAGTGAACCGTGAGATATTCCAACACTTAAAATTAAAAGTAAAGAAATTATTAATAAACTATTACTTCTTAAATATTCAAATGCAGATATAAAAATGCAAAAATTAAAAAAAATTAAGGAATGGTAATAATTTACTTTTATCATTTAATTTCTAAATAAAGCTTTAATAAAAATCCATTTTGGCATTTTAAGAATTATTGAAAAATCTTCAAAAATATTACTTTTATTTGATAGGAATTTTATAACAGTGTTTGAGGAGCTATCAAACATTTTAAAGAATATACCTGGCATTAAATTTGGATTTTTTTTAATAACTTTTAAAAATATTTTATCTAAAAATTGATATTTTTTTTCTATTTCAAATAACTTTATTTTATTGATGTTTTCAATATTTTTCCTAATTAACCTACTTTGTTCTTGAATATTTAAAAAAGTATATCCTGTACTAAGTCTTGTCATGTTTCCTGCAGTTCCAATATTTATTTTATTTTTTTCTGTCTTATTTGCTGGATAAAAAAGAGGTATAGCCCCTTCTTCTTTATAAGTTATTTTGTAGTCTTTAAGGTTTAAATGATTTTCTACATAATCTTTAATTTGATTATCATAATTTTTTTCAGAGTCATCATTCATCATTGATATCCAAGTAGATTCTACTAACGCCTTATTTTTTGAGTATGGGAGTGTATAAAAAAAATGAACACTTTCTTTTTGTTCACAATCAAAGTCCATTAAATTCATAATTTCATCGTCAAAAAAATTTTTTTCAGTTTCAATTTCTACTCCACAAAAATGCTGCCAAAGATTATTTTTATTTAAATCAAGTTTAGGAACACTATTAAAAATAAACGAATTTTCTGAATTTATTTCACTAATATCTTTATAAAAACTTATGTTTTTATTTTCTTTTAATTTTTTTATTATTTTTTCGTAAAATAACCCACTATCAATACTTTGATATGGGTAATTTTTACATTCTAAATGTTTCGTTTTATTTGGGATATTTATAGAAAAATTATTCCAACTTTTTTTTACACAATCATCGAAGTTATGAGGAATTATTTTCCAAAAAGACCATGTTTTATCCCTCTTGTATTCATTTCTTGGTTCAATAATTGCAAGTGTTTTATCTTGTAACTTTTTATGAATATCTAATTCATAAGCCAAAGATAAACCAGCACAACCTCCACCAATAATTATATAGTCAAAGTCTTTCATTCAAATTTATTTCTTCATTTATTATCTGATGTTCTTTATATCTAGAATGATCTCCATCTTTTATCAATGATAGTCTTATCAAGTCACACAAAGACAAAAACGTTTGAATTATCTTTCCAATATTATTTACATAAATTTTTCCTGAATTATTATAATTTTCTATATTTTTTTTACTTAAAATATTATATCCGATTTTTCTATAAACTCTTCTCGCAACCAATATTGAAAAACGAAAACTCAGTGGAATTTTTTTTATCGAGGCAAAAGAACTTTCATAAAATAAATCAGATAGTTTTAAAGTTTCTTTAATTGATTCAAAGTTATTCGAAATATAAAATCTATTATTTTTTGAATCTTCTACAATATCTCTCGATATATTTGTGAGTTGCATTGCAATACCAAGATCAATTGCCGATTTAAGAGAATTTTTATCTTTAACATCTAAAATTTTTGCCATCATTAATCCAACAGTTCCTGCAACTCTGTAAGAATAAATTAGCAAATCTTTTTTTGAATTTATCTCTACTCTGTTTTTTAAATCAGATTCAACACCATCAAATAAATCGTCTATTATTTTTTTTGAAATTCTGTAGTCTTCAACTAAATCCCACATATTTTTTATTATAGGATCGTTATAATTTTTATTATTAAAATTATTTTTAAAAGTTAAAAGTTTATTTTTTTTTGATTCTATTTCACCCTCATCATCAGCTATATTGTCTATAGTTCTACAAAAATCATAAAGATTAGAGCATTTCAAATAAATTTTCTTGGGCAAGAAAAACCCAGCCCAATTAAAAGACTTAGCATATACAGACAGATAACTTTTGTTAGACATTATAAAATTTTATCTAATACTTTAGCAGAAGATAGCACTCCAGGAACTCCTGCGCCAGGGTGAGTACCAGCACCCACAAAGTATAAACCATTAAATATCTCTGATTTATTATGAAATCTAAAATAAGCTGATTGGGAAAATTTAGGTTGTATCGAAAAACCAGAACCATATTTTGTATTAAGTTCTTTTTCAAAATAATCTGGCGTTAAGTAAAAGTCTTCAACAATATTTTCTCTAAGATTTGGAAGTAAAGCTTCTTCCATTTTATCTATTACTAGATTTTTAACTTTTTCTCCTTCTATTGACCAATCAATTCCAGATTGATTATTTGGAACTGGTACTAGAACATAAAAACAGTCATGCCCTTGAGGGGCCATTGATTTGTCTGTTGCTGTTGGTCTGTGAAGATAATAGCTTATATCTTTATTTAATTTTTTATATTTAAAAATATCATCCAAATGTTCTTTGTATTTGTCACCAAATTTTATTGTATGATGTTCTACGTTTTCATAAGTTTTTTTAGTTCCAAAATAATACACAAATAATCCCATAGAATATTCCATTCTTTTCATTTTCCATTTAAAGAAAGAGCTTGTTTTTTTTGAATTAATCAATTTTGAATAAACAGCTGGCGGGTCAGCGTTACAAATAACATTATCAGTTATTATTTCTTTGTTATCATCTAATTTGACACTAATAACTTTATTATCTTTTGAGATAATATTTATTACTTCTCTGCCTTTAATAATCTCAATATTTTCCTCTACCATTAATTTTTCTAATCCATTGATAATTTGTCCTGTTCCTCCCATTGAATAATGAATTCCCCATTTCTTTTCCAAGTATAAAATTAAGCCATATATCGAAGTTGTAGTAAAAGGATTTCCACCAACTAACAAAGGATGCATGCTCAACAATCTTCTTAATTTTTCGTTTTTAATATATGAAGATACTAAAGCGTAAACAGATTTATAGCTTTTCAAATTAAGTAAAGCAGGAATTTGTTTTATCATAAATGAAGGTTTGTCAAATGGAACTTCAGAAAGCTCAGTAAACCCTTTATCAAAAATTTTTTTAGTAAAATCTAACAACATTTCATAGCCCCCAATATCTTCTGGGCTTATTTCTTTAATTTGATTTTTCATACTTTCCTCGTTACCAGAATA
>CACDJC010000036.1 GCA_902552475.1 uncultured Pelagibacteraceae bacterium | reverse complement strand
AAGAGGAGGCAGAAAAATATAAAAATCAAGGATTTAAAATGTTCAAATCAAGAATGGGATGGGGTCCTAAAGATGGTCCCGAAGGAATGAAAAAAAACCTTAAATTGCTTGAGGCTGTTAGAGAAGTAATAGGAGAAGATACTGATTTGATGGTAGATTGTTATATGGGATGGAATTTAGATTATACCAAAAGAATGTTACCAAAAATGGCAAAATACAATTTAAGATGGTTAGAGGAACCAGTGCATGCAGATGATATACATGGATATGCAGAGTTGAATAATATGAATATTATTCCAATATCTGGTGGAGAGCATGAATTCAATCTTTTTGGTTTTAAACAACTTTTAGAATTAAATGCTGTAAGTTATATTCAATATGACAATAATAGAGTTGGTGGATTTACTATAGCTCAGAAAATAAATGCATTAGCCGAAGCTTACCAAATACCTGTGGTACCTCATGCAGGTCAAATGCATAACTATCATCTGACAATGTCTAATTTTAATTGTCCTATATCAGAATTCTTTCCTGTGCACGAAGTAGAAGTAGGTAATGAATTGTTTTATTATATTTTTGAAGGTGATCCCGAGCCAGTTGATGGTATGATTGATCTTGACGACAATACTCCAGGGCTAGGTTTGAAAATTACAGATAAATATAAATCTGATTTCAATATAATTGAGTAAAAAACTAATAATTTTCAACTTCAGAAATAGTTGGGATAGAATTTGCTGCTCCTGATTTTGTTGTTGATATACCTGCAACTTTGTTGGAAAAAACTATAGCATCTCTATTGTTTTGATTTATAGACAAAGCATAAGCAAATGCTCCATTGAAAGCATCACCTGCACCCGTAGTATCAACTACTTCACTTTTTAATTTAAAGGCATCAACAAAATAGCTTTCATCTGAATTAGCAAAATAAACTCCTTTTGAACCTAAAGTTATTATAACATTTTTAACACCTTTATCCAAAAAAGCTTTTGCTGCTCTTTCAATTTCACTCTCGCTCTCTACTTTTTCATTTAAATAAAAACTAGCTTCCGTTTCATTGGGTGTAAAATAATCAATGGATTTAAAATCATCTTCTGTAATGTCTGATGCAGGGGCAGGATTAAAAATTGTAATTGAACCTGTTTCTTTTGCTTTGTTTAAAGCATAACTGGTAACTTCATAAGGTGTCTCTAATTGAGTCAAAAAAATTTCTGATTTTTCAATAAATTTAAAATTATCATCAATATCTTTTTTGACTAAAGTCCCTGCTGCGCCAGGTACAACATTTATTGCATTCTCGCCAGTTTTTTCATTAACCATTATTCCAGCAACACCTGTTAAATTATTATCATCTTGTATTATTGAGTCAGTATTAATACCTACTTCTTTATATAATGATAATGCTATATCAGCATTTTGATCTTTTCCTATTTTAGTAATAAAATTAACTTTCCCTCCAAGTCTTCCCGAAGCAATTGCTTGGTTAGATCCTTTTCCGCCAGGTCCAACTATATGATTATTTCCTAATATTGTTTGGCCTTTTTCTGGAATTGAATTTCCGATAAAACAAAGATCAGCAACAAAAATACCAAAAATACATATGGACTTCATTTTTTAAGACCAAACTTTACCATCTGGTAAAATTACTCCTTTTGTGAGAATAAAACATCCAAAAGGACGTGCGTCTGTAGTTGTTACAATACAATAAGCTTTTTTTGCTTCGGAATAAAAATTTTGTCTTGATATTGAGCCAACTTTCCAGTTTTCACCAGATATTTCTTTGACCGCATTAATAAATTCTTTATGTGTCTCTGTTAATTCATCAGGCTTATCATCTACTTCCATTCTCAGAGCGGGAGAAGCACCTTGCGAAACAACAAAACTATCTAATGGAAAAACTGATAGAATTGCTGAAGCAGCATCTTTAATATTAACTCCATCCAGTCTTACAACTTTATCATTCATAGAATTGGCCGGAAAGTTTGCATCTGCTAAAACTAATTTTTCACCATGTCCCATTGAACGTAAATGAAAGAGTAATTCTGGACTTAAAACCGGATTAATATTTATTAACATTTAAATATTATATTACATAAAAAAAAAGGGTGGAATACAAATTCCACCCTTTAAATCTTTGAAATTCTAAAGACTATTTAAAGTCGTTAGCGTTTTCTTTTGTAACTAATTGTGTTCCAGTATCAATGTTTATATCGATAGTTCCTCCATTAGCTAACTCAAGTGCATATTTAACTCCATATGCTCCCATGTTATAAGAAAATTGAGCAATTGTTGCTGTCATTTCTCCAGCTAAAATACTCTTAGCTGCATCTGGAGTAGCATCAAATCCTACTACTACAACATCATTCATATCTGCATCTTTCAAAGCTTGCATTGCACCTAAACCCATGTTGTCATTTGATGCAAATATAGCTTTAATATTTGGATTTTTTAGAATGATTGACTCAGTAACAGATCTTCCTTTTGCTGTATCCCACTCTGCAGTTTGTGTGGCTACTAGATTTAAACCACAATCCTTAAGTCCTTGAACTGCTCCGTCTCTTCTAAGTAGAGCTGTAGATTGAGACTCAATACCTGTCAAAACTGCAACATCAGCACCTTTTGGAGTTTTATCACAAATAAACTTAGCCGCTAAAGCAGCACCATTTTTGTTATTTGTTCCAATAAAAGTTACACCTTCGTTAATTCCCTTTGTATCAACAAATACAACTGGAACTCCGCTTTTAATAGCGTCATCTACGATTGGTGCAAATGCATTTGGATCTCCAGGCGCAAGTGCTATTGCATCAACACCCTTTGCAAGTTGGTCTTCTACTTGGTTAATCTGTGCTTGAACATCACCTTCTTGTGGTGGCGCAACTAAAACAAGATCAACTCCTAATTTTGCTGCTTCTTCTTTAGCACCTTTTTCAACAGATGCCCAAAAAGGGTTACCAGATCCAGGACCTTTAATACTAAATAGGATCCTTTTACCAGCCTGTGAAGAAGTAGTTATGCTTAAAAGAAGAAATATAGATGCAGTAAAAACACCTATTATTTTTGTTAATTTATTCATATTTTTACCTCATTAATTAAATTTAATTATTTTTATTAAATATAATTTTTGAAAAAAATTCAACTCTTAATGAAAATGCTCTCAGAAGATCTATAACAACTTAAGCGTGTAATTACTTTCTTGTACCTAGCTCTCTTCTTAAAACATCAATATAGACTGCCAATACAATAATTGAACCAATTAAAACTTGTTGCCAAAAAGAACTTACATCCATCAAGTTAAGGCCATTTCTTAATATTCCCATTATCATCACGCCAGCAAAAACTCCTAAAACCGTTCCTCGTCCTCCAAAAAAACTGGCTCCTCCTATAATGCAAGCAGCTATCGCATCTAATTCCGATTGAAGACCTGCGTTAGGATATCCAGAGTCTGCTCTACCTGCTAAAATTAATGCTCCTATTCCAGATAAAAATCCGCAAAGAGAATAAACTATAACTAAAATTTTATTTACATTTATTCCTGATGCTCTTGCAGCATTAGGATTTCCTCCAATGGCGTATATCCACTTACCAGTTCTTGTATGATTCATGAAAGCCCAAAAAATTATATATACAACTGCAATTAAAACTAAACTCACTGGAAGATATTGAGATTTTTCTAATCCTAACCAAGTGAGATCAATCCTTCCATGGCCCAAATATCTAACTTCATCTGTAAAACCACTTATAGGAGTTCCGCCTGATATAAGATTTCCTGTTCCTCTGAATATATATAAAGTACCTAAAGTCATTATAAATGGATGTGGCATTCTTAAAAGCGTTATTCCAAGCCCATTAATCAGACCACATACAAATCCTGCAAATAAAGGAACAAGAACAACCACAAACCATGGTGCTCCAGCTTTGGCTACTATGGCTAAAATCATTAGAGAAAGCATCATTATTGAGCCCACTGATAGATCTATACCCGCAGTTACAATTACCATAAACACTCCTAACGCTAACATTGATTGCCATGATATCTGTTTAAAGACGTTAGTTACATTTCTCCAAGATAAAAACACATCAGGTTGCAAAATATGCATTACCAAAATCATTAGTACCAACAAAAGCAGAATTCCATACCTTTCAAAATATGGAATCAGCTTTACATATAGACTTTCTTTTTTTTTATCTTTTTCTTCCATGATTATTTTTTACCCATAATCCAGCCTATGACCTCATCTCTAGAAGTCTTTGATAGTTCTGCTTCAGCAAAATTTGTACCTTGAAATAAAGCCATAACTCGATCACAAACATAAAATATATCATCCATTCTATGGCTAATAACAATTACTCCAACACCAGTTTTTTTTAAACTATTAATAAGATCAAGAACTTTTCCAACTTCTTTAATTGCCAATGCTGCTGTAGGCTCATCCATAATTACCACTTTTGCATTAAATGCAGTTGATCTTGCAATTGCAACAGCTTGCCTTTGTCCTCCAGATAGTTCTTCGACTTTTTGGTCAGCACTTTTAACATTAATTTTTAATTTACCTAAATGTGCCTCTGTTAACTCTTTGATTTTTTTAAAATCTAAAAACTTTAACAATCCTAAATTTTTTGTTGGCTCTCTTCCTAGAAAAATATTTTCTCCAATTGGAAGATTTCCAGCAAGAGCAAGGTCTTGATAGACC
>CACDJC010000035.1 GCA_902552475.1 uncultured Pelagibacteraceae bacterium | reverse complement strand
CGATAAAAAAACAATTTCTGATATTAAATCAAAATTAATTAATTATGTATATTGAAGAAGCAAAAACAGTTGTAATAAAAATAGGATCTTCGTTACTAATAAATGAAAATAAAATAATCAGGGAAAAATGGTTATCAGAATTTGCAAAAGATATTAAATTTTTACAAAAGTTAAAAAAAAATATAATTATAGTTAGTTCAGGTGCTATAGCCTTAGGTTGTAAAAAATTAAAATTAAATAAAAAAAATTTAAAACTTGATAAAAGTCAAGCTGTAGCTTCAATTGGTCAAATAGAGCTAATGAATCTTTTTAAAAAAATCTTTAATTCAAAAAAAATAAATCTTTCACAAATATTGCTCACTTTGGAAGATACTGAACAGAGAAGAAGAGCTATTAATGCAAAAAGAACTTTTGAAAATCTTTTTAATTTAGGTTTTGTGCCTGTAGTTAATGAAAATGATAGTATTGCAACTACAGAAATAAAATATGGTGATAATGATAGACTGGCATCAAGAGTTGCTCAGATATCAAATGCAGATTGCTTAATATTATTGTCAGATGTTAACGGTGTTTATTCTAAAGATCCAAAATTAAATAAAAATGCTCAATTAATTCATAAAATAAAAAATATTGATAGTAAAATTGAAAAAATAGCCACCAGAAGTATTGGGGAACATGGAACTGGAGGAATGAAGACAAAAATTGATGCTGCAAAAATTTGTCAACTTTCTGGATGCTATATGGCAATTTCAAATGGTTTAATAAATAGACCAATTCAAAATATTTTAAAAAATAACTCTTGTACTTGGTTTTTGCCTAAAATTTCAAAATTAGATGCACGAAAAAAATGGATTATAAGTTCTATTTCTCCAAAAGGTCAGTTGATTATTGACCAGGGAGCTTTAAATGCTTTAAAAAATGGTAAAAGTTTACTAGCCGCAGGAATTAGACAAGTAAAAGGAATTTTTAATAAAGGTGATCATGTAAGAATATTAGATGAAAATATGATCGAATTTGCTAGAGGATTAAGTAGCTTTACTTCCGATGAAATAGCTAAAATTAAAGGTCAACATTCAAATAAAATCAGTAATCTTTTAGGTTATATTTCTAAATCTGAAGTCATTCATAAAGATGATATGGTAAAAGTACAATGAGTAAATATTTAAATACTTTAGGAAATAGAGCAAAAATTGCTTTTAAAAATAAAATAAATAGTAAATTAAAAAATAAAGTTTTAACAGATTACTACAAACTAATTATAAAAAATAAAAATAAAATAATTAGTGAAAATAAAAAGGACATTAAATTTGCTGAAAAAAGAAAATTAAAAGAAAACCTTATAAAACGATTATCTCTTAATAATGAAAAGATTAATTCTATAATTAATTCAATTAAAACTATTGTAAATTTTAAAGATCCAATAGATCAAAATCTGGAGACTTGGGCAAGACCAAACAAGCTAAAAATAAAGAAAGTAACCATACCTATCGGTGTTATAGGTATAATATATGAGAGCAGACCAAATGTTACGGCTGATGTTTCAACCTTGTGTTTTAAGTCAGGAAACTGTGTAATTCTTAGAGGAGGATCTGAAGCCTACTTTAGTAATAAAATTTTAGCAAATTTATTTAGACAATCTCTAGAAAAAAATAAAATAGATAAAAATTTTGTACAATTTATTGATAACAAAAATAGAAATCTTGTTGATTTTATGCTTTCAAAAATGAGTGAATATATAGATGTAATAATTCCAAGAGGCGGAAAAAATTTGGTAAAAAAAGTACAAAAATTATCTTCTATTCCAGTAATTGGACACCTTGAAGGAATTTGTCACACTTATATTGATAAATATGCAAATATAAATATGGCAAAAAAAATATTAGTTAATGCAAAATTGAGGAATACCAGTATTTGTGGAGCAACAGAAACATTATTAATTCACAAGAAAAATTCTAAATTTATAAAAGAAATTTTAAATGTTTTAGTGGAAAAAGGTTGTATTATTTATGCAGATAATAAAATTAAGAAAATTTATAAAGAAAAAACAAGAAATGCATCAGATAGTATATGGAAGAAAGAATTCTTATCATCAAAAATTTCTGTTAAATTAGTTAATAACATCAACGAAGCAATCGAACATATTAATAAATATGGAACAATGCATACAGATGCAATCGTTACTAAAAATAAATTATCTGCAAAGTATTTTATAAAAAATGTTAAAAGTTCTATAGCAATGCATAATACATCAACGCAATTTGCCGATGGGGGGGAATTTGGTTTTGGAGGAGAAGTTGGAATATCAACAAATAAACTTCCACCAAGAGGACCGGTAGGACTGAAACAGCTAGTGAGTTACAAATACGAAGTATATGGTTCAGGTCAAATCAGAAAATAAAAAAAAAATTGGTATACTAGGTGGAACTTTCGATCCAGCTCACAAAGGGCATATAAAAATATCTAAAGAGGCAAAAAAAAGATTTGGGATAGAGAAAATTATATGGGCTATAACAAAAAAAAATCCTTATAAAAATAAAAGTTCTTTGAGTTTGAAAAAAAGAATTAAATATGCGAAAGAAATAAATTTAAAAAACAAGTTCATTAAAGTAAATTTTTATGAAAATATAATTAAATCAAACAGAACAATTGATCTAATTAGATATTTTAAAAAAAAAAATAAAAATACAGAAATTTATTTTATCATGGGAGCCGATAATCTAATTAATTTTCACAAATGGAAAAATTCAAGATTAATTTCATCGATCTGTAATATTTTAGTTTTTGATAGAAAAGGATATAAAGCTAAATCTTTGAAATCTTTAGGTTTTAAAAAATATAGCAAAAAAGGCTTGGAATTTATTAAATTTAAAAAAGTCAATATTTCATCTTCTCAATTAAGAAAAATTTGATACTGTTAAAATAATTAATGGAAAGACCTGCTAATCTAAAAAAAGAAATAATAAACTTACTAGACTCAAATAAAGCATTAGATATTGTTAGTATCGATTTAGAAGGAAAATCTTCTATAGCTGATGAAATGATAATAGCTAGTGGAACTTCTTCAAGGCATATACAGGCATTATCCGAACAAGTTTTTGAATACTTTAAAAAAAATGGAGTTAATAATTGCAAAATTGAGGGAAAAGATAGTAGTGACTGGAAACTTGTAGATGGCATTGATTTAATTGTTCATATTTTTAATCCTGAAAAAAGAAAATTTTATGAATTAGAAAAAATTTGGTCAGAATTAATTCCTAAAGAAAAAGTTATTATATGAAAAAAGTTTTTAATAATTTTTTTGTAACATTTTTACTTTTTATTATTTTTACAAATTTTAGCAATTCGGCAAGTGATGCAGACATATATAAAAAAATAGACTTATTTAGTGAGGTACTTGATAAAATTAATAAAGAATATGTAGAAGAAGTAAATCAGAGTGATGCTATGGATGCAGCAATAAATGGTGTTCTTCAGTCACTGGACCCATATTCCGCCTATATGAGTCCCGAATTATATGAAAGTATGCAAACTGAAACTAGTGGAGAATTTGGAGGATTAGGTATTGAAGTTGGTATGGAGGCTGGAGTAATAAAAGTAATATCACCATTAGATAATTCACCTGCTGCTGAGGAAGGAGTCAAGGCTGGAGATTATATAGTTAAAATTAATGATATCCAAGTTCAGGGCAAATCTTTAAGTGAAGCAGTTGATTTGATGAGAGGTCCTGTTGGAAGCGACATAGAAATAACCATAAGAAGAAGAGGAGAAAAGAAAGCACTAATATTTAATATTACAAGAGAAATTATAAAAGTTTCATCGGTTAAATCTGAAATAATCAATGAAAAAACTGGGTATTTAAGACTAACATCTTTCAATGAAAATAGTGGAAATCAAATAAAAGATAAAATTGAAGAATTCAAAAAAAATAAAAAAGTTGAAAACTATATTTTAGATTTAAGAAACAATCCTGGAGGACTTCTTTCACAAGCAATAAAAATTTCAGACTTCTTTTTAGATAGTGGAGAAATAGTATCAACTAAAAGTAAAAGAAAATATGAAAATAGAAAATGGTTTGCAAAAAAAGGTGATATACTTAAAGGAGAAACTATAATTGTATTAATCAATTATGGGTCAGCCTCAGCATCAGAAATTGTTGCTGGGGCACTTCAAGATCACAAAAGAGCAATTTTAATTGGAGAAAATAGTTATGGAAAAGGATCAGTTCAATCAATTATACCTTTAAAAAATGATGGTGCTATTAGACTTACAGTATCAAAATACTATCTTCCGTCAGGAAAATCTATATCCGATGTGGGAGTATCTCCAGATATTGAGATTGCTGAAAGTTCTGATGAAAAATTTAAATTTAATACTGAAACAGACAATCAATTAAATTTTGCATTAAAACTTCTTAACGGTTAGCCAATGAAAAAAAAAATTAAGAGTTTGCCTTTAAGGCTTGGTGTAGGAATTGTTGTATTAAATAAAAATAATGAAGTATTTGTAGCAAAAAGAATAGACAATCCAAAAAACTTTTGGCAGATGCCGCAAGGGGGTGTTGATAAAGGTGAAAAATTCTATGATGCTGCAAAAAGAGAATTAAAAGAAGAAACAAATATTAAAACTATCAGGTTTATTAAAGAAATTGATGGATTTACCTCTTATCTTTTGCCAGATGAACTTTTAGGTATTATTTGGAGAGGTAAATATAAAGGACAAAAACAAAAATGGTTTATTGTTAAATTTGAAGGAGAAGAAAAAGAAAT
>CACDJC010000034.1 GCA_902552475.1 uncultured Pelagibacteraceae bacterium | reverse complement strand
ATCAAATGACATTTTTTCTCTCCTTTATTTTTTTAGATTGATCTTCAACTATTGCAGAAATGCTGCTGCTATTTACTTCTTCTCCAATCAATTCTTTTATTAATTCAGATGAAGTATCGATAGCTATTTTTGATATTTTTTCATCTGAATTTTTTTTAAGATCATTAATTTCACTCTCTGCTGCAGCAATTTCGTCCTCAATATCTTTTTCTAGTACAATCCTTTTTTTATCTATGTCTTCCAAAATTTTTTTTCTTGCATCATTAAAATAATTTTTAGCTTTAATTTTGCTTTCTAAAATAATTTTATCATATTCTTTAATTTTATTTTCACTTTCTTCCTTTTGTTTATCTGCTGTTTCAATATTTTCTAAAATTTGGGATTTTCTTGTTTCTAGACTTTTACTGATTTTAGGTAGTATTATTTTAGATAAAATAACATAAAGGAATCCAAAGGTTAAAACTAGCCAAAATATTTGAGATATCCAAAATTCTGGATTTAATTGAGGCATTCCCCCAGTTTCTGCAGTATTTGCAGAACTTAAAAGCAAAAAGCTTAAAATTAAAGTATTAAAAACTATTTTTTTTGGCATTAACTAAAATGCAAATAAAATAATTAGAGCCACTACTAGACCAAATAGTCCAGTTGCTTCAGCTAAAGCAAATCCCAATAATAAATTTGGGAATTGTTTTTGAGCTGCAGATGGATTTCTCATTGCTCCAGATAGGTAATTACCAAATATAATTCCTATTCCGACTCCAGCGCCCGCCAAAGCTATAGCTGCAAGACCTGCTCCAATCATTTTTGCTGCTTCTAATTCCATTTTTCCTCCTTATTTTTAATTAATGGTGTAAATTTAATGCATCATTTAAATATATGCATGTTAAAATTGCAAAGACATACGCTTGAAGAAAAGCAACTAATATCTCCAAACCAGTTAATGCAACAGAAAAACTCAGCGGAAGCCATCCGCCAACTATTCCAAGACTTATAACAAAGCCCCCGAATACCTTCATCATAGTATGACCAGCCATCATGTTTGCAAATAATCGAACTGATAGACTAATTGGTCTACTTAAATAAGAAATAATTTCAATCACAACAATAAGGGGCAATAAAACCATTGGAACACCACTTGGTACAAAAAGTTTTAAATAACCCAATCCATGTTTCATAAATCCAATTATTGTTACTCCAATAAAAATAAAAGCAGCCAATACAAAAGTTACTATAATATGACTAGTTACTGTAAACGAATAAGGTATCATTCCAAACATGTTACAGAAAAGAACAAACATAAAAAGCGAAAAGATAAAAGAAAAATATGGTTTTGCTTTGGATCCAGCTGTATCACTTATCATCTTTGATACAAATGAATAACTAAGTTCTGCAAGTAATTGAATTTTATCAGGTACTAATGATTTTTTTTTAGTTCCTAAATTAAAAATGATTAATATGGCCAATGAACTTATAACCATAAACAAACTTGCATTCGTGAATGAAATATCTACCGCGCCCAATTTTATTTCTGGACCAATTCTATATACATTGAATTGGTACATTGGATTTGATGCCATTTTTATTTCTTACTATTTTTGCATTTTTTTTGCTGATTTAATTACATTCAGTATGCCTGCAATTACGCCTACAAAAAAAAATATTAAAATTAACCAGGGCTTAGTACCAAACCAATTGTCTAAAATAAACCCAATAATTGTCCCAACAGCAACAGCAGCAACTAATTCAGTGCTCATTTTGAAAGCAGTGCCCATACTAGAGTTAGATTTGTTGTTTTTTGAAGAGTATTTCGCTTTCGCCCTACTTTTTGCAATTTTTAGGCGAGTTTTAAATTGATCCTCGGTCATTTATATTTTTAGGCTACCATGCTTTCAGCTTTTTGAAGATCTACTGAAACTAGCTGACTTATACCCTTTTCGGGCATTGTAACCCCATATAATCTGTCCATTTTTGACATTGTCAAGGCATGATGGGTGACGATTATAAATCTTGTAGAAGTAATTTTTGTAAGTTCATTAAGAAGACCACAAAATCTGGTGACATTGGCATCATCCAGCGGTGCATCAACTTCATCTAAAACACAAATTGGAGATGGGTTTGTCAAAAACACGGCAAAAATCAGTGATAATGCGGTTAATGCTTGTTCTCCCCCAGAAAGCAAAGTTATCGACTGAAGTCTTTTACCCGGTGGACTAACAAGCATTTCTAATCCAGCATCTAAAGGATCATCAGAGTCAACTAACTCTAATTTTGCGCTTCCACCATTGAATAACTTTGTGTAAACCTCATTAAACTTTCTATTTACTTTTTCAAAAGCTTCTAAGAGTCTTTCACGACCCCTTTGGTTTAATTCTGCTATGCTTTCTTTTAACTTTATTATGGCAGTAACAAGATCTTGTCTGTCTTTTTCCATTTTTTTTATTTCATCTTCATATTTTGAAGTTTCTTCATCTGCTCTTAAATTTACTGATCCTAAACTATCTCTATCTCTCTTCTTTTTATCAAGTAATTCTTCTTGGGTTACTGTGTCAGGAAATTCATCTTCTTTTTCAAGATTAGAATACACAAGTAGATTTTCTTCTTTTAAATTTAGCTCGGTCATTACTCTTTCTAACAAATCATTTCTTCTTTTATTTAAACCTTCAATAGTTGCTCCTGAACTAGCTTTTCTTTCTCTTACTTCGATAGACTCTTCTTTTTTATTTTTTAATTGATTTCTAAATTCTATGATTTTTTTATCTAATTCTTCAATAAATTCTTCATTTTCATTTTTTTCTTTATCTGAAATTCTTAGATTTTCTGATATTTTACCTTTCTTTTCAGCTTGAGTTTGAGGTTGTTTTTCTAATTCATTTAATTTTGTTATATGTTTATTTTTTCTTTCATTTAATTCAATGACCATTTTTTCTGAATTATTAAGTAAGTTTCTCCAACTTTCAATTTCTTGATCAATAATTTTAATTCTTTCATTTCTTTTTACTGATTCTTTTTTAATATTTTTATTTTTACTATATGTTTCTGCATAGTCTTCTTGCAATTTTTTTATTTGATCATTTTTAGTAATTAAAGTTTTTAATGTATCGTCACTTTCAAAATCTTTAAATTTCATGCTAACATAAGACAAGTTAACTTTACACTCATCTAATAAATCTGTTGCTTCTTTATTTTTATTTTCAATAATTAAATTTTTAGCTTTTTCTATTTGATCCTTAGCAGTATTTATAACTTCAATATTATTTTCTAGAATTTCAGAATTAAAATTTTTAAGAAGAGTATCTATTCTATCTTGTTCATTTTTTAGTTTTGTTTTTGACTCTTCTAAATCAATATTTGATAGTTTCTCAGTTTCATAATACTTAGAGTCAGTTTCTATAAGTTCACCTTTCTCCTCTTTAAGTCTTTTTTCATTGGAATTTGCATCAATTACTATACTTTTTTCTCTGTCAATATCTTCATCAATAACTTTTATTGAATTTTTATTTGCTTCAATTTCATCTTTAGTTCTTTCATTTTCTTCATCAAGAGCTTTAAGTTCCAGATTAAGTCTTTGAATTTTTGATAAATTTTCAATATTTTTTTCTCTAATTGGAGATGCTTTTTCTAAGTGGTCTTTTATTTCTTTTTCTAATTTTTCAAGTTTTTCGTTAAATTCTTTAACTTTATCTTCTGCTTCATTATTTATTTCATTTTCTATTTTTATTTCATTATCGATTTCAATTAACTTTAAATAATAAAGTCCAGCTTCAATTTTTTTAATTTCTTCTGAAATTAACTTGTACTTTGCTGCTTCCTCAGCTTGTTTTTGTAAATTAGCTAATTGTTTTTCTTGTTGTCTTCTTAATTCATCAGCTCTCTTTAAATTATTCTCTGCAGCTCCTAATCTTAGTTCTGCTTCGTGCCTCCTAACATGCAACCCTGAAATTCCTGCAGCCTCTTCTAGTATAGCTCTTCGATCTGCAGGTTTTGCAGTAACCAATGCACCAATTCTTCCTTGGCTAATCAAAGAGGGAGAATGAGCTCCAGTAGACAAATCTGCAAAAAGCATTTGAGCATCTTTTGCTCTTACTTCTTTATTATTTATGTAAAATTTTGAACCTTTATCTTTTTCTATTTTACGTCTAATTTCAATTTCATCTAACTCATTATATTGAATAGGACCATCCTTATTCTGATTTGTTAGATTAATTATAACTTCTGCAATATTTTTTGAAGGTTTATTAGATGTTCCTGAAAAAATAACATCTTCCATTCCAGATCCTCGCATACTCTTTGCCGATGTTTCTCCCATACACCATCTTAAAGACTCTACTATATTTGATTTACCACAACCGTTTGGCCCAACTATACCAGTTAATCCTTCTTCAATAAGAAAGTTAGTTTTTTCAGCAAATGACTTAAATCCATTTAATTGGATTTTTTTAAACTCCATCCACTAACTTATATCAGTTTTTCAAGATATTTTTTCAATTTTTTGTAGTTTAAAGCGTTTTCAAACTTTTCACCGTTTATAATCAATGTAGGAGTAGCTTCAATTTTAAACTTTTTAGCTCCATTGATTCGGTCTTCTAGAATAAAATCCTCAATCTTAGTGTTACTAATACATTCTTCAAAATTCAAATTATAATTTGATTCATCAATAAAATTTTTTAAATTTTTGTTTAGGTCAGCTATTGTATTTCCTTTAACCCATTTACCTTGGTTTTCAAATAAATGATGTAGGATTTCCGATTTTCCATCATTTTTGCAATGCGCAATTTTTGATGCATTAAACGCAGCCATGTCTAATGGAAAATTTTTAAATTCTATAGAAACATGACCTTTATTTATAAAGTCCTCTAATAAACCAGGATAAACTTTTTTGTGAAAATCAGCACAATGACTACATGTAAGAGACTCAAATATAATAATTTTAATTTTGGCATCATAACTACCTTCAATGATTGGTTTAATT
>CACDJC010000033.1 GCA_902552475.1 uncultured Pelagibacteraceae bacterium | reverse complement strand
TGACCAAAATGATTTAAAATAATTAATGAAAGTTTGAATGATAGTTCTAGTATACAATCTAAAGAATAATAAGGAAGTTTTGTATTTTTAAGGCTTCTTGAATAATAGTTTTGCCCCATTTTCTTAAATATATCAAAGTCATCAAATAGAATTAAATTTTTATATTTTTCTCGGCTTTTTTCTAAAAATTGATTTAGTTTTTCGCAAATCAAATCTACTTTATTTTCATATATAGTATCTGAAAAATAATTGTAATTTCTAAATTTTTTAAAAATATTTATTTTAAAATCTTTCACTCTTTCAAAAAATATGCTTAATTTTTCAATTTCAAATTTAACTATCTCATTAACATAATTTTTGTCTTTAAATTCCAAATCTGAGAAATTATTCGGAAAAATATTTTCAACTTCCCATAAAGTAATGCTTACTTGATTTTTAATTTTTTTTTTTTGTATATAATTAAGATTATCGTGACCAAAAAATTCAGTATATGTGTCTAAATTTTTTTTTTTTATTTGATACTTTAATATCTTGTCAATTGGGTTGATTATTGTATTGGTAAAAAATTTAATATTTATAGAATTCTCTGTTCTTTTATTTTTTATCGAATTTGCCTTAGAAATGATTTCTACAAAATTATTTTCTATAAGCATTTTTAAATTATTCCACCATCTACATTTATAGTGGCTCCATTCACAAAACTTGATTCATCTGAAGCAAGATATTTAATTGTATTTGAAATATCTTTGGGTTCTGCAATTCTCTTTAAAGGTGTTTTTGCCGAAATAAGTAATTTTTGTCTTCTTGATAGATTTGAGATTTGTTGAGTATTAGTTACACCAGCTGTTATTAAATTTGACCTTATATTGTAGCCTGATAACTCAACAGATAATCCTTTTATAAAGTGTTTCATGGCTCCTTTATAAGTAATATAAGGAAGGAAATTTTTTTCAGGTATTTTAAGATAAACTGTTGAAATATCAATAATGTTACCAAAATTATTCCTAATAAATGTCTTAGTAACATTATTGATTATTTCAATTAAATTATAGAACACTCCAGAAAAATAATATTCAAAATCTTTTTTTTTAATATCTTCAAAAGAAATATTATATATTTTTGGTATAATGCAATTAATTAAATGGGTTAAATTAATTTTATTTATTTTATCTAAAAAATTTTTAATACTTTTATTGTTGTTAATATCTAATCTTAATAGAAATATTTTGTTTTTATATTTTCTTTTAAGTTTTTTTAAAAAATAACTATCAGTATAGTACTGACAATATACAATATAACCATCTCTTAATAACATTTGTAGTGTTTCCAAACCAATTCCACCGGATGCACCTAATAATAATACCGTTTTTTTATTTTTTTTTATGGGTTTTATTATTTTCTTTCTAATTTTTTTTTTATTGTTTTTAGATATTTTGCAATTATCTGGAATTAATACCTTATTTAAACTTTCAATTACTTTTTCACCAAATTGATTTTTAGCACTAACATTAATTATTGCTATTCTATTTTGTTCATCAATTGAAATCACCTCTGCACAGAATGTAATATAATCATCTAGTCTTACAATTTTCAAAAATTTTACCTCTTTTTCAATCCATAGAGACCCTTTACCTGGAAGCTTTGTGCCAATTATTGTTGATAAAAAAGATTCACTTAGCATTCCATGCGCAACTATTTTTTTGTATACAGTTTTCTTTACATATTTTTCATCAACGTGAATTGGATTATTGTCTCCAGATAATTTTACAAACTGGTTTACCAAAGACTTATCAATTTTTTTTTCTAAAAATATTTTTTTTCCAACATGAATAAACATAATCTATATATGTTTCAAAATTGCACTATAGTTAATTGTAATTTTTTTTTTTATTGCTATTTTATAACTTACTTTCTCAACTGGCAAAACTTTCCTTGAAATAACTTTAAATTTTGCTTTATTAAACAGATTTTCTATATGGTCAACATTCAAAAATTGATTAACATGATCAATAGCAGGGCAATTTATGCATGTTGAAATAAATATTTTTCCATTCTTGTCTAGAGATTTTTTAATGTTTTTTAGTAACTTAATTGGATTTGAAACATGTTCTAAAACTTCACCACAAACAATTAATTCGAATTTTTTATTAAAATTTTTTAATTCTAAAAAATCCATATTAATAAAACTTAATTCTTTTTTAAAATTAAATTTTGAATTATAAAAAAGAAAATCTTTTGTTAATTTTAAAGAAGTTTTGCTAATGTCTACAGCGGTATAATTTAACAATTTTTTAAGTATATTTAACGAATAATAAGAAAACAAACCATGACCAGGTCCAATTTCTAAATATGATTTTGCATTAGCTTTTGATAAAATCATGGATTGTAGATGTTTGAACATTTTAAAATGTGTTTCCCAAAAAAACTGAGAAATTGCAAGACCCACCATATAAGATTTCATTTTTTTTGAATTAAAATAAACTTTTTTTTTTGCTTCAGTCAAACTTTTCACGGGATATTTGCCTGTCCTTAAAAATTTAATATGACAATTAAACATATCTGTGCACATTTCGAGGTAAGAAGTTACTGCATTATTTAAAGCTATATTGTTTTTTGATAAAAATTTTTTATATAGTTGTAAATAATTTTCAATTTTTTTTAATTCCATACGAGTTAATTTATTGTGAAAATAATTAATTTTTTTTTTTTGAAAAGATGATTTTTTTGAAATTAAATCAAATACATTTTGAGTTGTAGATTGTCTATCTATTCTCATTTCAATTTTGTAAGTTTTTTTGCAAGAGAATTAATTTTACTATCTTGAGAATGTATTTTAGTAAAAATTTTCACAGCTTCTTTAGGAGATTTTTCATAAGCCAGTCTAAGTATATCCATCCAATTGACATTGTTTTTAGATCTACACTTTTCAATTTCTTTAATTGTCTTATAAAATTTATCGTTTTTCATATAATTGATTTATTTATATTGCCATCGAAATAAATTGTAGACCCATTCAAATATTTAATTCTATTTTCAACTATAAATCTAACAAATTTTCCAATTTCATTTGGATTTCCTATTTTGCCAGTTGGTAAATTTTTTTCATATAAATTTATATTTTTTACAAGTTTTTTGATTCTATTTGTTTTAAATGGGCCGGGAGCTATATTTATGAAAGATATTTTTTTATTTCTTTTATGTAAAGAAACAGATTTAAAAAGACTTACAAATCCAGAACGTAGTGATGAAGATATTATAAGACCTTCAGCAGGCTCCTTTATAATTGAAGAAGAAATTAAAAAAATATAACCATTTTTTTTTATTTTTATTTTTTGGAGTATCAAAACAAAGCTTAAAAAAAGCTGATTAAAATATTTCACCCATTCATTTATAGAAATATCATAAAAATCTTTTGACGGTGGACCACCTGTATTTAGAAGAAGAATATCGATTGAACTATTGTTATTAATAAATTTTTTAACTTTTTTTAAATCTGATGTATCAATATCTTTTCTAGAACATTTTTTTACGTTTATTTTTATTTTTGATAATTCTTTAGAAATTTCTGCACCGAAACCTTTGGAGCCACCAATGATTATTGCTCTTTTTTTTCTTGTCATTTAAAAATATTAATTTTTTTAATAGTTTTATTACTGAATTTATGACTATTCAAACATTCAATATAGTTTTTTTTAATGTCTTCCAAATTTTTAATATCAAAAGCATGTTTATTATCAGGAAAATTAATTTTTTTTGAAGAATTTGGCTTAACATATAAAAATATTTTTTCTGGATTGTAGCTAGTTAAAGCATAAAGAGTATTAAGGTTATTATTGTGATTGCTGTATCCAACATTTTTATTAAAATTTTTTCTAAAATATAAAATTTTTTTAAAATTTAATTCTTTAGTATCGTATGACATTGGGGTGTGTAAGATACTTTTTTTAGTATATCTTTCAAATAATTTTAAAGATCTTTTTATCCTACTATCATTTGATAAGCCGGTAGAAATATATATATGTTTATTTTTTTTTTTTAATTTATTAATTAGTTTTTTATCATTATTGGCAATACTAAGTAATTTATAAAAATCAAATTTTAATTTATCAAAATATTGATATGTTCTTAGGTCGCAGACTGCCAAACCAATTTTTTTTCTTTTTTTTTTGCAGATTTTTATAATTTTTTTTAGTCTATCTTCTGAAATAAAATGATTAGGATATTTTTCGTAATAATCTTTTGTTTGTATCATTAAAGTTGCCATTTTGAATGAGGATTTCAAATAAAAATTTATTAGTTTATTCAGATAAATTTTGCTTCCTAAATGATTAACTCCAAATTCAATGATAAACATTGTTTAATTTTTATACATATTGAATAACATTAGCAAATAAAATAATATTTAATTTTCTTAGGTCTTTAAAAATTTAAAAAAAATAATGAATAAATTATTAGTAATATCTAATACAGCTTTTTCAATTGAAAAATTTAGAGAACACTATTTATCAAAAATGGATAATTATAGTTTTAAAATTTTTACACCATCTAAAAAAGCGTCTTTAAAAAAAAAATATAAAAATATAGAAGTTTATAAATTTAACTCCAAAAATTTATATGATGATTTTAAAAAAATATATTTTATTTTAAAAAAAAATAATCCCTCAAAAATTATCGTATATTCTTATAAATATCAATTTATTGTTTCGGTTTTAAAAAAATTTTTTGAATTTAATTATGAAATAATTTCATTAATAGCTGGTAGAGGATCTCTTCAGTTAGGTAATTTTTTTGAAAGAAATTTATTTAATTTAATTACAAAATTGATAATTAATTCAAGCGATACGGTTATTTGTATAAATCCTGAAGATAGAAATTTTTTTTCTAAATTTTCGAAAAAAAGAGATAAAGTATTTTTATTACCTACAGAAGGTGTTGAAAAATTAGCTTTGAAAAGAAAAGTAAATAAAAGAAAAAATTTTATATTTTTTGGAAGACTAATTAATGAAAAAGGAATCCGAGAATACATTAAAGTTGCAAAAATTTTAAAAAATAAATATCCTGAAAAAAAATTCTATATAGCTGGACCAACCGACCAAAATATTATTGGACAATCTAAATTTTCTAAAAGCACAATTGATCTTATTAATAATAATAAAAATAGTGTTAAATATTTAGGTTATATTAATAATTTTAATAAAATCTTTCCTAAAATGGATTGTTTAGTTTCACCATCTTATTCAGAAGGAGCTGGAACCTCTGTTATGGAAGCAATGTTATCTGGTTTATATGTTGTTGCATATAATAATAGTGGTCATAATTATGTTTTATCAAATACTCAAAATAAAATAACAAAACATAATACCGTAAATAATTTATTAAAAAATATTGAACAATTTATTAATTTAAAAGAAAGAGAAATCGATAAATCAAGAAATAAATCATATAACAAAATAATATCTAATTTTTCCTCAGAAATAATTTCAAATAGATTTAGTAAAATATTAGATAGAGAGTATGGAATAATTAATAAAAGTGTTGATGTAATTTGGCCTTATTATAAAGATAAAAAATTTTTAAATAATTCTATCTCTTTCATAAATAATCAAACTCTGCAGCCTAAAAGATTGATATTTGTGGACGATGCTAACAGTGATAAATTATTAAAAAAACAAATCAGAAAGCAATTAAATCGAAATATTAAATTTATTTATATTAAAAATAAAGTTAATTACGGTGCATTAAAATCAGTATCTATTGGTATTAAGCGCGTAAAATCTAAGTATTTATATATTCAATCAAGTGATGACATTATTTACAATAATTTTTTAGAGTCAAATATTCGAATGCTAGAAAAAAATATTAATGCAGCATATGTATTTTCAAATATACGTATCAATAATTTAAATAATAAAAAAAAATATTTTATAAACTTTTCATTTATTAACGAAGGTCATATAAAAAAAGAGGAAGTAGAAAAACTATATAGCGATTATCAATTTAAAGTATATCACAATACTGTTGTGTTTAATTCAAATAAAATTTTAAAATCAAATATCTTTAAAAAACAATATGGTAGACGTGCTGACATGTTAAATTTACAATATTTAAGCATGAAACACGGTTTTTGTTATTTAGATAAAACTATTTCAGAGTTTACAATTAGAAAAGGACAAATTAGCTCAACTATTTTAAGTAACGATTATCTTATTGATGAACTTAAATATTTAAGGAAAATAA
>CACDJC010000032.1 GCA_902552475.1 uncultured Pelagibacteraceae bacterium | reverse complement strand
TGAATGAAATTTTTGATCTGACAATAGTGAACCAGAATGACAAGAACTACAATTTGCTTTTCCATAAAACAATTCCATTCCTTTAATTTGATTTGAACTTAAAGCATTCTTGTTTCCATTTAAATATTCATCAAATGGAGTATCAAACGAAGTCCATTCATGGATTTCAAAAGCGGCAATAGCATTCACAACATGAGTAATATTAATATCTAACGAGCTATCAACATCATCAAAAGTACTTTTAAATAATTCAACATATTCTGGAATTGCACGAATTCTATTTGTTATTACAGGCCACACAGCATCTATTCTCATACTATCTTTTCCAACTTTTGAAACTAAGCCTATTATTTCGTTTTCACCTGGATTACCTGCCATTTCAAATTGTCTAGTCATAGGGAATAAAGCTTGAACTGCAACAATATTATCTAAACCTTTTGGAAGTGCTTCTTGCGCTGGTGTATTAAAATTATTGCCAAATATATTTGACTTAGTCACTCTGCCATCATGTAATAGAGTTTTGATATCTTTAAATCCTAAATTCCAAAGTGCTAGAGAATTCCTTGGAATACGTTTCTTAATTTTATCATCACCTATGCCAGCTGTTCTCTTTGGACCTAGCCCTTCGCCACCTTCTCCAATTCCTAGTGAAAGTCCATCAGAACCTCCAAAATCATGGTTATGACATGTTGCGCATGAAATATTACGGTTTGCTGATAAAATTTTGTCGTGAAATAAAAGTCTACCAAGTTTAGCTTTTTTTATATCTACTTTATGAAAATCATTAATGGATAATGGTTTTGGTAATTCATTTGCATATGTTTTGTTTACTGAAATTAAAAATGGAATTATAAATATTATAATTTTTATATGATTAAATATTTTTTTATAATTTTGTTTATCCCTTCTATTGTTTTTGCAGAAATTGAAAATGCTAGAGATTTGATGGAAGAAGGTAAATTTAAAGAAGCTATGGAAGAACTTATTCCTGCTGCAAAATCTGGAAATGCCGACGCTGAGGAACTTATTGGTATTATGTATGCTATGGGACTTGGTGTTAAAAGAGATGATATTAGAGCTTTTGAATGGTACCTCAGATCTTCTATGAAAGGTCACCCTGGTGCACAATCTGGAGTCGGATGGTATTATGAAATTGGAAGAGGTCTTCCAGCTCCTGATCTTGTTAGAGCTTATACTTGGTATGGTTTGTCTGCCATAGGTGGAGATCCGGATGCTGCTATTTCTCAGGAGGAAGTAATTAAAAAAATGACTCCTGAACAAATTGAAAAAGCACATATTTTAATAAAGGATTACAAATCTTGGATTTATCCATTTAGATAATGGGACGGAATAATATCCGCCCCAAAATCATTTTTTAATTATAGATCTTTTTTATAATCTGAAGAGGCTCTTTTCTCAGCACTCTTAACTGCTTTAGTCAAAGCATTAAAGATTTCTTTTCCACCTTTAACATTTGATTTAAACCAATCATAAACAGGTGAAGCTGCTTCTTTAAATGCAGCCTTTTGATCTGGAGTTGGAACATATAAATTTCCACCACCAGCTACAAAGTCCTCATATGCTTTAATTGATTTTCTTTTTGGTGAAGCAAAAGTTGCTTGTTGTAATGCATAAAAACCGTCAGTAATAACTTTTCTGAGATCTTCAGGCATAGATTGATACTTAGCATTATTCATCCACCAAAGTGCACCCATGTAAGCATGTCCATCTAAAGTAACATATTTAAGACCTGCATCTGGAAACTTCATATTCATAATATCAGTAATTCCATTTTTAGATCCTTCTACTACTCCAGTTTGAAACGAAGTAAATAGTTCTGGCCATGGTATAGGAGTTGGTGAGGCACCAAGCGCTCTAACCAATTCCTGTGGAAGATCCGCAACTACTGTTCTAATTTTTAAACCTTTCATATCAGATGGGTTTGCAATTTGTCTTTTTGTGTTTGCAAAATTTCTCCAACCACCTGTATTTCCAATAGTCATTAATCTAATTGAGTCATTCGAGTCTTTTAAAGCCATCTTTCTCATTGTTCTAACAAAATCACTCTTCAAAACATCTTCTGCAATTCTGTCATCAGACATCAAATAAGGTAAGTCAAGAACTTGAACATAAGGAAATACTCCTGCTGCTCCTCCTGATGTAGAAATATAAATATCTATACTTCCATCAGATACACCTTGTAAACATTCTGCTCCTTTAGAACATAGTTGAGTACCAACAAATAATTCTACAGAAATTTTTCCATTTGAAGCAGCCTCAACATAGTTTTTAAAAACTATTGAACCGTCATAATCTTCATCTTGATCATTAGAGTTCATTGTCATTCTCAGATTGTAATCAGCTGCTAAAGCTGAAAACGAAAATCCAACTACTAATACTAATGAAAAAAATGATTTTAATAATTTGTTAAATAACATTTTCCCCTCCGTTAATTTAAAATTGAACAAATTTAATTAATATAAAAGTGTCTTTCAATAGAAATGTAGTAAAATATTAAATTTATTAATTATTTTGCAAAACCTGTTAATAATGGAATTGTCATTGATATTGAAGGAAAATACGTTATTAAAAATATAACTAGAACTTCAACCGCCAAAAAAGGCAATATTGCTTTTGCAATCGTTTCTACTCTTTCGCCTGAAACTGATGAAGCTACAAATAAAACTAATCCCATAGGCGGTGTTGCTAATCCGACAGTTAAATTAACTGACATGATAATTGCAAAATGTACAGGGTGTACTCCGAGTTCAACAAAAACAGGTCCAAGAATTGGACCTAATATTATTATTGCTGGGCCTGCATCAAGAAACATTCCTACAATAAACAAAAGTATATTAATCAAAAATAATAAAACGTAAGGATTATTACTTAGGCTTAATACAAACTCTGCAAGATGTTCTGGAGCATGAGATAAGCTTACTACTGTCTTAAATGCCATAGCTGCTCCTACTAAAAGCAATACTACAGATGAAACCATAGCAGCTTTGGTAAAAACTTTTGGTATTTCATTCCAAGATAGTGTTTTTAAAACAAATAACCCGATAAACAATGCATAAGCTGCTGCTACAGCAGATGCTTCGGTTGGAGTAAATATTCCTCCAAGAATTCCTCCTAAAATTATAACTGGAGTCATTAAAGGAAAAAAAGCTTTTAAAGATGCTTTACCTCTTTCATTCCAGCTTGCTTTTGATGTTACAGGAGGAAAATTATATCGATTAGCTAAAAATTTTACCATTACCATTAAACTAACTCCAACCAAGATTCCAGGAACGATTCCTGCTAAAAATAATGCAGCAACGCTTTCTCCCATAACGTAGGCATAAATTATCATGATACCTGATGGTGGAATAATTGGTCCAATAACTGAACTTGCGGCTGTTATAGCTGCAGCGAATTTTTTTGTATAACCTTGCTTTTCCATAGCTGGAATTAACATTGAACCTATAGCAGATGTATCAGCAACTGCTGATCCAGACAGGCCCGCAAACAGCATTGATGTTAAAATATTTACATGAGCCAAACCTCCTCTCAAGTGACCCATCATGGCTTGGCTGAACTCAACAAGTCTTAATGTAATTCCTCCTCTATTCATTAATTCACCAGCTAACATAAAAAATGGAATTGCCATTAAAGGAAAGCTATCAATGCCATTATAAATATTTCTATATAGCATTGCAGCATCACGTCCTTGATCATTTAACCAAAGTAAAATTCCAGGCGCTGCCAATAAACTAAAAAAAACTGGAAGACCTATTAGTAAAAAAATTAAAAACAAAGGTAAAAACCATATTAACATTTTATGCCTCTAATTTTTCTTTGTCTCTGTCTAAAGGTAAATCAACTTTTGAAGTTAATGATAAAATATTTCTTAATAATAATTCAAAGTTAACTAATATTAATAAAAATATACCGACTGGCAAGGACATATACATCCATGCCAATTTCATAGCTTCAGTTTTTCCACCAATTAATGAATATGGAATTTTAATCGAAGAAGAGCTAAATATCCATCCAGCATTTATATGTTTGAGTCCCATTTCAAAACCAATGAGCAAAACAATTAATGAAATTAGTAGAATTGTAAAAATTAATAAGCTTGATAATATTTTAGGTAAAAATCTTTCGAGCATATCTATAGATACAAACCCACCCCATCGATAAGCCGTAGGAGCAATTAGTCCAGTCATCCACAACATTAAAAAACGTGCTACTTCGTCAGGCCAAGGAAGAGCATTATTTAAAACATATCTAAAAAATACTTGAATTATAATTACTATTACCATTAGTAAAATAGCAATCCATGCTAGTTGTCGTCCAATACGAAGAATAAAAGTATTTATAATTTCTAAATATTTAAAGATAAACAGTAATGATTTGATTGTAAAATTCACAACTCAAGTTATTTTAATAATGAATCAATTTCAACTTTAATAAAACATTTCAAATTTTATATAAGATATTTGTATTTTTAAAGTTATGATGATATTAAGCTTTTTTAATCACTAAATTTAAATCAATGTATTTATAATTGAATGTCTAAAAAAAAGAGAATATTGGTAATTCAAAAAGTTCATGAAAAAGGAATGGAATTAATAAAAAACCATCCTAATTTTGAAGTAGATGTAACAGATGATACTTCGGAAGAAAACCTAAAGAAAAAAATTCAAAATTGTGACGGAGTATCGATTAGAATTGCAAATTTGTCAGGTAATGTAATGGATCAAGCAAAAAATTTAAAAATTGTTTCAAGACATGGAGTTGGATATGACAATATAGACTTAAAATATGCAAAAGATAAAGATATTAAAATAGCAATAACAGCTAATGCAAATGCTGTAACCGTTTCAGAACATGTATTTTTTAATTTGCTTAATATTTCAAAAAGAAAAGATTTGTTTGATAAAACAGTAAGAGAAGGAAATTTTAAAGATAGAAATAAACTTCCCAAAACAATCGAATTATGGAAAAAAAATTTTTTAATAGCTGGGTTTGGAAGAATTGGTCAAGCATTAATAAAAAGATGTTTAGGTTTTGAAATGAATGTTTACGTTTATGATCCATTTGTTACAAAAGAAAAAATAGAGACATTAGGTGGACAAAAAGTAGACAATATTCATGACGCAGTTAAATCTATGGATGTAATATCTCTTCATATGCCTTTAACAGATAAAACAAAAAATCTAATTAACTATGAAATATTAAAAACAATGAAAAAAAATTGTATAATTATTAATGCTGCTAGAGGTGGAATAATTAATGAAGCTGACCTAGATAAAGCATTAAATGAAAATTTTATATTTGGCGCAGGAATAGATGTTTTTGAAATAGAACCACCTGATGACAATAATCCACTTTTGAAAAACGAAAAGGTTTTTTTAAGCCCTCATACTGCTGCTTTCACAGAGGAGTGTATGACAAGAATGGGAATGGAAACAATACAAAATATTATTGATTTTTTTGAAAATAAAATAGATCCATCTAAGATTGTGAAACTTTAATATCTGCTCTAGTTAGAGTTTCAGTAAGATATTTATAACCTATCTTTGCATATTCAAATGGATTTGCCTTTTTAGGATCTTGTTCTGCTTCAACAACTAACCATCCTGAATAATCATTTTTTTTTAGTTCATCAAACAAAGGTTTGTAATCAATACAACCATCTCCTGGCACAGTAAATGCTCCTTCTAAAAATGCAGATCTAAAACTTAAATCTTCTTCAAGTGATTTTTTTAAAACATTTTTTCTAATATCTTTACAATGAATGTGTATGACTCTTTCCTTAAAATCTTTAAGAAACTTAATTGAATCACCTTGGGCAAATAACATGTGACCTGTGTCTAAGGTTAATTTTACGCTATCCTTGGTATTTTCTAGCAGCATTTCTGTATCTTTTTGAGATTCTATAACAGTTCCCATATGATGGTGATAAGCTAAAGGCATTCCCTCTCCTTCTAAATAATTCCCCATTTCAGAAATTTTTTTATAATATGATTTAGACTCATCAAGTCCCATTTTTGGTCTTGTTGAAAGTTTCTTATTTGGATCTCCTTGTATTGAGCCAAAAACTTCAGCGAATACAATGCATGGTGCTTTACAATCCTTAAATAATTTTAATTGTTCTTGTATTGACTCTTTTTCTTCTTCAACAGTGTTATTTCTTAAATTAGCGCCATACCAACCTGAGCATAAATTTAGATTAAATTTATTCAATTTTGGCAATAATTCTTCGGATGTTTTGGGAAATTTTCCGCCTGACTCAATTCCTGTAAATCCCGCTTGACTTGCTTCAGATAAACATTGCTCTAAAGAGGTATCGCCACCCAACTCAGGCATATCGTCATTAGACCAAGCTATAGGTGCGATTCCCAATTTTACTGACATAAATAATTTTTTTGTTATGATATATTAAACTATGCAAAGATTTAAAACTAAAAAATTAACTCTAGGAATTGTAGGTGGTGGACCCAAATCATGGATAGGTCATGTACATAGAATTTCTTCTAGATTTGACAATCAATATAAAATTGTAGCTGGCGTCTTTTCAAGAAATCCAAATATTTCAAAAAAATTTGGGAAAAGTTTAGGTATTTCTAAAGACAGATGTTATTCGACTTATAAAGAGATGGCATACAAAGAAGCAAAAAGAAAAGATTGCATAATGGTTGTTGCGATAATGACTCCCCCATCAAGTCATCAAATAATTGCTGAAAAATTTATTGAAAAAAATGTACATATTATTTCAGATAAACCGTTTGCAGGAAATTTAGAACAAGCAAAAAAATTACATAAGAAAATAAAATCAAACAAAAAAATAAAATATGCATTAACCCATAATTATTCTGCGTATCCAATGGTAAGAGAAGCAAAAAAATTAGTAGAAAAAGGAAAGATAGGAAAAATAGAATATATAAATGTAGAATATGTTCAAGATTGGTCCTCAGGAAAAACTATAACAAAAAAAAATTCCAAAAAACTTTTAAAATGGAAAATTGATAACAAAATTGTAGGAACATCC
>CACDJC010000031.1 GCA_902552475.1 uncultured Pelagibacteraceae bacterium | reverse complement strand
TGCCTCAAACTATATACGATAAAATTTGGAATGATCACCTTGTTGATGAGCAACTTGATGGTACATCTTTGCTTTTTGTTGATAGACATTTAATTCATGAAGTTACTAGTCCGCAGGCCTTCGAAGGATTGAGAAATTCAAAAAGAAAAGTAAGACAACCTAGTTTGACTTTAGCGGTTGCGGATCACAATGTTCCTACTACGGATAGGTCTCAAGGTATTTCCGATGAAGATTCTAGAATACAAGTAGAAACTCTTGAAAAAAATTGTAAAGAGTTTGGAATTGAGCTTTTTGGAATGAATGATAAAAGGCAAGGAATAGTTCATATAATAGGACCAGAACAAGGATTTACCCAACCAGGAAATATTATTGTTTGTGGAGATAGTCATACTGCTACACATGGGGCTTTCGGAGCATTAGCATTTGGGATAGGAACATCTGAAGTTGAACATGTGTTAGCAACTCAAACATTAGTGCAAAAAAAATCAAAAAATTTTAGAATTAATATTAATGGTAATTTACCCATTGGAGTAACATCCAAGGACGTAATTTTACAAATTATTGGAAAAATTGGAACTGCAGGAGGAACAGGATATGTAATAGAATATGCAGGAGATCTTATTTCAAGCCTAAGCGTTGAAGAAAGAATGACAGTTTGCAATATGACAATAGAAGGTGGTGCCAGAGCGGGTTTAATTCAACCTGATGACAAAATTTTTGAATATTTAAAAAATAAACCAATGTCTCCAAAGAAAGATAATTGGGATAAAGCATTAGAATACTGGAGTTCTCTAAAAACTGATAGAGATGCAAAATTTGATAAAGAAATTTCATTAGATGGTTCCCAAATTAAACCAATGGTAACATGGGGTACATCGCCTCAAGATGTAGTTGAAATAGATGGAAAAGTTCCTAATCCAGATAATGAAAGTGATATTGATAAAAAAAACTCAATAAGTAGATCATTGAATTATATGGGTTTAAAGCCAGACACAAATATTAAAGATATTAAAATTGATAAGGTTTTCATAGGAAGTTGTACTAATGGAAGAATCGAAGACATAAGAGATGCAGCAAAAATTTTAAAAAATAAAAAAATTTCTTCTCATGTAGAAGCTATGGTAGTGCCTGGGTCAGGTTTAGTGAAAGAACAAGCTGAACAAGAAGGTTTAGATAAGATTTTTAAAGACTCGGGTTTTGAATGGAGAGAGCCAGGCTGTTCAATGTGCTTAGCGATGAATGCTGATAAATTAAAACCTGAAGAAAGATGTGCATCTACATCAAATAGAAACTTTGAAGGTAGACAGGGAAGAGGAGGAAGAACACACCTTGTGAGTCCCGCTATGGCTGCAGCTGCAGCAATTTCTGGAAATTTAGACGATGTTAGAAAGTATCAAAGTTAAATGAAAAAATTTACATCAATTAAAAGTATACCAGCTTATCTTCCAATAGTTAATATTGATACTGACATGATTATTCCAAAGCAGTTTTTGAAAACAATAAAAAGAACAGGACTAGGAAAAAACCTATTTTATGAAATGAGATATGACCAAAATGGAAACTTAATTGATGATTTTATTTTAAATAACAATCCATATAATAATTCTAAAATTTTGATTGCTGGTAAAAATTTTGGTTGTGGTTCTTCTAGAGAACATGCTCCATGGGCACTTTTGGATTTTGGAATTACATGTGTAATTAGCTCAAGTTATGCAGATATTTTTTATAATAATTGTTTTAAAAATGGAATTTTACCAATAAAGATTTCTGATGAAGAAATCAAAGAAATTTCTGAATATTCAAAAAGAAAAGAAGAAATTTCTGTAGATTTATTAGGACAAAAAATTGTTTTTGGAAATAAAGAAATTACATTTGAAATAGATGAATTCAAAAAAAAATGTTTAATAGAAGGATTAGATGATATTGCATTGTCACTGGAAAAATCTGATAAAATCATTTCTTTTGAAAAAAAAATAAAATCTTCGAAACCCTGGATATTTAATGATCAAAGTTAAAAAAAGAAAAATATTATTATTACCAGGTGATGGTATTGGTCCAGAAGTTGTTGGGGAGGTTGAAAAAATTATTAATTGGTTCAATTCTAAAAAATCATTAGATTTTGAAATTGATAAAGATTTAATTGGAGGTTCTGCTTATGATAAACATGGATCACCAATTACTGATGAGGCGTTTTATAAAGCATTGGAAAGTGAAGCGGTAATTTTGGGTGCTGTTGGAGGTCCGAAATGGGACAATCTTGAATTTTCAAAAAAACCTGAAAGAGCATTATTGAAATTAAGAAAAGAATTGAAATTATTTGCAAACCTAAGACCAGCAATTTGCTTTAAACAATTAGTGGATGCTTCGAGTTTAAAACCTGAATTAGTATCAGATTTAGATATATTATTTGTTAGAGAATTAACAGGTGGTATTTATTTTGGAGAGCCAAGAGGAATAAAACCTATTGATAATGGCGAAAGAAAAGGAATAAACACACATGTTTACACCACAAGTGAAATCGAGAGAGTTGCTCGTGTTGCATTTGATTTAGCTAGAAAAAGAAAAAATAAAGTTACTTCTTGTGAAAAATCAAACGTAATGGAAGCAGGCCAATTGTGGAAAGAAGAAGTTCAAGCTATTCATGAAAAGGAATATAAAGATGTTGAATTAAATCATATGCTTGCAGATAACTGTGCAATGCAATTAGTAAGATATCCAAAACAATTTGATGTAATAGTTACCGATAACCTTTTTGGCGATATGCTTTCTGATGAGGCGGCAATGTTAACTGGTTCTTTAGGACTTTTACCTTCAGCTTCACTAGGATCTAAAGACAAGAATGGCAACATGAGATCATTATATGAACCAGTTCATGGATCTGCACCTGACATTGCTGGAAAGGGTATAGCGAATCCAATAGCAACAATATTAAGTTTTGCAATGGCTTTAAGATACTCTTTAGATTTAGATAAAGAGGCAGATGCTCTAGAAAAAGCAGTTCAAGATGTATTAGACGAAGGCTTAAGAACTAAAGATATACATTCAGGTGGTATGAAAGAAGTTTCAACATCTGTTATGGGTGATGCGATAATTTCAAAATTGCAATAATTAAACATTTATTCTAGAATATTTTTATGCCAATTTATAATGCTCCTATTGAAGACATGATGTTTCTTTTCGAAAAATTAAGAAATAATAAAAAATATAATGAAATTGAAAAGTATAAAGAAATCAATTCCGACCTAGTAAAAGATATATTGGAGGAAGCTGCAAAAGTAACACAAAATTTAATATTACCTTTAGCAAAAAGCGGAGATGAAAATCCTGCAGTTTTAGAAAATGGAGTTGTAAGAACTCCACCAGGTTATAAAGAAGCATATAAAAAATTTATCGAAGATGGCTGGGTTTCTTTGTCTTGTGATCCTAAATATGGAGGTCAAGGCATGCCAAAGACAGTAAGTACTTTTTTTGATGAAATGTTATCTTCTGCGAGCCTATCATTTAAGCTTTATAGTGAACTAACTATAGGAGCTTATAATTGTCTTTTGCATCATGCAAGTGATGAAATTAAAGATATGTATCTTCCAAGAATGGTTGAAGGAAAATGGAGCGGCACAATGTGTTTAACAGAACCTGTTTGTGGAACTGATTTAGGATTACTTAAAACTAAGGCCCTAGAACAAACTGATGGAACATATAAAATTACTGGACAAAAAATATTTATTACTTCTGGAGATCATGATCTTACTGAAAATATTATCCATTTAGTATTAGCTAGATCAGCTGACTCTCCAAAAGGCACAAAAGGTATAAGTTTATTTTTGGTTCCCAAGTTTTTGGTAAATAAAGATGGATCTGTAGGATCTAGAAATGGAGTTTCTACGGGATCTATAGAAGATAAAATGGGAATCAAAGGATCTGCTACTTGTGTTTTAAATTTTGATGATGCAACTGGATATATGGTTGGACCAAAAAATAAAGGACTTAACTCTATGTTTACAATGATGAATTTAGAGAGAATTATAGTTGGAGTTCAAGGTTTGGGTATTTCTGAGATAGCATATCAAAATTCACTTTCTTATTCTAAAGAGAGAAAACAAGGTAAATCACATAACAGTAAATCAAACAATGGAGCAGATTTAATCATAGAACATGCAGATATAAGAAGATCATTATTAAATATGAAATCAATAATTGAAGGACAAAGAGCATTAAGCTTTTGGTTGTCTCAGCAGATAGAAGTTAGTCTTAACCATAATGATGAAAAAATAAAGCAAGAAGCCTCAGATTTTGTTTCATTGATTACACCAGTCGTAAAATCAATGTTTACAGATAACGCTATGGAGATAACAAGTGAAGCCATGCAAATCCATGGTGGATATGGTTTTACGAAAGATCAAGGAATTGAACAATTATACAGGGATAACAGGATTACTCCGATTTATGAGGGAACAAATTCAGTTCAAGCAGCAGATTTAGTTTTTAGAAAATTAGTAACAAAAAATGGAGATGTAATAGATAAATACATCAAATTAATTAAAAATGATTTTGATTTAAAGGAGGAAAAAATAGAATTTTATGTTCAAAAATTAAGTGAAAAGTTAGAAATTTTAGTGAAATTTACTGAATGGATTAAAGATAAAATAAAAAATTCTCCAGAAGATGCTAGCGCAGCATGTAACGATTATTTAAAAGTATTAGGGTTAGTTGCTACAGCGCATTCATGGATAAAGGTTTTAGAAGTTAGTTTTAAAGAATATGAAAATAATAAAGAATTTTATGAAGAAAAAATTCAGACTGCAAAATTTTTCTTTAATAGAGTATTACCAAAAGCAGAAAGTCATTTTTTGGCTGCATCAACTGGTAGTAAATATATAATGGATTATAAATTTAATTAAAATGAATCCTTACGAAACAAATTTAGATAAAAATAATGCTAATTTTGTTCCTCTTACACCTTTGTCTTTTTTAGAGAGAGCAAAAGATATTTATCCAAACTATGAAGCAGTTGTATATGAAAGTAGAACTTATACTTGGTCAGAAGTATACAAGCGATGTATAAAATTTGCTAGCGCACTAGAAAAAATTGGAATTAAAACTGGAGATACCGTTTCTGTATTAGCATTTAATACTCCTGAAATTTTTGAAGCTCATTATTCAATACCAATGGTAGGAGCTGTAATAAATGCCATTAACACAAGATTAGATCCCAAAACTATAAGTTATATTTTGAATCATAGTGAAGCAAAAGTTTTAATTGTAGATAGACAATTTCATGATGTTATAAAAAAAGCTTTAGAAGATGTAAAATCAAAAATAACAATAATTGATATTGATGACAAAGATGCAAATCTTAAAGACTCGAAAAAAATAGGAACTCTTGAATATGAAGATTTTTTAAATTCAGGAGATGAAAATTATGAATGGAAAATGCCAAAAGATGAATGGCAAGCTATTGCCCTAGGATATACTTCGGGAACAACTGGAAATCCAAAAGGTGTTGTTTACCATCACAGGGGATCATATTTAATGGCAACTGGAAGTGTTGTTGCATGGAATATGCCTAATAAGCTAAATTTTTTATGTACAGTTCCAATGTTTCATTGTAACGGTTGGTGTTATCCTTGGACGATGTCTATGATACATGGAAGAAATATATGTTTAAGAAATATTGACGTAAAAAAGATTTTTGAATTAATTGATAAATATGAAGTAACTCATTTTGGAGGAGCTCCAATTGTATTAAATATGTTAGCTAATGCTCCAAAAGAACATCAAATAGAATTAAAAAGAAAAGTTTACATTTTAACTGCTGGAGCACCACCGCCAAGTATCATATTTGAAAAAATGCAAAATCTTGGTTTTGAAGTTATGCATGTTTATGGATTAACGGAAACTTATGGTCATATTTTACAATGTGCTTGGAATGATGAGTGGAATGGTTTAGAGCAGGATAACAAAAACGAAATTAAAGCAAGACAAGGTGTGAGATATCCAAATACAGAGGGCGTGGTAGTAATGGACCCAGAAACAATGAAGCCTATTCCCCACGACGGAAAAACAATGGGTGAAATAATGATTAGAGGGAATGTTGTTATGAAAGGATATTTTAAAGATAAAGAAGCAACCGAGAAATCAATGAAAAATGGTTGGTTTCACTCTGGAGATTTAGCAGTAACTCATCCTAATGGTTACATAAAAATTCAAGACAGATCTAAAGATATTATTATTTCTGGAGGAGAAAATATTTCATCAATTGAAATAGAGAATACAATATCTAAACATCCTGCAGTGTCTTTGGCAGCAGTTGTAGCAAAACCTGATGAAAAATGGGGAGAAACACCTTGTGCATTTGTTGAACTTATAGAAGGTAAATCTGCTACTGAAGAAGAGATTATAAAATTCTGTAGAGAAACTTTGGCTGGTTTTAAATTACCAAAGAAAGTTATTTTTTCATCTCTTCCCAAAACATCTACAGGAAAAATCCAAAAGTTTGAGTTAAGAAAAAAGGCTAAGGAGCTTAATTAATTTTTTTATAAAGAGTTAAGATGGCTTCTTTACAAATACTATTATAGATGGCAGAAGGAAATAATGAAAAACTTTTATATTGCTAAATCAAGAAGATTAAGGGGCACAAAGTATACTTCAAGAGTAGAGAAACAAGGTGTTACTCATTATACAGTATATAATCATATGTTGTTACCCGCTGCATTCGGTCCCTTAGATGATTTATATTTTCATTTAAAAGAAAATGTTCAGGTGTGGGATGCTGCTGTGCAAAGACAAGTTCAAATTTCAGGAAAAGACTCAGCTAAATTAGTTCAGTTAATGACTTGTAGAGATCTTTCAAAATCAAAAATTGGCCGATGTTACTATTGTCCAATAATAGATGATAAAGGCGGTTTAATTAATGATCCAGTGGTACTAAAACTTGATGAAGAAAAATGGTGGATTTCGCTATCGGATTCTGATGTTAGTCTTTTTGCCAAAGGTTTAGCCATAGGAAATAATTTTAAAGTTGAGATATCAGAACCTGATGTAGATATATTTTCTGTACAAGGCCCTAAATCGTTTAATCTTATGGAAAAAATTTTGGGACCAGAAATTAATGAAATGAAATATTTCGATTTTAGATATTTTGAATTTGGTGGTGAAAAACATCTTATAGCAAGAACAGGTTGGTCAAAACAAGGTGGTTATGAAGTTTATGTTGAACATACAGAAGCAGGCTTAGCATTATATGACAAACTGTTTGAAGTTGGGAATGAATTTAATGTTAGACCAGGTTGTCCAAATTTAATTGAGAGAATTGAAAGTTCTTTACTTTCTTATGGAAATGATATGGATATAAATGATAATCCATTTGAATGTGGTTTTGAAAAATTTGTTAATTTAGACTCTCAAGTTGATTTTATTGGAAAAGATGCTTTAAAGAAAATCAAATCTGAAGGCATTAAGAAAAAACTTATGGGAGTAAAGATTGATGCAAAAGAAATAAATGTAACTGGTTCTATG
>CACDJC010000030.1 GCA_902552475.1 uncultured Pelagibacteraceae bacterium | reverse complement strand
CAAATTTAAATAAATATTTAAGCATTTTTATGGGTAATTTTGGAAGAAAATATTTTTCAATAAAATAATTATTAATATTTTTTTTTTCTTTAATTTGATTCTTTAAAATTTTTAAGCCAACATAACTGTCTCCAAGATTTCCTGTTACATAAATATCATCTCCTGGTTTTGCAGAGTTTCTTTTAATAATTTTTTTTGAAAAGCCTAAAGAAACTATGGTAAAAGATGTTTTTTTTGAATTAACTGTGTCTCCACCAGATAATTTAATATTAAATTTTTTTTGTTCTTGAGATATTGATTTAGATATAAGTTTAAGATTTTTTTTATTAAAGCTTTTTTTATTGCCACTACCTGATAAGAAAATATATTCTGGATTGACACCTTTGCAGTATAAGTCTGAAATTGAAGATCTTATTATTTTTTTAATAACCATAGCAGGTTTTTTAAAATCTATATAATGGATACCTTCGTTATATGTGTCTATTGATAAAACTATTTGTCTTTTTTTATCAAAAAAAACATCATCGTTTAATTTTAAAGCACTTGGGTTATTTTTTGTTAATATTTGAAAATAATTTTTTATTAAATTAAATTCATCCATTAGAAATTCTTATTTTCTTTGATATTTTATCTAATAAAGCATTAAGATATTTTGTTTGAGAATCTTCAATAAAGAAATTTGAAGCATTTAAGTATTCTTTAATGATGATTTTAATTGATGTTTTGGGTTTATATAAAAATTCGAAGATTGCACTTTTAATAATTACTTGGAAAACTTTATCTAAATTTTTCATTTTTAAATCTAACATAAGATGATTTTTAATTTCATCATTTATAACATCATCTCTTTCAATAGTTCCAATAACTACATCTTTAATAAATTTTTTAAATCTATGTTTAGGGAATGTTAAATTTTCATCTTTGTTAAAAAATTTTCCATATAATTTTTGAATAATTATAACTCTAGGATTGTTTTTTGGACTATATTTCATGCTCATTATTATTGAGATAATACAGAAATTACTGCTTCCGCAGCTTCTTTACCTTTTTTATATCTAGCTATGGCTTGTTTCTTATTAAGACATGTAATTATTCCATTGCCAATAGGTTTTTTATTATTAACGGATATATCCATTATAGCTTGGGTTGTTGCGTTTGAAATGAAATCAAAATGAGGTGTTTCACCTTTAATAACACAACCTAAAGCAATTATAGCATCATATTTTTTTATTTTTTTTGAAATAGTAACTGGAACTTCAAAAACTCCTGGCACTTCAATTATATTAAATTTAAATTTATTTTTTTTTAATATTATAATTGAGCTGCTAAGCATTTTTTTAGATATATCTTTATAATAATTAGCTGAAACTATTAATATTTTTTTCATTTGATAATTTCTTGCTTGTTAATTTTAATTCCATAACCATCTAAGCCAACAACTTTCTTTTTTGATCTTGTTACTAATATCATATTTTTAATCTTTAATGATTTAATAATTTGAGCTCCTATACCATAGTTTTTTATTAATTTATCATGACCTTTTTTATAAAAATTTTCATCATTATATTGTTTTAAAGTTTGTGTTACGGATTGTAGATTTGGATCTCTAATAAACACAAGTACACAATTATTAAATTTTTTAAAATATTTTATAGTTTTATCAAAAGAATGAGGTAATTTTTGATTTATTAAATAATTTTGAACTACATTTGACGATATTACTCTAAGTCTAGGTACAGAACCTTTTTTAAAACTACCTTTAATTAAAGCAAAATGTTCAGATCCATCTAATAAATTTTCAAAGACTTTGATTTTGTATCTTTGATTTTGAACATTAATATATGAAGTTTTTTTTAATTTAATTAATTTTTCTTTTTTTAACCTATATGAAATTAAGTCATCAATTTTTGCAACTTTTAAAGCATGTTTATTTGCAAATTTAAATAAATCTTCACCTTTGGCCATTGTGCCATCTTCATTCATTATTTCGCAAATTACAGCTGATGGGATTTTTTTAGATAATTTAGCTATATCTACAGATGCCTCTGTATGACCTGCTCTAACTAAAACTCCACCATCTTTTGATATAATTGGAAAAACATGACCAGGTGAAACTATTTCTTTTTTTTTTACATTTCTTTTTGTGGCAACTTTAATTGTACGAGCTCTATCTTTTGCAGATATGCCTGTGGAAATACCTTTTTTTGCTTCAATAGAAATTGTAAAAGCTGTTTGGTTTCTCGACTGGTTAACCGGTGTCATGTAAGTTAAACCAAGTTTTTTTGCTTGAATAGAGTTTAATGATAAACAAATTAATCCTCTACCATATTTTGCCATAAAATTAATTTTTTTTGAACTAACATCCGAAGAACAAAAAACTAAATCTCCTTCATTTTCTCGATTTTCATCATCTACAAGAATATACATTCCGCCATTCTTTGCGGTTTTAATTATACTTTCAATTGAACTATATTTATTTTTTAACATTAATAAATTTCTTTACATATTTTGATAAAATATCAATCTCAATATTAACCAAATCATTTTTTTTTAAAAATCTCAGATTTGTTAATTTTAAAGTATGAGGAATTATCCATATTTCAAATGAATTTTTTTTAATGTTAGAAATTGTTAATGAAACACCATTGACTGCTATTGATGCTTTGTTAACTAAATATTTTATAAATTTTTTTTCAATTTTAAAATTAAATATTTTTGATCTATCTAATTTTTTTATTGATGCTACCTTTGCTACCGTATCAACATGACCTTGACAAATATGACCAGAGATACGCTGTCCATATTTAAGTGACAACTCTAAATTAATATTATCTCCGAGTTTAATTTTTTTAAATTTAGATTTTAACAAAGTTTCGTTAGAAAGATAAAACTCACAAATGTTTTTTTTACATGAGACCAATGTTAAGCAAACACCATCACATGATATAGATGAACCCAGGTCTTTTTTTGATAGATTAATTCTGCTGTATAAAAATAAATTAATTCCTTTTTCTCTTTTAACTATTTTTTTTACTTTCGCTTGGTTAAAGATAATTCCGTTAAACATAATATAATTAGTAATAGTGTATAAGTGAATCTTTATCTAGATATGTATTGACTTCCTTGTGAAATTTATAACTTTCTTCTAATGACTTTGTAATATAGTTTATACCTATAGCTTTAGATTTGGGTATTATTATATCGGATTTAAATAAATAAAACTCCTTAACTATATTCAATTTAAGTAAATGCTTTAAAAAAATAGGTCCTGATTCTACTAATACAGAAGTGATGCCGAGTTGATATATTTTTTTTAATATATCTAAAATATTTAATAAGTTATCTTTATTTTTTTTAACAAAATATGTTTTGGCACCTGATGACTTTAAAAAATATAATTTTGATTTATTGTTTGAAGAATGGAAAATAATAGTTGCTACTGAATTAGTTATAACATAAGAATCTTTTTTTATTTTCAAATCTTTATCAATAATAATTCTTAATGGAGAAAATTTTTCTTGTCCACAAATACGACAATTTAATTTTGGATTATCTGTATTAATTGTTTTATAAGTGGTAAGTATTCCTTGGTTTTGGGATCTCAAAACATGTGTAACTTGTTTCGAGTAATTATTTGAAATTTGACTTTTATTATTAAAAATTTTTAATTTTTTTGAACAGGCTAATTTAGCGGTTAAATATGGAATATTTTTTTTTTTTGAATAATTATAACTTTCGTAAAGTTTTTTTGACTTGTTATGTAAAAGTCCTGATTTAACTATAATGTTATTTTGAGTTAATATTTTTTTAGATTTACCTGAAGTTCTAGGATCAGTATCCTCTAAAGAATAAATTACTTTTTTTACTTTAGCTTTAATTAAGGCAGAAGTGCATGGTGGGGTTTTTCCAAAATGAGCACAAGGTTCTAAAGTTAAATAAACTGTAGCATTTTTTATTTTATTGGTTTTTGATAAAGCATTTACTTCTGCATGAGGTCTTCCAAAAAAACTTGTTACACCATATGAAATAATATCGTTATTTTTTACAACTACACATCCTACAGAAGGGTTGGAACCAGTAAAACCTTTGTGACTATATGCTAAATTAATAGCAATATTCATAAAATACTTATCTTTTTTTGTAAAATTATCTCTTCTTAAAGACATCGATCTTATCAACAAATTGGACAAAATCTTTTTCTTCTCTAAAGTTTCTATAAACAGAAGCAAAACGAACGTAAGCAACGGGGTCAAGCTCTTTTAAACCTTCCATAACCATAGTTCCTATTGTATTTGATGAAATTTCACTTTGTCCTAATTCCTCTAGAGCTCTTGAAATTTTTGATATAAATTTTTCAGCAGTTTCAGTATCTATAGGTCTTTTTTTTAAAGCTACATAAATAGATTTTGATAATTTTTCTCTATCAAAGGAAGATTTTCTTCCATTTTTTTTAACAACAGTTAGCTCTCTAAACTGGACTCTTTCAAATGTAGTAAATCTTTCACCACAACTGCATAGCCTTCTTCTTCTTATAGCTGTTCCATCTTCTGTTGGTCTTGAATCTACAACTGATGTTTCTCCTTTTTTAGGACACGGACATATCATTATCTAAATCACCTTAAACTCTTATATATAGGAAAATTTGAACATAAATCTACAACTTCTTTTCTAACATCATCTTCAATTTTGCCATTATCATTAGGATTTGAAGATAATCCTTTTATTACTTTAGTAATTAGATCTGCTACTTTTTTAAATTCATTTAACCCAAATCCTCTAGTAGTAGCAGCCTGAGATCCCAGTCTAATTCCTGAAGTAATCATTGGACTTTCATTATCAAAAGGAATTCCATTCTTGTTACATGTTATATTTGCTCTTGATAAACTCTCTGCAGCAACATTTCCTTTAACGTTAAAAGGTCTTAAATCAACTAACATTAAATGTGTATCAGTTCCACCGGAGTAAATTTTGAAGCCATTATTTTTTAAAGTTTCTGCCATTATTTTTGCATTAGCTAAAACTGATTTGATATATTCTTTAAATTCAGGTTTTAAAGCTTCTTTAAATCCAACAGCCTTAGCAGCAATTATATGCATCAAGGGACCACCCTGATATCCAGGAAAAACTGCAGAATCAATTTTTTTGGAAATTGTTTCATTATTAGTTAAAATAATACCACCTCTTGCACTTCTAAAAACTTTATGAGTCGTTGAAGTAACAACATCAGCATATTCTATAGGATTAGGGTAGCCTTTGCCTGCAACTAATCCAGAAAAATGGGCCATGTCTACCATAAGATAAGCATTTACCTTATCAGCAATTTCTCTAAATTTTTTAAAATCAATAATTCTTGAATATGCGCTACCACCAGCAATAATTAATTTAGGTTTTTTATCTAATGCTAATTTTTCAACAGATTTATAATCAATTAATTCAGAATCTTTATCTACATCATATGCAATTGAATTAAACCATTTACCTGAAGCTGATGCTTTTGACCCATGAGTTAAATGTCCACCTGAGTTAAGACTCATTCCCATTACAGTATCGCCAGGTTTTAGTAGTGCCAAAAATACAGCACCATTAGCTTGTGCTCCTGAATGGGGCTGTGTATTTGCATATTTACAATTAAATAATTCTTTTAATCTTTCGATTGCTAATTTTTCAGCAACATCAACATGTTCACATCCATTATAATATCTTTTACCGGGATATCCTTCTGCATATTTGTTTGTTAATACTGACCCTTGTGCTTCTAATACAGCTTGAGAGACTATATTTTCTGAAGCAATTAACTCGATATGATGTTGCTGCCTATTCAGTTCATCATTTATAGCCTTATATATATCTGGATCACTATGTTGTAAGTTTTTTTCAAAAAAATTTTCATATTCAGAATTTATATAATTTTTTTCTTTTGACATAGATTTTTTTAGAAATTAAATTTTTTTAATTCTTTTTAAATGTCTACCACCTTCAAATTTAGTATTTAAAAAAACATTTAAACATTTAAACGCTAAATTTTTATCTATTAGCCTACCACCCAATGTAATAACATTTGCATCATTATGCAATCTAGATAATTTTGTATTTTTTACAGAATAACAAAGGGCTGCTCTAATTTTTTTATGTCTATTAGCTGCCATGGTCATCCCCATTGCAGAACCACATATTAATATCCCAATATTTAATTTATTTTTTGCTACATTTTTACAAAGTTTATGTGCATAATCAGGATAATTGACTGGTTTTTTTGAACTTTTAGTACCTAAATCTTTAAAATTTAGTCTATTAGAAAATTTTTTAATAATTTCTTGTTTAAGGGTATAGCCCCCGTGATCAGATGCGATAAAAATTTTTTTCAATTTATGATATTAGGTTTTTAATTAAACTTGTAATCTAACACACATGCTACCAAATGCACTCTATTTTCCTCACCGCCGTTAAATGCATTATGATATTTGGTATTATTTGTTATCCACACCGAGCCATCAGCAGGCATATGTTTAGCTACAGTATCAACTACCATTATAGCTCCAGGATTAGTATATATTGGTATATGCAATCTAGGTTCAGGATCTCTATGCCAACTTAATGTTGATCTTGGTTCTTTTAGCAGCAATCTAACTCTGCCAAGTTTGTATCTTCTTGACAATTCATCATAAACTTCTTTAAAATAAGTATTTTTAAAATCATCTAAAAACTCTGTATATTTTGACTCATCTATCATTTGCTCTCTTTGAACTTCTTTTCCAGTGCTATCAGGTTTTGTCCAAAAGATACCTCTAACATTGTGACCTTTTATAGAGTCCGAGTCTCCTGGTATTTGGTTTAGAGATATTCCTGCAAAATGTGGTATTCCTAAACTTGTATCAAAGCCTTTTATTTTCAATACTTCGTCGCAAGCTTTTTTTAATTTGTTAATATCAAATTTTATATCTTGTTTGTGAAAATCGTTTGATAATTGTGACATTGATGTTCTACTATCTTATAGATTATTATTATAAATAATACTATTGTCGCATCAATTAAAATTTTATTGAGAATGATTATCACGGGAAAATATCCAAATTTAAGGCTTAGAAGATCAAGAAAATACAGTTGGTCAAGAAGATTGGTTCAAGAAAATAGTTTATCTTACAACGATCTTGTTTTGCCAATATTTTTAGTAGAGGGAAAAAATAAAAAAATTCCTATTAAAACTATGCCTGGAGTTTTTAGATATACAATAGATAAATTAGGACAAATAGTAGATAAAGCTATAAAAAAAAAAATTCCTATGGTTGCTTTATTTCCTTATACAAATCCTAAAAAAAAAAATGAAATTGGTAGTGAAGCATTGAATGAAAATAATTTAGTTTGTAAAGCAACCAGATATATTAAAAAAAAATATAAAAATGAAATTGGTATAATGTGCGATGTAGCTTTGGACCCTTATACATTACATGGACATGATGGAATATTAAAAGATGATGATATTTTAAATGATGAAACTATTAATATTTTATCACAACAAGCATTAATTCAAGCTAAAATGGGTTGTGATGTAATAGCACCATCAGATATGATGGATGGAAGAATTGGAATAATTAGAAATATACTAGATAAAAATAATTTAAAAGATGTTCAAATTTTATCTTATGCTGTTAAATACTCATCTAGTTTTTATGGACCCTTTAGAGATGCAGTAGGATCAAAAAATCTCTTAAAAGGAAATAAAAAAACTTACCAAATGGATTATAGTAATAATGATGAGGCTCTAAGAGAAGTCGCTTTAGATATAAAAGAAGGTGCAGATATAGTGATGGTAAAACCTGGTATGCCTTACCTAGATATAATAAGAAAAGTAAAAGATAATTTCAAAATTCCAGTAATGGCATATCAAGTCTCCGGCGAATATAGCTTAATAATGAATGGTATTAAAAAAAAAATTATTGATAAAAAAACAATATTTGAATCACTTATGTGTTTTAAAAGGGCTGGCGCTAATAGTATAGTAACTTACTTTGCTGATAAAGTAGATTTAAATTCATTTGATTAAATTTAAAAATTCTAGTCTGCTATTTGGATAATTTATATTATTTGGCTTTAAAATAGATTTTTCCAAAAAATCCCCAACTATATTTAAACTTTTAATTATTTCAGAATGATTAACTGGATTATTATTTTTACTAATCAAAAAATTAGGAATTATTTTTT
>CACDJC010000029.1 GCA_902552475.1 uncultured Pelagibacteraceae bacterium | reverse complement strand
AAGATTAAATCAATTTAATTTTTTAGATAGTATTACAGTTCAAAAAGTACTGCCTTCAGAGATAAATGTTAATTTAATAAAGACAACATTTACTGGTAGTTCGATAATTGATGGAGAGAAATATTATATAGGAAAAAATGGAAAGTTAACAATTTCAAAAGAAGTAAATAAGGAAGAAAATTTACCATTAGTATTTGGAAAGTTTAAAGCCGAAGAATTTTTGAAACTACAAAATATTTTAGAAAAACAAAAGATTAACTTAAATCAAATTTCTAAATACTTTTATTATAGAAACAAAAGATGGGATTTACAAAATAAAGATGGACCGTTAGTAATGTTGCCATCAAAAAATTTTAATGAGTCATTAAAAATTTATAAAAAATTAATTGATAGTAAAGATTTTAACTCAATAAAAATTGTTGATTTAAGAATACCCAACCAAATAATTTTAACTAGTGAAAAAAAATAATTATTCTACAGTTATTGATTTTGGATCAGATAATTTAAGATTGGCAATCTTTAATAATGATTCAAAAAATATTTTTTCAAGTTCTGAAGAAATAATTGAAAAAAATAATTATGAAGAACATTCTAGAATATTGAATTTATTGATTAGAAATGCCGAGAAGAAAATTTCATCACATTTAGAAAATGTAATTGTTTTGTACGATCACTCAAATTTTTATTCAATTGATTTATCAATTAAAAAGAATTTTGATCAACCAATTAATCTTAAAGATATATATTATTCATTAATTACGGAAGCAAACTCATTAATTAATAATAATTATATAAAGGATAAAGTCATTCACTTAACGACAATGAAGTCAATAGTAGATGATAAAGAATTTTCTGGTCAAATCGATAATGATAAAAAAATAAATTCAATAATTATAGAACTTAAGTTTTTATGTTTAAATTTTGAGATATATGAAAAAATCTTAAACATTTTCAAAAAAAATAATTTACAAGTTCTGAATTTTTATTGCTCAAGTTATGTAAAATCTTTTTCATATATTAATTATTTTAACCAAAAAAAAAATCTTACATTTTTAGATATAGGCTGGGAGAGAAGTACAATTATTTCTTATATAGATAAAAAGCCTTCATTTTTTTATACTATACCAATTGGAGGAAATCATATCACTAAAGATATTTCTAAAGTTTTAAAACTGTCTTTAGAAGATTCTGAAAAGATAAAAAAAACTTTTAATAAATCTGAAATCGAGTTTTCTTTCGATCATGATATTGATAAAGATAAAAAAAATTTAATCCAAGAAATTTTAGGAAAAAATATTTCTGTAGATCTTTTAAAAAAAGTTGTACTAGCTAGAGTTGAAGAAATAATTTCATTAAGTTTCAAAGAAATTTTTTTCCTACCAGATTCAAATCAAAATATAAATTCAACATTAGTTCTAACTGGCAAAGGATCAAATTTATTTGATAAAAATTCATTTCATTTTGATATTAATTACAACTTTAAAGATATAAGTTTTTATGAGGAAAATGATTCTGAAATATGTAACGCCGGATACAATTTTTATACAAAAAAATATAATGAGTTAGACTCTCTCAATAAAAGTAAGAAAAAAGAGGGCTTTTTTGAAAAATTTTTCAATTTATTTTCGAAATAACCGTATTTTCTTGTAACATTAGTTGAATATCTTATTTCTCAACCTTTTATATATTTCAATTAATGTCATTGTTATCGCAAAAAACTATTGAAAAAAAAATTTCTATATCTGGAATTGGTATTCATACAGGAAATAAAGTTGATTTAAATATTTTACCTTCAGTGCCAAATTCTGGAATAATATTTAAAAGAACTGATTTAAAAAAAAATAACATAGTAGTTCCAAATTTTGCAAATGTTATTGATGCAACTCTTTGCACAACTATATCAAACCAATTTGGAATTAAAGTATCAACTATCGAACATCTAATGGCTGCTTTTTATGGATTAGGAATTGATAATGCTATTATAGAAATAAATTCTCAGGAGGTTCCAATTTTAGATGGTTCAGCAAAAGAATTTGTTTTTTTAATTAAAGAAGCAGGTTTTAAGATTAGCGATGTTCCAATAAAATTAATAAAAATTAATAAAAAAATAGAAATTAAAGATAAAAACAAATTTATTTCATTTGATAAATCTAATGCAGCTTTAGAAATTGATTTTGAAATAAAATATAAAAATAAACTAATTAATAATCAAAAAAATAAAATAAATATTTATGAAGACAACCTTGATGATATTTATAATTCTAGAACATTCTGTTTATTTGAAGACATTGAAAAATTAAATAAACTAGGATTAGGAAAAGGCGGCAGTTTAGAGAATGCTATAGTTATTAAAAATGATAAATTGCTAAATAAAAATGGATTAAGAAATAATTTAGAATTTGTAAACCACAAAATTTTGGATTGTATGGGTGATTTATACTTAACAGGCTATAGAATGATTGGATCATTAGTATGCTCTCAGGGAGGGCATAGTCTTACTAACAAATTACTGAGAAAAATCTTTAGCGATAATGAAAATTATTCTCTGCTTGAGATAAAAGGGAAAAATTTACCACATACATTTGCAAATAATCCTCAAAATTTAAAATCTATTGCATAAAAATTAGAATTTTATAAATATTCTGGTAAAATTCTTAAATGCAATTTCACAAAATATTTATTTTTTTTATTTTAATCATTTTAGTTTTGTCTTGTTCTAAAAAAGAGGAAAAAATTTCTTTAATCGAGGAAAAAAATTTAGAAATGCAGATGATAGAAGCATACAATGAAGGCCTAGAAGAATTAAAAAAAGGCGATGTAAGATTTGCTGCAAAAAAATTTAATGAAGTAGAGCTTTTATACCCACAGTCAGTTTGGGCAGCTCGTTCAACTTTAATGGCAGCATATTCTTATTATTCTCAACTTTATTATTTTGATGCAATAATAGAATTAGAAAGATTTTTAGATAAATACAAAAATCATCCAAGGAGAGATTATGCTTATTATTTATTGGCAATTTGTCATTATGATCAAATCGTTGATGAAAAAAAAGATTTAGGTGAAATAATTAAAGCTGAAAAATATTTTAAAATTATAATAAAAAATTATCCTAATACAGAATTTGCAGTAGACGCTGAATTTAAATTAGAGTTAATAAAAGAGATATTGGCATCAAAAGAAATGTATTTAGCAAGATATTATCTTGAAAGAGAGAAGTGGATACCAGCAATGAATAGATTTAAAAAAATTACTAATGATTATGATACAACAATATATATAGAAGAGGCTTTACATAGACTTGTAGAATTAAATTATAAGGTAGGACTTGAAGATGAAGCAAAAAAGTATGCGGCTTTATTAGGATACAACTATCAATCTAGTGAATGGTATGAAGCCTCATTTAAAGTTTTAAACAAAGATTATGTGAAAATTTCAAAAAGAGAGGATAAAAAAAAACAAAAATCAATTTTAAATAGATTTAAAGAACTCTTTAATTAAAATGAGTTTTTATGGATAAATTTGATATTAAAAAAAATTATCTAAATAAGATAAATAAGTTTCAAAAGCATAATAAATTGTACTATGAGGATAGCTCCCCAAAAATATCTGATAAAGAATTCGATGATCTAAAAAATGAAATTATAAGATTAGAAAAAAAATATAATTTTCTTAGAAGTGAGATTTCCCCAACAACTTCGATTGGTTTTAAACCTTCTAAAAATTTTTTAAAATCAAAACATAGGGTGCAGATGTTATCATTGTCAAATGCGTTTGATGAAAATGACTTGTTAAATTTTGAAAAAAAAATACATAACTATTTAAATGAAAAAATAAATTTTGAATATAGTGTAGAGCCTAAAATTGATGGAATTTCAGCTTCTTTAACTTACAAAAATGGAAAATTAGTATCAGGCACATCCAGAGGAGATGGAAATATTGGAGAACTCATAACTGAAAATTTAAAAACTATTTTAGACATTCCTCATGAAATAAAAAAAAAGGATTTTCCAAAAGATATAGATATTAGAGGTGAAGTTTTTATAAATAAAAATGATTTTGTTAAACTAAAAAATAACTTTGCTAATCCAAGAAATGCTGCATCTGGCACACTTAGACAAAAGGACCCAAATGAGACAAAAAAAATACCTTTAAAGTTTGTTGCATATACTTTTGGCCACCTGGAAAAAAATAACTTTAAAAATCAATCAGATTTTCTTTACTCTTTAAAAAATTGGGGATTTGTAACTAGTGATCATAATAAAGTTTTTAAAAATATTGGTGAACTTGTTAAATTTCATAAAAAATTTGAAAATGAAAGATTTAATTTTGAATATGATGTTGATGGCTTAGTTTATAAAGTCAATGATCTCAATTTACAAAAAAGATTAGGATTTACCTCAAACGCACCCAGATGGGCGATAGCTCATAAATTTTCTGCTGAAAGCGCATATTCCGAAATATTAAATATTGATATTCAAGTTGGAAGAACTGGCGCTTTGACACCAGTTGCTAAAGTTAAACCAGTTAATATTGGAGGTGTAATAGTTTCAAACACCAGTCTTCATAACGAAGATGAAATAAAAAGAAAAGATATAAGGATAGGTGATACTGTAAAAGTCGAAAGAGCTGGAGATGTAATCCCACATGTGATCGAAGTTGACATTAAAAAAAGAAAAAAAAATTCTAAAAAATTTGTATTTCCAAAGAAATGCCCATCTTGTGGATCTAATACTGAAAAAGAATACAATTCAGCTACTAAAAAAATTGATGCTGTTAGAAGATGTACTAATGAAGGCTATGACTGTGAAAAGATTGCTATAGAAAAAATTAAACATTTTATATCTAAAGAGGCATTAAATATTGATGGACTAGGAAAAAAAGTTGTAGAAAAATTTTGGGACTTAAAAATTATTAGAGTTCCACAAGATATTTTTAAAATTAATTATGAGAAAATATCTAATCTTGATGGTTGGGGCAAACAGTCATCTTCAAATTTACAATACTCAATTGAAAAATCTAAAGAAATTTCTCTAGATAGATTTATATATTCATTAGGCATTAGACATATAGGTAATGAAAATGCAAAATTAATCGCAGAAGACTCAAAATCTATTTTAAATTTTTTGGATTTAATAAATAAAAAAAAGTTTCAAGAACTTTTAAATATTGATGGAATTGGAGAAACACAAGTTAACTCTATAAAAAAATTTTTTAAAAATAAATTAAATTATGAAATTGTTTTAGAATTAAATAAAATTTTATCAATTCAAAGTAAAAAAATTAATAAAAATGGAAAACTTAAAAATAAAACTTTTATGTTTACAGGAAAACTTTCCAATATTAGTAGAGCGGAAGCTAAATCTCTGGTTGAAAAAAATTCTGGTTCAGTTCTGAGCACGGTAAGTAAAAAACTTAATTATTTAGTTATAGGGGAAAAACCAACAAACAAAAAAATTGAACAAGCAAAAAAAATAGGAGTAGAAATTATCTCTCAAAGCGCACTTAACAACCTATTAAATTAACTGAGCCAACCATTTTTTTTCTTTCTTATTAAGGAATTTTGAAATTTTAGAATAAACTTCTAAATGATATTTAAACAAATAATCTTTCTCTATTTTATTAAGCATTTTAAAGTTAATTAAATCTTTATCTATAGGTGCCATAGTTAAATTTTCGAAAAATATTTTTTTATTTAATTTTTTTATGAAAACTAAATTTTCAATTCGAATACCAAATTTTTTTTCTAAATAAAATCCAGGTTCATTACTCAAAATCATTCCTTCTTTTAATTTTATATTATTATTTTTAGAAATACTTTGTGGGCCCTCATGAACATTTAAAAAATAACCAACACCATGTCCAGTTCCGTGTCTGTAATCTAATCCTACAGAATTTAAACTTTTTCTGGCTCTTTTATCAAGGTTATGTCCGGTTTTATCTTTTTTAATATTTGATAAAGCTACTGCTATATGACCTTTTAAAACTCTTGTAAAAATGTCCTTAATTTTTTTTGATGGTTTGGAAAAACAAACCGTTCTAGTGACGTCTGTAGTACCCCATTTATATTGTCCACCAGAGTCTAATAACAATAAATCTTTATATTTTAGTTTTCTATTTGAACTTTGATTAGATCTATAATGGATAATAGCACCATTAGGACCTGATCCAGCTATTGTATCAAAACTTGGAAATAAATAATTTTTATTTAATTTTCTCAGATTTTCCAACTTAATCTCTATTTTTTTTTCTGTAACATTTTTCAAATTAGTTTTTTTGATCCAATATAAAAATTTGGTAAGAGCGACTCCATCTTCTATATGTGCTTTTTTCATATTATTAATCTCAGTTCTATTTTTAATTGACTTTAAATAATAAATTGGATCAATTTTATTATTTATTTTAAATTTTGATTTTATTAATTTTTCATCATAAACCGAACATGTTTGGTGATCGATACTAAAGTTTTTAGATTTTAAATAACTTAAAACAGTAAAAAATTCTTCTTCTTTATGAAAAGAAATTTTTATTTTTTTTAATTTAGATTTAATATTAAAAATTTTAAATATAGGAGAAAAAAAATAAATTTTTTTATTTTGAGTTAAAATTAATTTACAATTGGCTACCGGAGAATTTGGCAAGTCATTTCCTCTTATATTTAAGAGCCAACAAATATTTTCACCTGCGCTTATATAAATATTATTTAATTTATTCTTTTTTAGTAATTTTGTAATTTTATTTATTTTTGAAATAGCGCTTTCACCGGAAACTTTATTATTAAGTAAAAAAAAAGCTGATTTTTTTTTAATTTTTAATTTTTCATTAAATAAATCTTGGTTTATAGCTATTAAATTGCAGCAATTTTTAAAATATCTAAACAATATACTCTGAGTAAAAAGTTTAGGATCAAAACCAATATTTAAATTTTTAAAAATATCTTTTGGCCATTTGTACGGGATTTCAATAATTTTAAATTTTTTACCTGCTTCTTGTTTTGCCTGTATTGTGTATCTTCCATCTACAAAAAGATAGTTTTTATCTTTTAGAATTACAGCAAATCCTGCTGACCCAGAAAAATTTGAAACTATTTTAAGATTATTTTTTATTGAATATTCTGTAAAATATTTATCATTTTTAGGTAAAATATATCCATCTAAATTATTTTCTTTAATAAGTTCTTTAATTTTATTTATCATTTTAATTTCTTTTGATATCTAATCCATCCGGGACTTTTTACTTCATTTTCAAAGTCGACGTCCTGATTAAAATCAAATTCTTCAACATTATCATCTATAAAATTATTATTTTTTTTAATATATTCTTCTGGCAACTCATCAATAAATCTTGAGGCCATGCTATCTATCCAATCACCCTGATAAAATCTATTCATTGAAAATGAAATTTTTGCTACCTTTTTTGCTCTAGTAATTCCGACGTAAGCCAATCTTCTCTCTTCTTCAAGTCCATTTTCTCCCTTTTCTTCTATACTTTTTTGATGAGGGAATAAACCTTCTTCCCAGCCAGGAAGAAAAATAACATCAAACTCAAGGCCTTTTGACGCGTGCATAGTCATTAGATTAACTTTTTCGTTTTGCCAATCCTGGTCTAAAGAAGTTGCAAGAGCAACATGCTCAAGGAAACTTTCTAAATTATCAAATTCTTTCATAGCATTTAAAAGTTCCTTTATATTTTCGAGTCTATTTTCATTTTCTAAATCTTTTTTATTTTTAAGCATTTCACTATAGCCTGACTCATCTAAAACAATTTGAAGTAATTTATTATGATTTAATTTTTTCTGTAAATCATTTCTCCATTTTGAGATTAAATTCAATAAGGAATTTAGACCAATTTTAGTTTTTGGTTTTATTTTGTTTAGTTGAATTAAATTTCTGCAAGCGACTTCCAAAGAACATTTATTTTTTTTGGCAAACTCATTTATTAATTTAATAGTTGAGTCCCCAATAGATCTTTTTGGTACATTGATAATTCTTTCAAAAGATAAATCATCTAGTGGCTGATGAATAACTCTTAAATAGGCAATACAATCTTTAATTTCTGCTCTTTCGTAAAATTTAATTCCTCCAATTATTCTATATGGAATACCAATTTTTAAAAATCTTTCTTCGAATTCTCTGGTTTGAAAAATAGCCCTAACCAAAATAGCTATTTCGTTTAACGAATAATCTTTTTTAAATTTTTCGATATTGGATCCAATTTCTGTAGCTTCATCTTTAACGTTTCTAAAACAATTTAGCGACACAAGTTCGCCACCTTCTTGGTTTGTAAATAGATTTTTTCCAACTCTATTTTGATTATTTTCAATTAATTTTGATGCAACACTTAAAATATTTTGTGTTGATCTATAATTTTTTTCTAATCTAATTATTTTTGTACTTTTATAAACTTTCTCAAATTGAAGAAAATTTTTTATTTCAGCTCCTCTCCAGCTATAAATTGATTGATCATCATCACCCACACAACAAATATTTTTGTTATATTCAGATAA
>CACDJC010000028.1 GCA_902552475.1 uncultured Pelagibacteraceae bacterium | reverse complement strand
ACAAAAAATTTAAATGTTAAGCTTATTTATAAAAATTTAAGTTTTATCAAAAAAATTGATAAAAAATAAACAAAATTCTTTTTAGTTCTGTGGCACCAGATTCATTTAAACTTATTAAATTATCTTTAAAAAAAATTACTAAAACTAAATGCTTGGAACTTAAAAGCTGTGATTTAAAAAAATTAGTTAAAATTAGAGTAAATAAAAAACAAATCGGATCTGATAGACTTGCAAATGCAATTTCTGTGATTAACAAAAAAAATAATTTTATAATTGTTGATTTTGGAACTGCTACTAACTTTGATGTGGTAATAAGAAATCATTATATAGGTGGAATTCTTGCTCCTGGCGTTGAACTATCATTAAAAAATTTAATTGAAAAAGCATCTTTAATCCCAAAAATAAATATTGCAAAAACTTCAAATGTTATCGGTAAAAATACAAAATCAGCAATCAGATCTGGCTTTTATCATGGATATATAGGCTTAATTGACAACATTATAAAATTGATTATTAAGCAATCTGGTAAATCATTTAAAATTATTTTAACAGGTGGTTTGGCTCATTTATTTAAAAATTCAATTAAAGGAAAAGCCTTGGTTAATAAAAATTTAACAATAAATGGAATTTTAAAAGTTGCATCTAATTTAAAATAAATGAAAGAAGAATTATTATTTTGTCCTCTTGGAGGCTCTGGTGAAATAGGAATGAATATGAATTTATTTGCTTATGGAAAACCTGATAATCAAAAATGGATTATTGTTGACATAGGTGTAACATTTGCAGATGATGCTATACCAGGTGTAGATTTAATTTATCCAGACCCAGGGTTTATTATTGATAAAAAAGATGATTTATTAGGAATAGTTTTAACACATGCGCATGAGGATCATATTGGTGCAATTGCTCATATTTGGCCTAAACTTAAATGCAAAATATATGCTACACCATTTACCTCAGTATTGATTGCCGAGAAATTTAAAGAAAAGAAAATCGATGTAACAAATTTTTTAAAAGTAGTTAAATTAAATAGTACAATTAATTTAGAACCTTTTAAAATTGAGTTTGTGACTTTAACACATTCTATTTTAGAACCAAATGGACTTAAAATAGAAACACCAGTGGGAAATATATTGCATACAGGCGATTGGAAATGTGATCCTGATCCTTTAATTGGCGACAATATTAATGCTAAAAGATTGAAACAAATAGGTGACAAAGGTGTGTTAACTATGATCTGTGACTCAACAAATGTTTTTAGCGAAGGAAGAGCAGGCTCAGAGTTAGATGTAAGAAAAAATATGTTGAAAGTTGTTGAAAGACTTAAAAAAAGAGTAATTATTACCTCATTTGCATCAAATGTAGCTAGGATGGAAACAGCTTTTTATTGTGCAGAAAAGACAGGAAGACAAATATCTTTAGTAGGCAGATCAATGCACAGAATTTATAAAGCGGCTAGACAATGTGGTTATCTTAAAAATGTAATTGAACCAATAGACGCTAGAGATGCAAAAAATATATCGAGAGATAAAATTATTTATTTGTGTACTGGTAGCCAAGGCGAACCAATGGGTGCAATGAAAAGAATTTCAAGCAATACTCATCCAGATGTTTTTATTGAAAAGGGTGATGGTGTTGTATTTTCTTCTAAAATTATCCCTGGTAATGAAAAAAAATTATATAAATTACATAATGAGTTGGTTAAACAAGGAATAGAAGTTATTTCCGAAGACTCTGAATTTATTCATGTTTCTGGTCATCCTAATCGTGAAGATTTAAAAGACATGTACAATTGGATAAAACCAAAATCAGTAATTCCTGTACATGGTGAACACAGACATATGTTAGAACACATAAGTTTCGCTAAAGAAATGAAGGTACCTCATCCACTTAAAGTCGAAAACGGAGATATAATAAGAATTTTTCCTGGTGACAAACCTGAAATATTTGACAAGGCTCCATGCGGAAGGATTTATGTAGATGGGAATGTACCCGTAGAAGAAGATGCTCAGTCAATAAAAGAGAGAAAAAACATATCTGCAAATGGTTTTTTAGAAGCAACAATATTAATAACTTCAAAGGGCAATATTCACAATAAACCACTTTTAACTTTTAGAGGTCTTCCAATATATGAAAAAGAAGAATTTTCTTATGGACTGGGAGAAAAGATAGAAAAAACTCTAAAATCATTTTCTCTTAATAACAAAAAACAAGAAGAAAACATGATTGATGCTTTAAAAATAACATGCAGGAAATTTACAAAAGAAAAAACTGGGAAAAAACCAATAACAAATATAAACTTAGTAAGAATATAATTATTTAAGATGTACTTTTCAAAATCATTCATTCCAATATTAAAGAACAATCCAGCTGAAGCAAAAATTAAATCTCATCAATTAATGTTGAGAGTTGGAATGATCAAGCAATCATCCGCAGGCATATATTCATGGTTACCCCTTGGATTTAAAATAATGAAAAAAATAGAACAAATAGTTAGAGAAGAACAAGATAGAGTAGGTGCGCAAGAAATATTGATGCCCACTATTCAATCGAGTGAAATTTGGAAAGAAAGCGGAAGATATGAAGATTATGGCGAAGAAATGCTAAGAATAAAAGATAGACAAAATAGAGAGATGTTATATGGACCAACAAATGAAGAGCTTGTTACAGAAATATTTAGATCAAGTGTAAAATCATATAAATCTTTACCTCAATTACTGTACCACATTCAATGGAAATTTAGAGATGAGCTGAGACCTAGATTTGGAATTATGAGATGTAGAGAATTTTATATGAAGGATGCATATTCATTTGATCTTACAGATGATGATGCATTTTTTTCTTATAATAAATTTTTCCTTTCATATTTAAGAACTTTCAAAAGATTAAATTTGTCAGCTATTCCAATGGCTGCTGACACTGGTCCAATTGGTGGAAATCTTTCTCATGAATTTATTATTTTAGCTGATACTGGTGAAAGCAAAATTTATACTGATAAAAGAATTTTTGAGGTTGAAAGTGAAACAACGATAATTGAAAAATCTTCATTATCAAATTTAAGAAAAGAATTTGAAAATTTTTATTCAGTAACTGATGAAAAGTTTAATAAAGATGAATTTGAGAAATCTGTTCCAGAAGAGTTTAGGTTAAATACAAAAGGAATTGAAGTAGGGCATATATTTTACTTTGGCGACAAATATTCAAAACCACTGAATACCGCAGTAGATTTTAACGGTAATAAAGAGTTTGTTAAAATGGGTTCTTATGGGATAGGTGTTTCAAGATTGGTAGGCGCCATAATTGAGGCTAAATATAACGATAAAAATGGAATTATGAAATGGCCAATATCTGTATCTCCTTACGATTGCGCAATAATTCCAATGATTAATAAAAATGATACATCTAATCTGGAAAAATCAAATAATATATTTGAATATTTAAAATCAAAAAACATCGATGCTATTATTGATGATACAGATGAAAATATTTCAGCAAAAATTAAGAAATTTAATCTTATAGGTATTCCATATCAAATAATTATCGGTAATAAAAGCGAAGGAGATCTTTTTGAGTTTAAAGAAATAGATGGCGAGCCTCAAAAATTAAATATTGAAGAAATAGCATCACAAATTAGTAAAGCTAAATTAAATTGATTTCACAATTAGAAAAAGAAGTAACTTTAAGATTTTTAAAAACTAGGAAAAATGATGGTTTTTTAAACATCATTTCTATTTTTTCATTTATAGGAATATCTTTAGGAGTTGCCGTTCTCATAATTGTAATGTCAGTGATGAACGGTTTTAGAACAGAGTTAGTTAATAAGATTTTAGGTTTTAATGCACATGCTGTTGTAAAAACTTATGATAAACCAATTAATTCTGAAATATTTCAAGAAAATAAAATTTTAAACAAAAATGTTTCAACAACTGTATTATCTAATGATGGAGAAGCAGTAATTTTAAATAAGAATAATACCAAAGGTGTATTATTAAAAGGTTATTTTAATGAAGATTTTAAGAATCTTGAAATAATAAAAAATAAAAATTTTTTTGGAAAAAAAAAATTACAAGATTATGACATTTCAATTGGAAAAGAATTGAGTTTCAATCTAAATCTAGAAGTTGGTGATAAAATTACTTTAATGTCACCAGCTGGAATACAAACAATTGTTGGCTCTTTACCAAAACAAGAAATTTTTGAGATAAACTCTATTTTTGATAGTGGATTATCAGATTTCAATGAAAATATAGCATATATCAACTTAAAAACTTTAGAAAGTTTTTTTGAAAAAAAATCAGAACTACGTTTTTTAGAATATTACTTCAAGAATCCAAATGATATCAATGATTATAAAGTTGAATTATCTAACATCCACAAAAATAATTATATTTATACGTGGGCCGATTTAAATGAGTCTTTATTTTCAGCTCTAATAGTTGAAAGAAATGTTATGTTTATTATACTATCATTGATAATTATAGTTGCAGCTTTTAACATTATTTCTGGACTAACAATTTTAGTAAAAAACAAAACTAGAGATATTGGAATTTTAAAATCTATTGGCGTTACAAGTAAATCTATAAAGAAAATTTTTTTTTTGATTGGATTTATAATTGGTACTACAGCAACTATTTTTGGAATAATAATAGGTACTTTGTTTTCTTTTTACATAGAAAATATAAGAGAATTTATTTCTAAAACATTTAATATCACTTTATTTCCTGAGGAAATCTATTTTCTTAATTCAATGCCTTCCGAAATAAATCCAAATTCAATAATTTTAATTGCATTTTGTTCAATAATTACAACTATAATCGTATCTATTTATCCTGCTGCCAAGGCATCATCTTTAGATACAGTAAAAATATTAAAATATGAATAATTTCATTAAAATAAATAATATTAATAAAAAATATGAAAAAAATAGAACCATCAAAGTTCTAAATGATATTTCATTTAGATTTGAGTCAGATAAAATATATTCTATAGTTGGACCTTCAGGTTCCGGAAAATCAACATTATTAAATTTACTTTCATTAATAGATACTCCGTCATCAGGTTCAATTGAAATAAATAAAAATAAAATTAATTTTAATGATAAAATTGAAAATGACAGTATTAGATCAAAAAATATAGGCATTATTTATCAAGATAAAAATTTACTGTCTGATTTTACAGCAATCGAAAACGTATATTTACCAAATTTGTTAATCACAAACAGTGTAGAAAAATCTATTATTTCAGCAAAAAAAATTATTAAAAACTTCGGTCTTGCTTCTAGATTAAATCATTTTCCATCTGAACTTTCTGGTGGAGAAAATCAAAGAATAGCTATAGCTAGAGCTTTAATAAACAATCCTGAAATAATTCTTGCAGATGAACCAACTGGAAGTCTTGATTTTGAAAATGCTAAGCAAATTTTCAAAATTTTATTTAACCTTAAAAATAAAAAGAGAATTATAATATTTGCAACCCACAATAGATATTTTGCCAATATGGCAGATTGTAAAATTGAAATGATTGGTGGTAAAATGAAAATCACTAATGAAAGATTCAATTAATAAAACTTTTAATCATTTTAAAGTTCATACCCAATATTCAATTTGTGAAGGAGCAATTAAAATTAATGAATTAAAAGAATTTTGTAAAAAAAATAAAATTAAGTCATTAGGTATATCTGATACAAATATTTTATCAGGTGCTTTAGAATTTTCTGGAAATTTATCATCAGTTGGAACCCAACCTATAATTGGAAACCAAATATTGTTTAAATATAAAGATTTTACAGGATTTATTCCACTTATAGCAAAAAATAGCGAAGGATATAAAAATATTATAGAACTTTCATCAAAGTCATATTTAGAAAACTCTGAAGATACTTCCCCTCATTGTAAATTCGAAGATCTTTTAAATCATTCTTCAGGTGTAATAGTTTTATCTGGATCAATTAATTGTTTGATAGGTAAACTTTTTAATAAAGGTTTGTTTCAAGATGTAGAGGATATTGTTATCAAAATTTCACAAAAATTTTTAAATAATTTTTACATAGAAATACAAAGACATGAAGATTTAAACGAAAGAGAATTTGAAAATTTTAATTTAAATATTTCTAAAAAGTTTGATCTACCTATTATTGCTACTAACGAAGTTTATTATTTAGATCAAAATATGTTTGAAGCTCATGATGCATTATTATGTATTGGTAAAAAAACATACTTAAATGATGCAAATAGATTGAAATTAACCAATCAGCACTATTTTAAATCCTCTGAAGATATGATCAAACTTTTTGAGGATTTGCCAGAAGCTTTGGAGAATAATTATAATTTACCTTATAGGTGTTCTTTCATAGCTTTGCCATCTAAACCTATTTTACCAAGCATATCATCCTCGAATATTAATTCTGACGATCTATTAAAAAATTTATCATACGAAGGTTTAAAAAATAAATTTAAAAAAAATTTTAAAATTGATAATCATGATTTAGATCAAAATGATAATTATAAACTTTACAAAAAAAGATTAGACCATGAAATAAATATAATCATTGAAATGAATTATGCAGGATATTTTCTTATAGTATCAGATTATATAAAATGGGCAAAAAAAAACAATATTCCCGTTGGGCCTGGAAGAGGATCGGGCGCTGGTTCTCTTGCAGCTTGGTGTTTATCAATTACTGATATTGATCCGATTAAATTTAATTTGATTTTTGAAAGATTTTTGAATCCCGATAGAGTCTCAATGCCAGACTTTGATATTGACTTTTGCGAAGAAAAAAGAGATTTGGTTTTTGAATATTTAACAAAAAAATATAAAGATAGTGTAGCTCATATTATTACTTTTGGTAAACTTAAAGCAAGAATGGTAATTAGAGACGTTGGACGTGTACTTGGTCTACCATATGGATTCATTGATAGCATTTGCAAAATGATTCCATTTGACCCTTCAAGACCAATGAAATTGCAAGAATGCATAAATTCAGAACCCAGACTACAAAAACTCATACATGAAGATAAAAGAGTAGAAAGGTTAGTTAACTTATCTTTAAAATTAGAAGGATTAAATAGAAATGTTGCCACTCATGCAGCAGGCGTTGTTATTGCCGATAAAAAATTAACAGAGACAGTTCCTTTATATAAAGATAACTCTGCAGATTTATTACTACCATCAACTCAGTTTGACATGTACTCAGCAGAAAATGCTGGTTTGGTAAAATTTGATTTTCTTGGTTTAAAAACTTTAACAGTAATTGATAAAACTCAAAAACTTGTAAATAAAAAAGATCCAAATTTTAAAATGGATGAAATTGATTATGAGGATCAGAAAGTTTACGATCTTTTATCCACTGGAAAAACTGTTGGTTTATTTCAACTTGAAAGTTCTGGAATGAAAGATGCTTTAATAAATATGAAACCAAATAGATTAGAAGACATAATAGCTCTTGTTGCTTTATATAGACCAGGACCAATGAGCAATATACCTATTTATAACGATTGTAAGCATGGAAAAAGAGAACCAGACTATCTTCATCCAAAGCTAGAAAAAATTTTAAAACCAACTTATGGAGTAATAATTTATCAAGAACAAGTTATGCAAATTGCGCAAGTATTATCTGGATTTACCGCAGGTGAAGCCGATATTCTAAGACGAGCAATGGGAAAGAAAAAAAGAGCAGAATTAGAAAAGCAAAAACAAAGATTTATAGAAGGTGCTTATAAAAATAATATAAGTAAAGAAATTGCAGCAGGAATTTTTTTAAAAATAGAACCTTTTGCAGAGTACGGGTTCAATAAAAGTCATGCAGCTGCGTATGCCGTGATAGCTTATCAAACAGCATTTCTTAAAACGTATTATCCTCATGAATTTTTTGCAGCTTCGATGTCAATGGAATTATCTAATCAAAATAAATTAAGTGAATTTTATGAGGAATTAAAAAGACTTAATATAGATATAGTTAGACCTGATATAAACGAATGTAGAGCAGATTTTTTTTCAGACGGAAAGAATTTTTATTATGCGCTCGGATCAATTAAAAACGTTGGTTATGAAGCAATATCTAATGTCGTTAAAGAAAGAGAAAAAAACGGTAGATTTAAAAATATTTCAAATTTTATTAACAGAGTGAATCCAAAAGATATTAATAAATTACAACTAGAAGGTCTGGTTAAATCTGGTGCTTTTGACAAGTTATTAGATAACAGAAAATCTTTATTCAACTCAATTCCAAATATGATTTTAAATTCAAAAAATATTTTTTGAAAACAAAATATTAAATCAAATTAATCTTTTTAGCGATGAAGACGAACAAGAACAAAATTTTGTTGAAATAGTTGAGGATTGGAATTTAGATATCAAATTATCAAAAGAATTTGAAACATTAGGTTTTTTTATATCAGATCATCCATTGAATCAATATAAGACGATCTTTAAACAATATAATATATTAAGCTATGATGAATTTGAATCAGATAAAAATAATTTAAGTTCAAATATTGCTTGCACAATCTTAAAAGTACAAGAAAAAAAAACTCAAAAAGGAAATTCTTATGCAATTTTAAAATTCTCAGATTTATCATCTGTTTTTGAAATATTTATATTTTCAGATATTTTTGAGTCCAATAGAGATCTTTTAATTGAGGGAAATTCAATAATGATAACTTTAGTTAAAAGTTTTAATGGTGAAAGTAAAAATCAAAAAAGAATCAATGTTAAGAAAATTGTATTATTAAAAGAAGTTATCAACAAACCTATTGAAAATATTATTTTCAAATTTTCCAATATTGAACAAATGGATAAATTAAAATCACTAAGCAAAATAGATGGAAAAACTAATGTAAAATTGCTTTTTCAAAAATATGACGAGAAATTAGTTTTTGAACTCAAAGAGAAGAGAAAATTGGACAATAAGTTGATTAATGAGCTTAATTTA
>CACDJC010000027.1 GCA_902552475.1 uncultured Pelagibacteraceae bacterium | reverse complement strand
TTAAATATTCACCTGCTGGCTGACAATTTACTAATAAAGGAATTTCATGTCCTAATTTTTGCCAATTAGATAAATCAAATTTAATACCGATGTGTTTAGCAATAGCAGTTAAATGTGTTGTGCAATTGCTTGACCCTCCAATAGCGCTTGCTACAATAACTGCATTTTCAAAAGCTTTACGAGTCATAATTTTAGATGGCTTAAGATCTTCATGTACCATCCCAACAATTCTTTTTCCTGTATCAAAAGAAATTTGTTCTCTCTCCCTGTAAGGAGCGGGTATTACAGCACATCCAGGCAGAGACATTCCTAATGCTTCTGCTACAGAATTCATTGACGATGCTGTTCCCATTGTATTACAATGGCCGATACTTGGTGCTGCTGCTGAAACCATATCCATAAATTCATCATAATTAATTTTTCCTTTACTTAGAAGTTTTCTAGCTTCCCAAACAATTGTTCCTGATCCTGCTAACTTACCTTTGTAATTCCCATCCAACATTGGTCCACCGGATAAAACGATAGCAGGTAAGTTTACTGTTGCAGCTGCCATTAAAGCTGCAGGAGTAGTTTTATCACATCCAGTTGTTAATACGACTCCATCGATTGGATATCCGTATAAAACCTCTACCATTGATAAGTATGATAAATTTCTATCTAACATAGCCGTGGGTCTCTTGCCTGTTTCCTGTATTGGATGCGTTGGAAATTCCATAGGAATACCTCCAGCTCTTCTAATTCCATCTTTAATTCTTTTGCTTAAAGATAGAAAATGTCTATTGCAAGGAGATAAATCACTACCTGATTGAGCAATTCCAATAATTGGATTTCCTGATTGAAGCTCTTTTCTTGTTAATCCATAATTTAAATATCTTTCTAGATACAACGCAGTCATCTCAGGATCTTTTGGATTATTGAACCACTGAGCGCTTCTTAAATTCTTCTTTTTCATTTAATTTATAATATTTAATTAATATTAAGTTATTCCAGCATCTACAATAAAATTTTGTTTTGTGCATCCTGAAGAGACATCTGAAGCAAGATATAAGACCATGCTGGATACATCTTTTGGCATAAGTTGTTTATTTAATGATTGAAGTGATTTAATTTCTTTTTTTAATTTAGGTTTCAGCCATAATTTAACTTGTCTTTCTGTTGCAATCGATCCTGGTGAAACTGAATTCACTCTAATATTATATTTTCCCAATTCTCTAGCCAATGATCTAGTTAACCCAAAAATTGCAGATTTTGCTGATGAATACAAAATAAATCCTGGCGCACCTCTAATCCAACATATTGATGATAGATTAATTATTGAGCCACCATTGTTTTTTATCATACCTTTTTTTACAGCTTTTGCAGAAAAAAAATAATGTTTTAAATTTGTATCAAATCTATTTTTAAAATATTTTTGCGTAATTTCATTTATTGAATGTCTTTGATCGTTTCCAGCGTTATTAACCAATGTATCAAATGGTCCATATTCATGAATGATTTTTTGTAATTTTTTTATATTTAAAACATTGCATTTAAAAAATTTTGGTAAGTTAAATTTTTTTTTTTTTATATTTTTTATTAACTCTTTTGCTTTTTTTTCGTTTATATCAATAAATATTACTTCGGCTCCTTGTTCACAAAAATGCTCTACTATAGAAGAGCCTATGCCATCAGCTCCTCCACTTATAAAAATTTTTTTATTAATTAAATCAAAATATTTAACTTTCATTTTTATATAATTTTTTCAAATTTATAATTTGTAAATAATCTATATTTTTTGTTTGGTAAAGCTAGAGTACTAGGAAAATTTTTTTGATGAGGTGAATTCGGAAAATGTTGTGTTTCTAAACACAAGCCTTGGAAAGCTGATAATTTTTTTTGTTTAGATTTAAAATTTAATTTATGTCCTGTATACAATTGCAATCCTGGTTGATTTGAAAATATTTTCATTTTAATTTTTGAGGTTTTGTTAACTAAACAAGCAACAAAATGTTTTTTTTTACTACCTGTAATATAATTAATATCGTAAGGTTTATTTCCAAATAATGTTTTATAACCTAAATTTGAAAGCCTTAAAAAATCATAATCATTATTTATAACTTTTTTTTTGTAACCTAGTGGAATATTTTGTTTATCAACTGGTAGATAATAACTTGAATTGATTTTTAAATCATGGTTAAAAATTTTAATACTTTTTCTTTTATTAAAATTCCAATAACAATGATTTGTTAAATTAACGTGTGTATATTTATCAGATTGAAAATAATACGATAAAACTAACTCATTTTTATTCAATTTATATTCACAGAAAACCTCAAGATTTCCTGGAAAACCCTGATCTAAATGTTTTGACTTAAGGATATAAATTATTTTTTCTTTAGAGTGATAATGTATCTTCCATATAATTTTATCAAAACCTTTCTTTCCTCCATGAAGAGTATTTGATTTTTCATTTTTTATTAAATTAAATTTTTTTCCTTTTATATAAAATTGAGCTTGTGAAATTCTATTTGCGTATCTTCCACAGGTTGAACCAACATATGGATGTTTTTTTTTATAGTTTTTAATACTACCTAAATTTAAAATTAAATTGTTTTTACTAAAACTAACTTCGTAAAGTGAGGCCCCTATATTCAAAGTTTTAACTTTTAAATATTTATTTTTAATTAATGATGATTTTATAGTCAATTAAATATCTTTTATGTAATTCCAGCATCAACTATGAAATTTTGTTTTGTACATCCTGATGAAACATCGGAGGAGAGATATAAAACAAGATTGGCCACATCGCTAGGTTTTAACTGACGTTTTAAACATTGTTTGTCTAAAATGAATTTCTTATATTTTGGTGTAAGCCAATGTTTAATTTGTCTTTCTGTTGCAATAGATCCAGGTGTAACAGAATTACATCTAATATTGTACTTACCAAATTCTCTTGCAAATGATCTTGTTAGACCAATTACTGCTGACTTTGCTGTTTCGTAGGCAACCTTATCTCCTTCTCCCATCATCCACGAGACTGAACTTAAATTTACTATAGATCCACTTTTATTTTTAATCATTCCATTAAGAACTGATTTTATAGTAAAGAAAAAATGTTTTAAATTTACATCCATTCTATTATTCCAATATTTTTCATCTACTTGATCTGTTGTATGTCTGTCATCATTAGCTGCATTATTAATTAAAATATCAATAGGACCTTTAGATTTTACTATTTTTTTTATAATACCCTGGAGTTTTTTAATTTTAAGAAGGTTACATTCAATAAAATACGGTATCTTAATTTTCTTTTTTTTTAAATTAGATATTAATTTTTTAGACTCTTTAATATTTATATCTACAAAATAAACTTCACATTCTTGTTCACAAAAATGTTCAACTATGGAAGCACCAATTCCAGAACCACCCCCTGTAATAAAAACTCTTTTATTTTTTAAATCGAAATATTTAACTTTCATTTATATTCTCTCCTCCGTTTTAGCATCAAATAACGAAAGTTGAGTTAAATCAAAATATAATTTTGTATCTTTTGACAATTCAATTTTAATTGTTGAAGGAAATTTTGCCAACACTTCTTGATTTTCATAATTAAAAGTCATTATTTGTTCATGACCTATATACTCACTTAAATCTGCTCTTAAAGTAATCTCAAAATCAGTATCATTAGATTTTTTAAAAAATATATGCTCTGGTCTAATTCCAAAAAAAACTTCTTTATTATTCAAATTAGATTTTTCTTTAAAATCATATCCATTAATAGGAATTTCTAAATTTGATCCATTTACAACAAATGAAATTTTATCTGAACTTTGTTTAAGATTTCCTTTAATCAAATTCATAGAAGGGGAACCAATAAAGTCTGCTACAAATGTGTTGCTAGGTTTGTTGTATATATTTTCTGGTGTATCATTCTGCTGAATTACACCATGATTCATGATTGCAATATTGGTACCTAAACTCATAGCTTCTGTTTGATCGTGAGTTACATAAACCACTGTTGTTTTAAGCTGTTGATGGAGTTTTTTAATTTCTCTTCTCATTTCAACCCTTAATTTTGCATCTAGATTTGATAAAGGCTCGTCAAATAAAAATATTCTTGGCTCTCTTACAAGTGCTCTGCCAATTGCTACACGTTGTCTTTGTCCTCCAGATAACTGAGAAGGTTTTCTTTCTAATAAAGCGTCAACTTGTAAAAATTTTGATACTTTTCCTAGCTGTTCTTCTATTTTTTCTTTTGATACTTTTGCTTGTTTAAGGCCAAAAATCATATTTTCACGTACATTCATAGATGGGTACAATGCATATGATTGAAAAACCATTGCAATGTTACGGTCTTTTGGTTCCACTTTACTTACATTGTAATCATCTATGTAAACATTGCCTTCATTGATTGTCTCTAAACCTGCAATAATATTTAAAAGTGTTGATTTTCCACAGCCTGAGGGTCCCAAAAGAACCAAAAAGTTTCCCTCATCTATTTCTAAATTAATTTTTCTTAAAACTTCAGTTGCTCCAAAGTTTTTTGATAATTCTTCAATTTTTAATGTTTTCATTTTTATCCTTTCACTGCTCCTGAGGTTAATCCTCTAATAAAATATTTACCCGCCAAAACATAAACAATAAGTGTAGGAATACCTGCAATTATAGCAGAAGCCATATCTACATTGTATTCTTTAACACTTGTGCTTGATAAAACCATGTTATTTAAAGCTACTTGAATTGGAGCTGCTTCTCCAAATGAGAAAGTTGATCCAAACAAGAAATCATTCCAAATCTGTGTGAATTGCCAGATTACTGTTACAACAATAATTGGTTTTGATATTGGTAGTAAAATTTTAAAAAATATTTTAAAAAATCCCGCTCCATCAATTCTAGCAGCTTTGACCAATTCAGAAGGAATTGAAACATAAAAATTTCTAAAAAATAAAGTTGTAAATGGAATTCCGTAAACCGTATGGACCAATACTAGTCCAATTACTGAATTTGATATTCCTAAAACTCCAAGAGTTCTAGCCATGGGTAATAATATTGCTTGATATGGAATAAAACAACCAAACAATAAGAAAAGAAAAACCCATTTGTCTCCCTTAAACCTCCATTTTGTTAAAACGTATCCAGCCATTGCTCCAATAAAAGTTGAGAAAAATACAGCTGGCACAACCATCTTAATTGAATTCCAAAAATATGGTTTTAAATAGGTATCACCTGCTCCATATCCTCTGCCGCCCCATGCAACTGCCCATGAGTCAAAATTTAATCCACTTGGCCAAGTTAAAAGTGTTCCTTGACGAATTTCTTCCATCGTTTTTAAAGAAGTTACAATCATCACATACAGTGGAAAAATAAAATAAGACGCAAAAAGAATTAACACAAAGTATAAAAACCATCTCAAAAAAATATTTGTATATTTAGACTTTTGCTCAAGTTGTTTATAAGAAGATGATTGTAAACTACCTTGCATTTTCTCTCCTTAATTCTGAATATAAATATGGAATAATTACCGCTGCCACCGCCATAAACATCATCATCGCACTTGCTGCGGATAAACCTACTTGACTTTTATGAAATGCAGTTTGTGTCATATATAGAGCTGGCATAGTTGTAGATATACCTGGCCCACCTTGTGTCAGTGCTACTATGAGGTCATAACTTTTAATGGATATATGAACTAAAATTACAAAACTTGTAAAAAATACCGGTCTCATCATTGGAAGTAAAATTTTCCAATAGACAGTAAACAGATTTGCACCATCTATTTTTGCTGCCTTAACAATTTCATCTTCAACTGATCTTAATCCTGCCAAAAATAATGCCATGACAAACCCCGCAGATTGCCAAACCCCTGCAATAACAATCGTATAAATAGCCATTTCTCTATTAACCAACCAATCAAAAGTAAAATTTTCAAAACCCCAATCAATAAACATTTTTTGGATACCAAGTGTTGGGTTTAAAATCCATTTCCAAGCGGTTCCAGTAACAATAAAGGATAAAGCCATTGGATATAGATAAATTGTTCTTAAAACACCTTCTGCTCTAATTTTTTGATCTAAAAATATTGCAAGAATAATTCCAATCACAACACAAAAAATTAAAAATAATGCTGTAAAAATAAGTAAATTATCTACTGCAATGAGCCATTTCCTAGAACCCCAAAGTTTAATGTACTGACCAACACCCCATAATTCATATTTTGGTAAAATTTTTGAATTTGTAAAAGATATATATAAAGTCCAAAGCACAAATCCATAAACAAACCAACCTATTAAACCAACAGCGGGGGCCATTACTATTTTAGGTAAATTTTTTTCAAGCCACTTGAGCATTATAAATATTTTTTAATTTTGATTAAAAAAAAGGCCACCTAAGAAATAGGTGGCCTTAATTTTTATATTTTTACATATTATCTAAAACTGAGTCAGCTAAAGCATTTGCTGCATCAACAGAAGACATATTTGAATTAAAGTGCTCAGTAATTACATCTTGAAGAGCAGCTTTCATTGTATTGCCTTGAGCCATACCATGAGCAAAACTTGGAACTAATCCACCTTTTTCACCAGCAGTTTTAATATCGGCGTTAGATGTTTTAGCACACTGATCAAACTCATCCATTGGTACGTCTAAACGAGCAGGAATTGATCCTTTGTATAAGTTAAAAACTTTTTGAAAGTTTTTACCCATCATAAGTTTAGCCAATAATTTTTGTCCCGCTTGCTTGTCTGGGTCGCTAGTTTTATAGAATATAAAACTATCAACATTGTACAAATATCCATTGTTAGATGGAGTTGCTGCACAATAATAATCTACGCCTGGCTTTTTACCAGCAGCTGTAAATTCACCTTTTGCCCAGTCACCCATTATTTGGAAACCAGCTTTTCCTTCGATAACCATTCCAGTAGCAACGTTCCAGTCTCTTCCTGGACTACCTTCGTCAGTATAGCTTTGTAGCTTTCTCATTTGATCAAAAACTTTTACTGTTGTTTCACTTCTTAAGCAATTTTCTTTAAGATCTACATAACAGTTTTTGTAATAGTTATTTCCACCTATACCCATTGCAACTGCTTCAAACACTGTAGCATCTTGCCAAGCTTGACCACCATGAGCGAATGGAATTACTCCAGCGGCTTTTAATTTTTCAGCAGCAGTATTTAATTCATCCCAAGAAGTTGGAACTGAAATGCCGTTTGCATCGAATACAGCTTTGTTAGCCCACAACCAATCAATTCTATGAATATTTACAGGTGCGGCACAATATGGACCGCTATTATTTTGACATTTATGAACTGCAGCAATCATTGGATCTAATAAACTATCCCAACCTTCTGATTGAGCAATTGCATCAATATTATAAGGTGCAACTACACCTTCTTGGTCATACTCTTGAATAGTTGGTCCTTTAATTTGAGAAGCAGATGGAGGATCACCAGCAACTATTCTTGCTTTTAATGCAACGTTAGCAGCATCTCCACCACCACCAGTTACAGGCATATCCATCCATTCACCACCATTAGCAGCGAAATCGTCTTTTAATACTTTAAGAGCAGCTGCTTCACCACCTGAAGTCCACCAATGCAAAACCTCAATTTTAGGTCCCGCAAAAGAAGAAGTAGAAGTAAATGCAAAAGCGATTAAAGCGATTAATATTTTTTTCATATATTTCCCTCTATAATTGTTATTTTAAGTTAACTTATAAAAAACAATTATAGATGGATTATGCGCAAGAGTGCAATGAATAATTATACAACTTTAAATTGATTATCTTCCAAGATCTGCAGCACCTCTTACACCGCTTGAGTCTCCAAATGTATTTTTAACAACTTCTGTATTTACTGTATCGCTAAAAACATATTTTTTTAATTTTGAATTAATATTTCCATAAATTTGTTTCATATTAGACACTCCACCTCCTAAAACAATTGCACCTGGATCAATAATATTTATGACTTGTGCCAATCCTCTAGCCAAATAATCCAAATATTGAAAAATGAATTCTAAAGCTTTTTCGTCTCCATTGTTTGCATTTTCCTGAATTATTTTTGCATCTAATTTAATATTATACATGTCAAAGTAATGCTTTGAAAAACCTGGACCAGATAAAAATGTTTCTATACAACCTTTTTTTCCACAATAGCAATCATGTCTATTCCATTTATCATTAGATCCTATCGGCATTTGGTTATGTCCCCATTCGCCTGTAATATTATTAAAACCATTTATTACTTTTTTATTAATAACTAACCCACCTCCAACACCTGTTCCAATTATTACTCCAAAAACAATTTCATGTTTACTTCCTGAACCATCATAGGCTTCTGATAAGGCAAAACAGTTAGCATCATTCTCAAAAAAAATTTTTCTATTTAATCTTAATTCAATATCTTTTTTTAAAGGTCTTCCGTTAAGCCAAGTTGAATTTCCTCCTTTAATACAATCTGTTTCTTTGGATAAAGCACCCGGAGATCCAACGCCAATACTACATTTTTTTTTATGTTTGTCTTCTAAATATTTTACTAGTTCACACACTGTATCCAAAGTACCATTATAATTTTTGGGAGTATTTTTTCTTAATCTTTCAATTTCTTTTCCATTTTCATCTATAATGATAGATTCTGTTTTTGTTCCGCCAAGATCAATTCCAATATGCATAACTCTATATAAATAATTTAACTATTAATTCTATATAAATAATTTAACTATTAATTCTATATAAATAATTTAACCATTGATCAAATTTGGTAAAAATAATGCTATTTCAGGGAACAATACTATAATAGTTACAGCTAATATTTGAAGAGCTATAAATGGCAAAACTCCTCTAAAAATATCAAAGATACTAATTTGAGGTGGTGCAACACTTTTTATGTAAAAACATGCTGGACCAAAAGGTGGAGATACAAAAGATATCTGCATATTTAAACTAAATAAAACTCCATACCATATCGGGCTAAAGCCAAGTTGAATAATTATAGGAACAAAAATAGGTGATGTGAGCAACAAAATACCTATCCAATCCATAAACATTCCTAAGATTATTAGAACAGCCATCATTGTTAAAACTATACCGAGTGGTTCAAATGGCAATCCTAAGATTAAATTTTTTAAATATGTAGTACCCCCCATAATACTAAATACTCCTATTAAACTTGTAGAACCCATGGTTAACCAAAATAATCTTCCGGTAACGCTTAAAGTATAAGAAAGGCATTCTCTCAAAAAATTGAAATTAACTTTTTTTCTTTTTATTCCAATTGCTAATGCTGCTAATGCTCCAGTTGCTGCAGTTTCGGTAACTGTTGCTATACCACCATAAATACTAACCATGATCCATGTTGCTATTAAACCAGGAGCAATCAATTTTTTTAGAAGTTTTATTCTCTCTGATAATGAAGGTAAATCCTCTTTTCTTCTAGTGGGCCCTTTAGAAGGATCCAAGTAACATACAGTCACAATATAAATTATATAAAATAATGCTAACATGAAACCTGGTATGAAAGATGCTAAAAATAAATCTCCTGTTGGAACTCCAGCTTCCAATGCAAAAAAGATTAAAATAATTGAAGGAGGTATCATTGTACCTAACCCTCCTCCCACGCATATCAAACCTACCGACATATGTTTGTTATAATTTAATCTAAGTAATTGAGGTAAAGCAACTAAACCTAACATCAATAGTTCACCACCAGCTATACCCGTAATTGCTGCTAAAAATACTGCTGCCACCATAGTTTGAACACCAACTCCTCCAGGAATCGAATTACCCCAAACAGACATTGCATCAAATAAGTCGCGGGCAATCCCAGATTTTTCCATAAATGTAGACATCAATATAAATAATGGAACTGCAACAAGAGTGTATTCTGTAATAAGGCTATACATTCTTGAAGCAACAAGAGGTAAGGCGTTTGGTCCAATGAAAACAACCGCTCCAACCAAGGCTATAGACATAGTAATAAATGCTAGTGGCAAACCTAACATCATTAGGAAGATCATAGATCCAAGCATTACTAGTGTGGCTGTTTCTACTGGTATATCCATATTAGTCTTTATTTGTATCGTTTTTTAAATGATTAATAATATTAACAATAAACTGAAGACCCATTAAAAAAGAGGCTATTCCGATCATTGGTTTAACCAATGCTGGTCCATATGAGTCCATTCCAGTTCCGCTTGTTTCTCCGTTTAAAAAAGCTGCCCACCCCCAAGGAAAACACGCGTAAGAAAGAACAAAACATACAACACAAGCAAAAACCAAATTAAAAGTTATGATATTTTTCCTTAATTTTTTTGGTAATTGATTAAGAATAGTAGTTATCGAAATATGTGACTGTTCTTTAGTTACAAATGGACCAGCCATACAAATCGCAGATCCCGATAGATACACACATGTTTCAAATACCCACATTGTAGGCTTGTCCAAAATATACCTCATGAACACTTCATAAGTAGTAAAAAAAACAATAAATAAATAAAAAGTTGATGCAAAATATCCTAAAGATAAAGAAATATTATTAATTATTTTAAGAGGATATTTTAAGAAATTCATTTAAATAATTAAAGCAGCCAATAAAATTCACTGGCTGCTTTAAATTAAATTATTAATCTAACATCCTAATTGTACGTAAGTATCCAACTTGGTTGTCATAAGCTAATTTTGCAAAATCGCTTTTTTTGGACTCTTTTTCCCAAATTTTTGCAGCCATAGCTCTCATTTTTTTTCTTTCTTCATCAGACCAATTGATAATTGTTACTCCATGGTTCTCTAGATCATCTTTTTCAGCTGGTCCTCTTAACATAAGCTGTCTCATGTTAATTTGAGTTCCCATATCTCTAGTAGCCATAGTTAAAATCGCTTGTACGTCTTTTGGTTGAGCATTCCATTTTGCTTTATTTACCGTAAATGATAATACTGGCATTGAATGGAAATCAACTAAAGCATATTTAGCAACTTTATGAAGTCCTAAAGATTTATTAGCAACATAATCAGATAAGTCAGCAGCATCTACAACACCTTTTTCAAGTGCGTTGTAAACTTCTCCTCCAGCTAAATTAACCGGTGAAGCTCCCATCTCTTTTAATAAAGATGTAGCAGTTCCTGTTGGTGCTCTCATTTTTACACCTTTGAAGTCCTCAATTTTATATATCGGCTTCTTAGAAGCAACAGACTCTATACCTGCGTTAGGACATCCAACAAACTGAGCTCCAAAATTATCATACATTTTTTGATAAAGCTCTTTACCTCCGCCATATTCACACCAAGTTGCAGCTTCAAACCAGTTTCTATATGCACCAATTAGATCTGCTAACAAAGGTATAGCTGGATCTCTTCCAGCAAAATACGCAGGAGATGTAATGTCTGCATCTATAATACCCATCTGAACAGCTTCTAAAGTTTCAAATGGTGGTA
>CACDJC010000026.1 GCA_902552475.1 uncultured Pelagibacteraceae bacterium | reverse complement strand
TTCCAAGAGCATCATGAGCTTGATATAAAGCTAAACTTTCAAAACCACCCCAACTAAAACCATATCCAAATAATTTCAATGAATTAACAAATTTTAATACTGAATTCTTATTTTTTGATTTTATTTTAAAGCCCAATAAGCCAGATGCACCAGAATAATATTTTTTCCAAAATTTATAATTATTGCTTCCTTTTTTATAAGGATAAAAAACTTTAATAATTTTTTTTTGTTTAGATAAATAATTTGCAACCTTTAACGCATTTTCTTGATGTTTATCCAATCTAACGTCCAATGTTCTTATTCCTCGTAAAATCAAATAAGCATCATCTGGCCCCAATCTTAGACCGGCTACCTTATTTGTTGATTCAACTAATTTAAAAACTTTTTTATTTATGGCTAAACTTCCACCCATTACATCAGAGTGGCCTGAATAATATTTTGTTGCTGAAACAATTGACATATCAAAACCTAACTTTATTGGTTTTAAAAGATAAGGCGTTCCCCAAGTATTATCTATTGCTGTATAAATATTATTTTTTTTAGCTATTTTAATAATTTTTGACAAATCTTGAAATTCAAAAGTATTGCTTCCAGGATTTTCTACAAAAATAAGTTTGGTTTTTTTTGTTATTTTTGATTTTAAATCGTTAAAATTGCTTGGGTCATAAAAAATAGCCTTGATATTAAATTTTTTCAAATAATTTTCAGTAAGAAGTCTAGTCGGTGAATAAACAGAGTCTGTAACAAGTACCTCATCTTCAGGTTCAACTACACTTAATACTGCTAAGAAAACTGCACCAAAACCTGTTGGCGTTAAGTATACTTTATAACATTCTTCAAGCTTCCTTAAAATTTGTTGCAAAGCATATGTTGTTGGTGTTCCTTGTCTTCCATAATCAAAATTTCCACTAACAGGGTTTTTTAAATATTTATTTTGAGTTTTTTTTATATCTTGCATAGATTTAAAGATTATAGTTGAGGCTCTTACAACGGGTGGATTTACAGACTGATTATGAAAATCTTTTGCAGTATGTTTTAAATAAGTCTTTATTGAGTTGCTCATAAAAAAATTGATCTATTCTGGTGACAATGCTATATCCATGAAATAAGTCAATAAAATAGTAAAACTAAGGAGATTATGGGATACCCTAAAAAACATCGAGGCCGTAGGAAAATGGGCTCAAAAAAAAGAAGAGCTAGAAAAAAAAATAAGAAAAAATAATTCTCAAAAAATTTAAATGAAAAACAAGTTGAAATTACTTTCAATGACTTGTTTTTTATTGCCTATTATAACAGTAATAATATCTTACATAATTTCTATCAAATTAAACCTTGTAGCATCATGTATCCCTAATTTTGAAGGCTGCACATCAATATCTAGGGTTGGAAGATATGAGCCTGTTAAATTTTTTTTTAAACCAATGATGTACTTATATAGTCTAATTTTAGCATATTATTGGTATAATTATTTTTTAAAAATAAAATCTATAAAAATTGAAAGTAAATTTATATTCTGGATAGCTTTGGTTTCAGTGCTATTTTTAGCATTATACATAACATTTTTGGGAGAAAGTGAAATTTATTCTTTTTTTAAAAGGATAGGTATTTACATTTATATTTTATTTATCGTTTTAACTCAATTTTTTGAAAGTAAATTACTTTTAAAAAATAAAGAAAAAATTAAAAGATTGTTTTTCCTAAAAATAATAAAAATAAAATTTTACTTATCGTCATTTTTGATAATATCTGGAATAATTCTTTTGCCAATTTTAATCATTAAAATTGATAGTTTTCCGGAGATAAAAAATATTATTTCTTGGAATTATTTTTTTTTAGTTCAGTTTTATTTTTACTTAGTTTTTTTATCACTCAAAGAAAATTAAGTTATCCAGCCACCGCCTAATATTCTTTCTCCATATTTATCGGATTTATAAAAAACGCATGCCTGTCCTGGTGAAATTCCATTTTCAAATTCATCTAAATTCACTTTTGCTTTATTTTCACCAATTATATTTATAGTTGCGTCTAAAAGTTTTCCAGTAGATCTAACTTTTACCTTTATTTTATCATTAAAAACAGATTTGTCGTCTAATAAATTAATATTTCTTAAATCAATTACTTTTTTACCAAGTTTTTTTTTTGGTCCAACAACTATTTCGTTTTTTTCTGGATCTATTTTAATTACATATAAAGCCTCTTTATCTGCAACTTTGATTCCTTTTCTTTGACCAATGGTAAAATTTATGATTCCATCATGTACACCTATAATTTTTCCTTCAATATTTTTTATATTTCCTTTTTTAAATGAGTCAGGTTTAAATTTTTCTATCACAGATGAGTAATTACCATTTGGAACAAAACATATGTCTTGACTATCTGGTTTGTCGGCAACATTTAAATCAAGTTTTTTTGCAATTTCTCTTGTTTCATTTTTTAACATTCCGCCCAAAGGAAATCTTAAATAATTCAATTGTTCTCTTGTAGTATTAAATAAAAAATAACTTTGATCTCTATTCTCATCAGCTGCTCTATACATGTTAGTTAAATTTAAATTTGTTATACTTTTTACATAGTGTCCAGTAACTAATGCATCTGCATTCAGATTTTTTGATACATCAAATAAGTCTTTGAATTTTACAGTTTGATTGCATTGAACACATGGAATTGGCGTTTCTCCCCTCAAGTAACTTTCTACAAAGTTATCTATTACACCTTTTTTAAATTTATCTTGGTAATAAAGTATTTTATGGTCAATATTTAATTTATGTGCCACTCTTTTTGCGTCCATTATGTCTTGTCCGGAGCAACATTGTTTTGATTCAGCTACTTCTTTTCCGTCATCATAAAGTTTAAGAGTTATTCCAATAACTTTGTAGCCTTCTTTTTTCATGATACCTGCGACAGTAGAAGAGTCTACTCCTCCAGACATTGCTACTACTACCGTTGTATCTTTTGGTTTTTTTTCTATTCCAATTGAATTTAATTCTTTATTCATTTGATGGTATTTATAACGTTTTCTATTATAAGTTAAATTAAATGATTTTAGATTTTGAGCCAGGTGACAAAGTAATTAATCCAGCTAATAAAAATTGGGGTATTGGACAAATACAATCAATAATCAAAGAAAAAGTTACAGTTAATTTTGAAAATGTAGGGAAAAAGGTAATAAATGCTAAAAATATCGAATTAGAAAAGGTTGAAAATAATGAGTGATTTAAAAATTAAAGAAATAATCGAAAACTTAATCGAAACATTTTTAGAGGCCGGTAAGGTTTCACTAGACCTTAGAGAAAAAGGACTAAGTAAAAAATTAAAGTCAGATAATACACCGGTTAGCAATGGAGACTTGGAAGTTAACAAAATAGTTACACAAAAACTATTAAAACTGACACCTGATATACCAATTGTCTCTGAAGAAACATCTCACAATAAATCAATTAAAAACTTAAAGGATTTTTGGTTAGTAGACCCTATAGATGGAACTTATGATTATATAAATAATCTAGAAGAATTTACTATTAATGCAGGTCTAATTCTAAATCAAAAAGCAGTTGCGGGATTAATTTTTGCACCTGCAAAAAATAGAATGTTTTATACTTTTGATAAAGGCTCGTCTTTTGAATTAAAAAATGGAAAATCTAAGAAATTAGATTGTACAAAAAAAACTAAAATAAATACTGTAAAATTTGTTTCTTATTCGAATAAGTTAAAACCAGAAATAGAAAAAATACACAAAAAATTAGGTGTAACAGAATATATTAGAATGAAAAGTTCACTTAAATTTTGTGTTGTAGCAACTGGTGAATTTGATGGCTATGTTGCAGAACCAAGAGCTTGTGAATGGGATATCGCAGCCGGTCATGCAATAATAGAAAATGCTGGCGGCTCGCTTACTGATTTTGAAGGAAATAATGTTTTATATGGTAAAGAAAACTTCAAAAATCCAAGTTTGATAATTAAAAGAAAAAATAATTTAAATGAGTGATCAATTAAGAATAATTTTAATTATAATTGTTTCTGTATCGATTTTTGGATTAATTATTTTTGTTTTCGTTAAAAATTATATTAAAAATAAAATTCAATATTACTTAAATGAAAAAAATAAAAAAACTAAAGAAGACTAATTATTTTCACATATTCCTCTTTCTCTAGGTCCATTACTCTTTTAGATACTTCAAAGTCAAATCCAGATCTTGCTAAAACTCCCATATCTTTCTTATAAAATAAAGGTCTATTATCTTCTTGTCTGGAAGGACCTATGCGTTTTTTTTTACATATTTTAATTGCTGAAAAAAAATCTTGATCATCATTTTTCTCGTTAATTTTTTCTATTGTATTTTTAATATATTTTTCACCAACGCCTTTACTGAATAAATAATTTCTTATCTTATTAATTGAAGTTCCCCTTTGAATTAAACTTTTAGCTTTAGAATCTGAATAAAATTTATCATTAATAAACTTTGATTTTTCCAAATCCTCTAAAACAATATCTATTAAATCAGATATATCTGTTTTTTTAATATTTGGTGTTTTTGAGTTTAAATATTTTTTAAGTAAATATATTTTTAGCTGCTGTTTTGATGGGGCAAATTTTTCTACGTAATTCAATGCAAAATTAGTCATCTCTTCAATTGTTACCTTCAATGGCTTTTTTTTATTTTTTATAGGAATCATTGGTTTAATTATTATAATATAAGTTAATATGATTGAACAAATTGCATTATTTTTTAGTATAGAAATGATTTATTTGTGGATTAATATTGGAATAATACCTTTTTGGTTAATACTAATATTTTTACCCCAAAGCAAAATTTGTGGTTTATTTGTGACATCAATTTTTCCAATTTTTATTTTGGGTTCGTTGTATTTATATTTGCTTTATGCTTTTTTAGTTTCTGGATATGATTTTTCAGAAAATTTTAGCTTATATCTTGGACTATATTATCTAAGAGACTTATTTGAAAACGATTTCTTTTTAATGATATTTTGGATACATTTCATAGCTATAAATTTATTTTGTGGATCCTGGATGGTTAGAGACAGTCAAAAATTTTATATGCCTAAATTTTTGATATTTTTTCCAATCATAATTACTTATTTTGTTGGACCTTTAGGAGTATTTATTTATTGGATGTTAAGAATTTTTTATGCGAAGCGGATAAGTTTGTTTGATTAGACAACTATTTAATTACTTTAAATCCTGATTTAGACATTTCTCCGAATCCTCCTTCAACATGAGAAACTTTTTCAAAACCCATTTCTTTTAAAGTTTTAGCAGCAAGAGCCGATCTTCCACCAGCTGCACAAAAAAGAACAATTTCTTTATTTAAATCTAAATTGTTATTTTGAACATATGCGCTATCAGGATGTAAAGAAAATTCAAGCAATCCTCTTGAAATATGAAAAGAATTTTCTATTTCACCTAAATTTTGCAACTCAATTCCATCTCTTATATCAATTAAATTACACTCATTTTTGTTTGATAAATCTAGTGCTTCAGAGGGAGAAATGGTTTTGACTTGAGAAAGAGCATCTGCGACCAAAGTTTTAGCTGATTTTATTGTCATAAAAGTTTATTACACTAAAAAAAAAATAATTCTATAAATTTTATGAAAAAAAAAGCATTTAATTTTAAATTAATATCTACTTCAGACGTAGTTATTGAGTTGAAAAAAATAAAATCAAAATTTGTAGTTCTATATTTCTATCCTAAAGACGATACTAGTGGTTGTACTATAGAAACTAATGATTTTAATAAACTTTATAGCAAGTTTAAAAAGCATGATTGTATAATTTTTGGTGTATCTAAAGATAGTTTAGAAAGTCATAAAAAATGGAGCCAGAAGCTTAAACTTAAGTTTGATTTATTGTCTGATGAAAAAAAAATTTCTCTAAAAGGTTACAAAGTATGGACAAAAAAGAAATTTATGGGCAGGGAGTTCATGGGAACAATTAGAAGTACTTTTGTAATTGAAAAAAATAATATCATAAATGAGTGGCGAAATGTCAAAGCCATAGGACACGCAAAAGAAGTACTTGAATTTATTGAAAATTATTAACTTTTGCTGATATTCCTTACTTAAAAAAAAGGCCCCAATTAAGGGGCCTTTTCACTAACTGGAGAGAGATACTCTAGTTAATTTTTTAATCTCTTATTGCGTAAGCAATCACGCCTGTTTCAGAAACATCTGTACCTTTCAACTCGGCTTCTTTACTTAACCTAATACCAAATGTATTTTTCATAATTGTCCAAACGATAAATGCTATAACAAAAACAAATGCATTTATTGATATTACTCCCAAAAGTTGTGGACCAAATGATGTATCAGGGTTGGTAATTGGAACTGCTAATGTCCCCCAAACACCCGCAAACAAGTGTGCAGGTATAGCACCAACCACATCATCAATTTTTACTGATAATAAAAATTTAGTACCATATACAACTATTATTCCACCTACACCACCAATTAAAATTGCTGCCAGTGGTGACGGCATTAATGGTTCTGCTGTAATAGCGACCAAACCACCTATACAACCATTTAACATTTGTACTACATCAGTTTTACCAAAATTTAATCTTGTAGCAATTGCTGCAGCCATAACACCACCAGCACCTGCTAAAAATGTATTCATAAATATTGTTGAAACTGCAATTGCATCATCTGCTGTTCCCATCGCTAATTGTGATCCACCGTTAAATCCAAACCAACCTAACCATAAAACAAAAATACCAAGTGTAACAAGTGGTATTGATGAAGCTGCAAAAGGTTTTACTGGTGCTGCATCACCTGATTTTGTAAATCTACCAAGTCTTGGACCAAGAATAATTGCTCCTGCCAAGGCAGCAGCACCACCTGTTGAGTGAACTAAAGTTGAGCCAGCAAAATCTGAGAAACCAGCTGCTGCTAACCAACCACCTCCCCACTGCCAACCCATTACGATTGGATAAATTATTCCTGACAAGATTGCTGCAAATAAAAAAGAATGGCCATAATTTAATTCTTTCTGCCAAAGTTCCTGATACTATTGAAACGGTAGTTGCGCAAAAAACCATTTGGAAATACCAATCTGAACCATCAGAATAGCCAGTATCCACTGCACTTGCGTCTGACCATGGAATAAATTTTCCTATATATCCCCCTTCTGGAATTCCATAAGCTAAGTTATATCCAAATAACCAAAACATTATTCCTGCAATTGAAAATAAACCTATATTTTTTGCACATATTACTGATACACTTTTTGATGTAACCATACCCGATTCTAGCATCGCAAAACCTGCAGCCATAAACATTACTAGGAATCCACAAACTAAAAAAAGAAATGTATTAAATATGAAACCGACCTCTGCTGAAACAGTTGATTCAGCATAACCTACGCTGGTCATATTTAGAAAGAAAAATAGACTAACTAAAGGACCAACTAATTTTTTAAAATGTCTAAACATTTAACCTCCATTATTTAAAGGTGTGTTTATAATTTTAATAAAAATAAAAACTAATGATTGTTATGAAAAATAGCTATGCAGTTATTGCATATAGTAACAGCCTTTATTAAAATTTAATTTAACAAAGGCTGTTAGAAAAAAGTTTACTTATTAAAAACTTCTTTAAGCGCTTTAGCAGGTAAAAATTTTACCTTTTGAGAAGCAGCGATTTGAATTTGTTCTCCCGTTCTTGGATTACGACCAATTCTTGCCTTTCTCTTAGCGACTTTATAGGTACCAAAACCAGCGATTTTAACTGAATCATCACCTTTTAATGCATCCAGAATAGTGTTGGTAATTGTATCAAAAGTACGCTCAGCATCAGCTTTACTTTGATTTAAAGAACCAGCTAGTTTAGCAATTAATTGTTTTTTGTTCATTTTAGCTCCGGTTTTAAAGGTTATAAATTCATACTTAACAAAATCATTGATAATTCAAGCTTTTTTTTTGTGTATAAATATTTAATAACCACTATATATAGTTGTAAAAACGTGTTGATTTATATGGGTTTTTAGAAGTTAAAAAATCCTTTAAAATAAGCCTAAATCTTTTAGATCGTTGAAAGTTGCGAAAAACATTAAAGTTAACAATAAAAACATCCCGATTCGAAAAAAACCTTCTTGCGTTTTTTGACTTAATGGACGACCTAAAACTTTTTCAAAAGCATAAAACATGAGATGACCGCCATCTAATAATGGTATTGGAAATAAGTTAATTAGTCCTAGACTTATTGAAATATAAGCCATCATACTAATAAAGGGTAGAATTCCAAATTCAGCAACTTGACCAGAAATTTTTGCTATCCTAATAGGACCGCCTAGTTGAGTGCTATCTCCAGTGCCAGTAAACATTGATCCTAAATATTTAATAGAAGAGGAGGTTACAAAATAAACTTCTTTAAAGGACTCTATTAATGCTTTCGCGGGTCCTAATTTAATATGATTAATTTTATTATTATAGGGTTTTATTTTAATACCAACCACTCTTTTTTTAATTTTATTTCCAAGATTATCTTCTGCTTGAATTATATTTGGTTTAACTTTTAAGAGTATTTCTTGATCATACCTTAAAACTTTAAAATCAATATATTCAGAAGTTGACATCATAATTAATTTAGAAACTTCTAGTATGCTTTCAACTTTAGTATTATCAATTTCAATTATAGTGTCATTTTTTTGCATACCAGAAATTTGGGCTGGGCTATCTTTTTGAACTTCGTCGATTACAGCTGGAGTAAAATCTTTACCTGCAAACATATAAATAAATAAAAAAATAAATACAGCTAATATAAAATTAGCCAAAGGTCCTCCTAAAACAATCAAAGATCTTTGGTATAATGGTTTTGTTACAAAAAGTTTGTGTTGATCTTCTTTGTTGTATTTTTTTAATAATTCTTCTTGATCTGCTTGAGAAAATACATTTCTATCACCAAAAAATTTTACATATCCTCCTAAGGGTATCCAGCAAACTTTCCATCTGGTTCCTGACTTATCATTCCAACCAAATATTTCTTTACCAAAACCTATTGAAAAATCGGTAACACCTACTCCATATCTTCTGGCAAAATAATAGTGTCCATATTCATGAATGAATACAACCACAAGTATTAAAACTATAAATGGTAAAATAAAACTAAACATTGGAAATAATTATATTGATTATATCAATCTCTTGCAAATTTAAATTATTTAAGTCTCCAAGATATTATAGGCAAAAAGGTTGCTACGAAAAATGAACAAAATAAGAGGGATTGTGAAACAAACATTGGGAAAAAATCTACAGGAAAAATTATACCTACAAGTAGTGATTTTGAAAAATCAAGACTTGGAAATAATAGAATTCCCCCTACAAAACCAATTATAGTTGAAACTATAGCTTTTTTTTCATTAAATGATTTTGAGTAGAAGCTATAAAATACAGTTAATACGGCTGCACAGCAGAATAAATCAGCAAGTAAAAATAAATACAAAATGCTTAAGCCTTTTGATGCAACAAAAAATGATATTAAAGAGATAATAATAATTATTTGCTTAGATAATATTAAATAATTGCCTTTAAATTTTATAATCTTATTTCCGTCTACGATAATTAGACTTGAAATAGCGTTTACCAAAGTATCAATACTGCTAACAGTTAATGAAATAGCAAGCGCTACAATTATAACTGATAAAAAAAGTACATTTTCTTTTAATAACAAAGAAAAGAAAGCAAGATCAGGAACTACTAAAGCATCATTTGATACTGCAATTAAACCTGAAAAACCCATCATAAATACAATTGGTATTATGATTATAAAAGAAATAATTAAGCTATTTTTTAAAACTTTATCATTTTTTGCAGCATAAACTCTTTGCCAGTTTCCTTGGTGAAAAAGATTGGTTGCAGCTACTGCAATAAAAAAAGTTAATCCAGCAGTGAAATTGGGAATATAATTTGAACTCAACAAATTTGGTTTATTAAGTTTAATATGCTCAAAGTTAAATTCATTTGAATTGAATGAAATCAAATATAAAAATGCTATTATCAACAATAATCCAAATATTATAAATTGAATGTTGTCTGTAAAGATAGAAGCTCTCAATCCTCCATATAAAGTATAAACTAGAGATCCGACAATTATTATTAATGCGGTAATCCATAAATCTGTACCAGAAATATAGTTAATTAACATTGATACCGCAGTAACTTCTGCTATTAAAAAAATAGTCATATAAAAAATAGACAAAAATAAAATTAATTTAAAAAATTTAGAACCAAATCTAAGTCTTATTACTTCAATTAATGATTTTCCTTTTGGATAATTATTTCTAAATTTCTTTCCAAGGTAAATTAAAGCAAAAAGAGGAAATGCAGTACCTAAAGAGTATCCTATTACAGCTCCTAACCCTCCCCAAGTTGCTGCAGAAGCTGGTCCAAATAATATCCAGGCACCTAACGCTGAAGCAATCAAGCTAGTTGTTAATGAAAAAGTTCCAACAGATCTGTTGGCTACTAAATAATTGTTTAAACCTAGATATTTCTTTGAATAAATTAGACCAATAATTACAAAGACAATGGTTATGGTTAAAGTGAGAATTATTGAAGACGATTGACTTAAGATAATTTTTTGTTCCATTTTTCCCTTTCTGAATTACCGGATAGGTTCTAAGGGTATTTCTCAGCCAATTGGCACCCCCATTAATATTAATATTCAAAAAAAAAATTTTGTAAATATTTTAATTATTTTAAGTATTTAAATATAACATATCTATTATTCTATATGGACACTACCTAAACGTGAAAAAAACAAATATAAAGCAACAAGTCCCTTTTATATAAGTAATTTTCTAGGCTTCTAAACAAAATGAAGCCTAGAAAAAAAATAAATAGTTGTTAAATAAACTCAATGATTAAAAAATCTTTTATAATCTTTTTTGTATTATTGCCTTTAAAAGCTTTTTCTTTTGAACAAAACACCAACTTTACATTTCAAAAATTTAAAAGTGCACAAGAAAAAAACAAAACTATAGTTGTTAATTCCTGGTACAAATATTGTGGCACTTGTAAAGCTCAATCAAAAATTTTTGCAGAAGCAATAAAAGATTTTAAAAATGTTGAATTTTTATTTTACGATCAAACAAAAAATAAAGAAATTGCCGAAAGTTTAAATATAAAATACTGGTCTACAATTGTTGTTTTTAAAGGAAAAAATGAAATTGCTAGAGAGATTGGGTTGGTCGAAAAAGAAGATATTTATCGAATTATCAATAAAGCAATTTAAAAAATTTATAATACAACAATTAAGACTTTTTGGCCTATTGGTTTCTGTATTAATAAATATATAAAAAAATATGGGTACCATTAAAGATTCGTTAACATTTGACGATGTAATGCTAATTCCTCAATATTCCTCTATATTACCAATTGATACTATTACGAGCTGCAAATTATCAAAAAATTTAAATTTAAATATACCATTGTTATCATCAGCTATGGATACTGTTACAGAGTCTAAAATGGCCATAGCAATATCAAAATCTGGTGGAATTGGAGTTATTCACAGGAATCTTTCAATCAAAAAACAAATTAATGAAGTTCAGAAAGTTAAAAAAAGTGGCTGTTTGGTTGGAGCAGCTATTGGAGTAAACACACAAGATATTGAAAGAGTAGAAGAATTATCAAGGATCAAAACAGATTTAATAGTAATAGATACCGCTCATGGTCATACAAAAAAAGTTCAATCTATTATAAAAAAAATAAAAAAAAAATTGATAAATTCAACTTTGTGTGTTGGTAACATTGCAACTGGAAAAGCAGCAGAGTTTTTAGCAGACAATGGAGTTGATATTGTAAAGGTTGGAATAGGACCAGGGTCAATTTGCACAACACGTTTAGTAGCTGGAATTGGTGTACCACAATTAAGTGCAGTTATGGATGTTAAAAAATCTCTAAGAAAATATAAAACAAAAATAATTTCAGATGGGGGCATTAAGTTTTCTGGTGACTTGGCTAAGGCAATTGCAGCAGGAGCTGATGCTGTTATGATAGGATCATTATTTTCAGGAACTATGGAAAGTCCAGGTAAAATTATTAAATATA
>CACDJC010000025.1 GCA_902552475.1 uncultured Pelagibacteraceae bacterium | reverse complement strand
TCTTGAAAATACTATTAATTTATTAATCAATTTAAAGTTTCAAAATATAAAAATTAATGTTTTTTATTTAAAAGAAAAAATTAAACAATTTATTGAAGATAAAAATTTTCCTATAAAAATTGAAATAGTTGAAGATGGTGAAACAATTTTAGGAACAGGAGGTGGTACTTTGAATTTAATTAATTCAACTAATGAAAGTGATTTATTAGTAATCAATCCTGACACTATATGGAATTCAACTTATTTAAAATCCATAATAGAAATGGAAAAATTTTACTTTAATCAAAGAATAAAAAATATTTTATTAGTTGTTAATAATTTATATTGTTTTGATAAAAGATTTAATGGAGATTTTGAATTTAAAGATAATATTCTATTAAAGAAAAAAATTAATGATTTTAAATTTACTGGTTGTCAAATAATAAATAAAGATTTGCTTAAAAATAAAAACATAACTTATTTTCCAATGTCAGAAATTTGGGATGATCTTGAAAGAGAAAATAAATTGTATGGATTTGAGTATAATGGTGAGTTTTTGCACTTAACTGATATTGAAATTTATAATAAATTATTTAAATCAAAAAACTAAAAGGTCTTTTGATCTTTCATTATCAAGATAGTAGGCTGTTTCAATTTTATTATTTTTAAATTTTATTATTAATGGGTTACCTGTTGGAATTTCTAATTGAGAAATTTTGTTATTATCAATTTTAAATAAGAATTTACATAATGATCTAATAGAGTTTCCGTGAGCTGAAATTATTACATTTTCTTTTATTTTATTTTTAATATTTTTTTCAAAGTATGGAATTACTCTTTTATAGGTATCTTCCAAGGACTCTGTATCAGGTATTTTTTCTTTGGGTATATCTTTATAAATTTCAATATTCAGCGGATGGTAAGGGTTATTTTTATTTAATGGATCAGGTGGTATATTCCAAGATCTCCTAAAAAGTTGAACTTTTTTTTCACCTAATTTTTTTTTCATTTCATCCTTATTTAATCCAGTTAAAGAACCATAATGTCTTTCATTTAATTCCCATGCTTTTATAATTTTGTCATCTTTAATTCTCATTGTATTTAAAATCAATTTTAGGGTATTTATTGCTCTCTTTTGATAAGATGAGAAAAAATAATTTATATTTAAATTCAGATTATTTAGACTTTCGCCAGCCTTACAAGCTTCTAACTTGCCTTGTGCTGCCAGATCAACATCAACCCATCCAGTAAATTTATTTTGTAAGTTCCATTCACTTTGTCCATGTCTTATAAGTATTAAGTGATTCATATATTAAAATTTAATATAAATTAATTATGAAATTGTTAAAGATTTCATTTTATATTTCAAACTTAATTCTAATTATTTTTTACTTATTTCCAGGGAGTATATTGGGTTGTTTTTTTTATAATGACTGTAATATTCAACCAGAAATAATAGTTAATAATTATATTTCGTTTAATCATTTGTTTGTTTTTTTTATTATTTCATTTCTTGGTCTTTTTTCATTTAAAAACAATTTAAAAAAGATTTCATATTATTTATTTTTATTATCTTTTTTGTTAGAATTTTCACACTTAATTATTCCAAATAGAGGATATGAACATGCAGATTTATTTGGTAATATTTTGGGAGTATTAATATCGTTAATTTTATTTAATTTTTTAATTTTAAGGAGAGTAAAGTGAGTTCATTTGAAGATAGAAAAAAAAGTTTTGAAAAAAAATTTGCACATGATGAAGAATTGCAGTTTAAAATAAGTGCTAGAAAAAATAAATACCTCAGTCAATGGGTTTCTAAAATTTTAGGTTATGATGAGGAAAAAGAAAAAGAATATACTCAATCTGTAATTAAAGCAGATTTTCAAGAAGCTGGCGATCAAGATGTGTTTAGAAAAATAAAAGAAGACTTAAAAAATCATAGTGTATCTGAGGAAGAAATTAGAAATAAAATGGATGAGCTTAATGAAAAAGCAAAATCTGATTTTAAGTAGTTTTATTTTATTTTTTTTTATAGGTGCTTTTTCATTAGGTAGCCAAGAACTTAAAATTATCTCAGGAAAAGCTAACGTTTCAGATGGTGATACAATAAAAATTAATGGTGAGAGAATTCGTTTTGGAGGGATAGATGCTCCAGAGAGCAATTTTTTTGGTAAAAAACAATTTTGTTACTTAGATGATATTAAAATTGATTGTGGCATATTATCAAAAGAAAAGCTTGAAAAAAAAATTCAAAAAAATTTAGTTAATTGTTTTTTAGAAAGCAATAAAGACATACATAAAAGACATGTAGGTGAGTGCTTTATTGGTAATGAAAGCTTATCTGTTTATATGGTAAGAAGTGGGTTTGCTTTTGATTATCCAAAGTATTCAAAAGGAAAATTTAAAAAAGACCAAGCATTTGCTGAATATTATTCACTAGGATTATGGAATATGAAATTTGAATACCCCTGGATATGGAGAAAAAAAAATAGATAATCACTAATGTGATTCGAAATAAAAAAATTTTTTATTTTTTTATATTTTTTTTGATTTCCGCATGTTCATCTGTGCCAAAAAATACTGCAGATGGATGTTCAATATTTTCTGAAAGATATCTTTGGTATAAACATGCCAAAAAAACTGAACAGAGATGGGGAACCCCTATTTATGTACAATTGGCAATTATTAAAATGGAGTCAGATTTTGATTGGTTGGCTAGACCTGCTAGACAAAAAATATTTAAAGTTATACCTTACAAAAGACCATCAAGCTCATTTGGTTATTCACAGGCAGTCAAAGGAACATGGAAACAATATAAAGAGGAAACTGGAAATAAATTTGCAACAAGAACAAGATTTAAAGATAGTGTAGATTTTATAGGTTGGTATACAAATAAAACCCAAAAAATATTAAAAATTTCAAAAAAAGATGCATTTAGACAATATCTTGCTTACCACGAAGGTTGGGGAAATTATAAAAACTATAAAAAAAAACAAAAAGTAATTTTGTTAGCAAAAAGGGTCCAAAATCAATCTAATAAATATAAAAAACAATTAAATAAATGCAAGAATTCTTTAACTACAAGAAAATATATTTTATTTTAGTTAAGTTGTTTTTTCAGTTCAATATCTACTATATCTATTCTTTTTGTATTTTTAGCTAAAGCTAAATACATTGTAGGTGTTACATACAATGTAAAGAAAGTTGAAATTATCATTCCACCTAATATTGTTGCACCTACGGCTAATCTAGATCCTTCTCCTGCTCCAGGGCCAATATTTCCAATAACTAATGGAAGCATTGCTATCATTGTACTGAGTGAAGTCATTATGATTGGTCGAATTCTAAGTTTACAGGCTTCAATTATAGCCTCTTGAATTTTAACACCATTTGTTCTTATTTGATTTGTATAGTCTACAATTAAAATACTATTCTTTGTGGATATACCAATAAGTATAATTAACGCTATTTGCGAGAATATGTTTACTGAACTATTTAAAAACAATATGAAAACTAATCCACCAAATACAGCTAGAGGAACAGTTAAAATAATTATAAATGGGTGAACAAAAGAGTTAAATGTTGCTGCCATAACTAAGTAGGCAGTTAACAAAGCAAGTGCAAAAATTAAATATATTTCATTTGTCGTTTCTTTCAACTCCTCTGATTTTCCTTTCCATGTAATCTGATTTTGAGGAGCAACTTTAATCATCACATCTTCTAAATATTTAACTGCTTCAGTTAGTGTATAATCTTCTGAAAGGGCAGCTGAAATCGTAACAGCTCTTTGACGATTGTATCTTGGTAATGCTTCTGCTGTCCCTTTTTCTTCAAATTCCACAAGACTTGCTACAGAAACTAATTTTCCTGTTGTTTCAGATCTTACAAATATTTTTGATAAACCGTCTTTGTCTCTTCTGTCAGCTAAATATTGTTGTAGGATAATTGGATATTCTCTACCTTCTTTACTAAAAGAAGTTACTCTTTTTCCACCATAAAGTGTTTCAAGGGTTCTACCTATATTCTCGGTAGATACACCCAAGTCATTAGCTCGATTTTTATTTGTGATTAATTTAACTTCAGGTTTATTTTTGGTGTAATCACTCTCTATTCGAAACATGTTTCTATTTCTTCTTAATTCTCTTAAGATACTATTTTGTATCTCTTCTAATTCCTCGTAGCTTGATCCATAGATAACCATTTGTACTGGTTTATTATAGCTCGAAACTCTTATTCCTTGAGGAGATATTGGAAAAGCAAAAGTTTCAGGAACTGAAACTACTTGTCCAATAGCCTCTCTCAGCACAGTTTGACTATTTTTTTCCCTATTCTTCCATTCATCAAGTAAAGCAATAATTATAAAAGAGTTATAAGATGTTGCAGATCTTCCAAATCCAGGAACTCTCATTATTAGCCTTTTATATGGGCTATCTTCTGCTTGTAGCAATCTTAATATTCTTCCCTCTATTATTTGAGCTTTTTCTTGAGTATATTCAAATGAGCTCCCTTCATCAGTTGATCCTATTATTAAATAAGAGCCCCTATCTTCAATTGGTAATAATTCCTTTTTTGAAAAATTAAAAAGATATGCAGACGCTGCAATGATAAAAATTATAAATATAGAAATAGTTTTTTGCTTGTTAATCCAATATTTAAGTGAGTCAATATAAAATTTAGTAAAAGATTTAAATCCATTATTAAATTTTTTAACTAAGAAATTAATTTTTTCTTTTTTATTTAAGAACTTGCTTCCTAGCATTGGAGATAGAGTTAGTGCAACAAATGAAGACACCACAATAGAGAAAGATAATGCTATCGCAGTTTCTTTAAATAATGTTCCAGAAATTCCTTTTATAAAAATTAATGGTAAAAATACTGCAATTAAAATCAAAGTAGTTGCAATAATAGCAAAAGTAATTTGTTTTGAGCCCTTATATGCAGCAACTAATGGTGTTTCACCATTCTCTATCCTTGTATAAATTGCATCAGTCATAATTACAGAATCATCAGTAATTATTCCAATTGCTAGAATAAAACTCAATAATACAAAAATATTAATAGAGAGACCAAATATGTATAATCCAAGAAATGAACCAATCAAACTAACTGGCAGCGCTACAGCTGGTACAATGACTGCTTTAAGATTTCCCAGAAAAAGATAAATAATCAAAACAACCAAGACAAAAGCGATAACCAAACTTTTGTATACTTCTTCGATTGCTGCGCCAATGTAGGTAGCTCTATTAAATGCTATTTCTAATTTTAATCCATCTGGTAAGGATTTATTAAGTTCTTTTATTTTAACCTTTATTTGTTTAGATAGTTCTACCGTTGAAGCCCCACTTTTTGCGTAAATTCCAATTCCAACAGTTTTTAAATTTACAGCATTTTTTCTTTGTGCTTTGAATAAAGTTTTTTCTGAAACAGGTCCAAATTCAACATTTGCAACATCAGAAAGTATTATTACTTTGTCTTTATTTTTCCTAAGAGGAATTTGCTTTATAGTGTCTATGTTTGAATAAGATTTATCAATATTTAGAGTTAAATCTTTATTATTTGCTTCTAATGTCCCAGCAGGAATGTTGAGATTTTCATTTCTTAAAGCCCTTTCTACTTCTTGTATTGTAAGATCGTTAGCAGCTAATTTGATGGGGTCTATCCAAACTCTGACACTAAGTTCTCTTAATCCACCAACTAAAATTCTACCAACATTTGGAACACTTGAAAATGCATCTATAAGATATCTTTCAGCATAATCTCCAAGATCTAGATCATTCCATGTTGGAGATGAAAGTGCTACCCACATAGTAGTTGTGAAACCAGCAGCTTGTTTTAAAATTTGTGGTGGATTTGACTCGCTGGGTAAATTATCCACAACACGAGCAACTCTCTCTCTAATATCATTTGCTGCATCGTCTAAGTCTATATCTGTATTAAATTGAATATTAATTCTACTTCTTCCATTCAAAGAGCTTGAGTCAATATTTTTTATACCTTCCGCTCCACCTATAACATCCTCAAGTTTTTGAGTTATTTCTTCATCAACTATTTCTGCTGATGCAGATTTATAATCTGTTTGAACTTGGACTACAGGAGGCTGAATACCATCAGGAAGTTCTCGCACTGGCAGTTCTGCAAAAACAAAAACACCAAATATAATTAAGATTAAAGACATTACCCAAGCTACTACAGGTCGTTTAATACTTACTTCAGTTATATACATTTAATTATTTTTTTTCTTTTTCAGATTTTTTAAAAATATTTTTTAGCCAATCAAATTTTCCTTTTTTTGTATCACCTTTTTTTGTTTTCTTTTTTTTACCCCAACCTGAGTTTCCTTGTTTTTTTTTAGCTCCTTTTTCAATTGGTCTGATTGTTAAATTTGGTCTAACTTTTTTTGTTCCCTCTGCAACAATTTTATCACCATTATTTAATCCATCTAAAATTTCGACAAAGCCTAAATATCTATCACCTATAGTTACTTTTGTTTTCATTACTTTGTTTTTTTCATCTACTTTATAAATGAAAATATTATTACCTTCGACTATTGTGCTTGTATCAGGCGCACTTAAACCGTCTCTTACATTATATTTAATTGAAATTTCTAAAAATGAACCTGGTAGTATTTCTCCAGACATATTATCCAACTTTATTCTGGTAGCTAAAGATCTGGTGTCCTCACTTATTCTACTAGCAAAAGAGTCAACTTCACCCTTATATATTTTATTTTTATAACCAGAAAATTTTATATCAACTGGTAAACCAACCTTAATAAATGGAACAAAAATTTCAGGTATATCTACATCACAATATATTGAACTAGTATCTTCAAGATTAATTAGTATTGAGGATTTTGAAACCTCTAAATCCTCAGAGAACTCTCTTTTCCCAATAACCCCATCAAATTGCGCAATAACCTTTCTATTTTTAAGATCAGCTATCACATCTCCCTTTTTAACTTTTTGATTAAAATTAATTGGTTTTTGAATATCATATTTTTCAATTTTAAATGATTGTGTTTGAATTGGAGCTGCGGTTCCGTATGTGCTTATAATATTTTCAAAAATTCTTTCTTGAGTTGTAGTTACTATTATTCCTGGAGGTGGTCTTTTGCTAAATTTTTTTTTGAAGTGATTTCCAATCATTGTTCTTCCAATGATTACAGTTGCAATGATTAAGAAAAATATAATAACTATACTTGTTATTTTTGTAGATGTTTTCATTAATTAATTCTTTCCATACTCTGACCATGAGCCATCGTATATTGTTGGCATATATTTAGCATTTATTAGAGAATATGCTAGCGCCAATACGCTTGCAGTTACTCCTGAACCACATGAAAATACTATATTTTTATTATATTCAAAATTAAGTGAATCAAATTTTTCTCGGATTTTAACTTTACTTACAAAAGTATGGTCTTCATTAATTAATTCAGCAAAGGGAAGGCAAAAAGAATTTTTTATTGAACCACTCCTTAAGCCCTTCCTTGGTTCAGCAACCTTACCTTCAAATCTTTCTATACTTCTTGCATCAACAACATTAAAATCTTTTCTATCAATATTTTCATCTATTTGGTTTTTATTTTTAACAAGTTCTCTATTTTCTCTACACGAATACTCAGAAGTTTGAGTGGTCACTTTTTTATTATTCGTTACTTTGTTTTCTTTTTTCCATTTTTTTAATCCGCCGTCTAGTACATGAACTAGGTTGGGGTCATGACCATAGTAAATTAAATTATACCAACATCTACAAGAACTGATAACATCAGAGTTATCATAAACTACTATTCGATCACTATTTTCTATACCCATGTTGCCTATTATTTTTTCCCAAGATTTAGAGTCAGTAAGCATATGCGGTAAATCTGTATCTTGTTTTGAATTTTTATCTAAATCAAAAAAAATTGCATTTGGGATATGTTCTTCAATATACTCTTCAAAACCATTTCTTTGAGTTTGAGGCATATGCCATGAGCAATCAATAATTTTTACTTTATCAATATTATTTTCTAACCAATTTGTATCAACTAAAGACATTATTATCTTTTTTGCAAATATCGTTGATGATATTCTTCAGCCGGACAATAATTTTTAACTAAAGATATTTTTGTTACAACTTTTCCTGATAATTTGACGTTTTCTTTTTTAATCATTTTTTCAGCAATACTTTTTTGCTCATTATTAAAATAAAATATTTCACTTCTGTATTGAGTTCCAAAATCTGGTCCCTGAGAATTTAAAGTTGTTGGATCATGAATTTCAAAAAAGTATTTAATAATTTTTTCATAAGATATAACTTCAGGATCAAAGTCTAATTTAACTACTTCTGCATGATTTGTTGTACCTGTACATACTTCTTTATAATTAGTTTCGGCACTGTGACCTCCACAATAACCTACTTCAGTTTTTATGACTCCATTAAGTTTGCTAAACTTAATTTCAGGCCCCCAAAAACATCCTAAAGCTAAAACTGCTATTTCCATTGATTAAAGTTTTAATTAATTTAAAGTTATTAGTATGCTTTCAAAAAATCAATTAGGCTTTTTGTACATGTTTATGTCTGTTTGTGCTTTTTCTATAATGGATGTAATTGTAAAATGGTCAGATACTTATCCAGTAGGCCAAGTATTATTTTTTAGGGGTTTATTTGGTATGATTCCTATATTTTTTCTTGTACCAAGAGAAAGATACTTTGACTTTTATAAGACAAAAAGACCATTTCTTCACTTCAAAAGAGTTTTAGCTGGTTTGATTTCTATTGTTGCAATTTTTATTGCATTAAGAAAACTTCCGCTAGCAACAGTTGTTAGTATTTCTTTTGCAGCACCAATATTTACAACAATTTTTTCAATTTTTTTATTAAAAGAAAAAGTAGGTTTTTATAGATGGTTGGCAGTTTTTGTCGGATTTATAGGTATTATTGTAATTTCTGAACCAGGATATACTTCGCTTAATATAAACTACCTATATCCAATAATATTTTGTTTAGGACTTTCATATGTTGCTATTACGATAAGACAGCTATCTTCTACAGAACCTGTGTGGCTTATTGGTTTATATTTTTCTTTCTCAATAATGATTATAAGTTTTTTTACTATTTCACAGGAATGGTTAATGCCTAATTTAAAAGATTTATTTTTACTATCAATGGTTGGAGTTCTTGGGGGACTTGCAAATTTATGGCTCACTTATTCATATAAATTATCAGAAGTAACTTTGGTTACACCATTAAAATATTTAGCATTAGTTTTTGCAATTTTTTTTGGTTATTTAATTTGGGATGAAGTTCCATCAATCAAAACTTTGACAGGAGCATCATTAGTTATTGTTTCATCTTTTATAATTTTTAGAAGAGAAATTTATTTAAAAAAACAACCATCAATTGTTCGTCATGAATAAAATTCCACCTTATTGGAATAAAGCTAAAAAAAATCTTATTAAAAAAGATAAAATTATGAAAGATTTAATTAAAAGATATTCCGATAAAAGTTTAACAACAAGAAAAGATGTTTTTTTTTCTTTATGCAAAAGTATAATTGGGCAACAAATAAGTGTCGCTGCAGCCAATTCTGTATTTTTAAAATTTAAGTTTGCTTGTTATGGCAGAATTAATCCAAAAAATGTAAATAAATTAAAATCATCTAATTTGAGAAAATGTGGATTAAGCAGACAAAAAATAAAAGGAATTAAAGAATTAGCTAAAAAATTTTTAGACAAATCTTTTAATCCAAAATTAATTAAGAATATGACAGATGAAGAGGCAATTGAATATTTGTCAGGTTTGAGACAAATAGGTAAATGGTCTGCAGAAATGATTTTATTGTTTACCTATAACAGACCTAATATATGGCCTGTACAAGATATAGGTTTATTAAGAGCTATTTCAAATAATTATAAAAAAAAATATTTACCACCAGAAGCTTTTGTTAATAAACTAAAAAAAAAGTTTTCACCTTATTGTTCAGTTGCAACATGGTATTTATGGAGGTCAATTGATGATGAGCCTATTCAGTATTAAATCCCTTCAACAATTTGGTAACTTCTTTTTATAGTATCTCCAGCAGCATTAATTGCTTCTTGATATTCACTTGAGTGATAAAAATTTTTAGCATCTTCAATGTTTGGAAATTCTATTACGACTGTTCTGGGGGATGCTTTACCTTCTAAATTAATACTTTTACCGCCTCTCACTAAAACATTGGGGGAATATTTTTTTATCGCTAAAGTTGCTTTTTCAGCATAATTTTTCATTGCTTCTTCATCATTTATTTCTTCATAAACCCCTACTATGTAACCTTTCATAAAATCTCCTTTTTAATTTTTTTTATTTATGATACCAAATTTTATAATGAAAAAATTAATTATCAATTTTTCAAAATTTCTATTTTTTCTTATATTTTTTATGCATGTTTTTAATCAAGCTAATTCGGATGAAATATATGAAAAAGGAAGAGTAATTTTTCTGGAAAAGGGTAATTGTGCTGCTTGTCATGCTCTTTCTGATGCAGCATCAGATTCAAATATTGGACCAAATTTAAATCAAATAAGACCAGATATAAACAGAGTAATAATGGCAGTTACTAATGGTATAGGCATTATGCCAGCTTACCAAGGTGAATTAACTCCTGAAGAAATAGAAGCCGTTGGGCATTATGTTTCTATTAGTTCAGAAAATTAATATAAAATTCTACTTATAATTTTTTATCCAATGTTTAGCTATATCTATTCTTTTACAAATCCATACATCTTTAAAACTTAAAACATAATTTAAAAATTTTTTTAGAGATTGGATTCTTCCTGGTCTGCCTATTAGTCTACAGTGAAGTCCAACAGACATCATTTTTGGAGAATTTTTACCTTCAAGATAAAGTGCATCAAAACTATCTTTTAAATATGAAAAAAATTGGTCTCCCGAATTAAAACCCTGATTTGTTGCAAATCTCATATCGTTGTTATCAAGAGTGTAAGGAATCATTAATTGTTTTTTATTACCTTTTTTTATCCAGTATGGAAGATCATCACTGTATGTGTCGCTACAATATAAAAAACCACCTTCTTCAATAACTAAATCTAAAGTATTAGGACTACATCTTCCTGTATACCAGCCCAAAGGCCTATCTCCAAAAATTTTTTTAATTGAATTAACAGCTAACTTCATATCCTTCTTTTCTTTAATTTTAGAAATATTTTGATAATCAATCCATCTCCAACCATGTGAAGCGACTTCATATTTGGCTTTTTTAATAGCTTTACAAATTTCTTTATTTCTTTCTAAAGCCATCCCAACTCCAAAGATAGTAAGAGGAATTTTTTTTTGTTTGAACAAATCATGAATTCTCCAGAAACCTCTTCTTGATCCGTACTCATAAATTGACTCCATATTAAGGTGTCGCCCCCTAATTGGCTTTGCACCTATAATTTCTGATAAAAAAATTTCAGAATACTTATCTCCATGTAATGTGTTGCTCTCTCCACCTTCTTCATAATTAAGTACAAATTGTAGAGCTAATTTTGCGTTATTAGGCCACTTAACCTTTATTTTTTTTGAACCATAGCCAATCATATCTCTTGGATATTTTTTTTTCATTTTTTAAAATAAATTTTATCTTTTTTAAATTTATGAATAACTAGGTTATTTCCTTTCCCTTTTCTATCAATAACTAGAAAGTTCATATTTTTAATAGATATTAATGGAAAATGCCAAATTCCAGCCTTGTAATTTATACCAGTTTGTTTTGGAACTATGAACGATTTTATCTTGTTTATATTTGGTTTATTTCCTTTTGGGGCAACAAACACAAAAAATTTTTTATCTTCCATAGGTATAAATGCTTGGCTGCCCAAAGGATGTTTTTCCATCATTTCAATCCTCATAGGAAATCTTCTTTTTTTAGCCTTAAAAATGCTAACTATTGGGTTGCCTCTTTTCTTAGAAGTGTCTATTTTCATTAAATCGTGAAATCTTTTTGCATAACCATTATTTATACTTATTGGTTTTTTTTTTGATGTATCAATTAAATCCCCAAATTTAGAAAATTTTTTCTTGGTTATTTTTATTGGTTTAATTACTTTCATTTCACAAAATTTCCGAAAGCTCTTATTCTTGAAATACCGCCGTCAGGATAGATATTTATTCGCAATAAATTTTCTTTATTTCTTCTTAGAAGAAATTTTTTAAAAACATGTTTTTTATTTGCTGATAATTTCGATTTATTCAAAATATATTTCCATTTCTTTGAATTTCTAACAATAAATTTATTTGATACATTTTTTGCTATATATGCAGTTTGTATTGAGCATGTATCAGGATAGTTTCCTTTAAAATGGTGAGTATCTATTTCTAATTTTTTAATCAAACCAGATTTTCCAAACTTAATTATTAGCCAGTCAAAGTTCTTTCCTCTACTTCTTCTTGTTTCCCAACCATCACCCATATTTTTGGCTTTACCAGGTGCTATAATATTCTCAGCTCTACCAAAGTGTTCATTATTACAACCAATGATTGAAGCTCCGTTTAAAACAGAAGTTAAATTTATATTTTTTTTATTTAGATTTATATTTTCCATATTAATTTTTCCATAAAGTCTAATTCTTGCAACCCCACCATCTGGAAAAATATTTAATCTAATGTAATTAAAAATTGATCTATTTTTTGAAGCAAAGTTATGGTTTTTATTTGGTCCAAGTTTTTTTTTACTAAATACTTTAAACCATTTTGTATTTTTATTTGGTTTATTTTTGCTAAAACACCCATCTACCGATGCATAAGTCGGCTGGTTTCCATTAAAGTGAGTTGTATCAATATCCACATTAAATATTCTTCCTGGTTTTCCTAATTTTAAAATAAGATAGTCATATCCTTTTGATCTTCTTCTTCTTGTTTCCCATCCATCCATCCATTTTCCATGTTTATCAAATAAACCTTCTTTAAAAATTGGATTATCAGTTT
>CACDJC010000024.1 GCA_902552475.1 uncultured Pelagibacteraceae bacterium | reverse complement strand
ATTTAAAAAATCGACTGTCTGCTGTTTCAAGGGTTCAATATTTAATTTTTCTTTAATTGATTTAATTTTAAATTTTTTATTAAAATTTCCCTCAAATTTATCCCAAACAACTCCTGTGACTGATCTTTTGCCAAATGGAACATTTACATAATCGCCTGCTTTTAATTTTAATGAACTTTCATAGGTAAATGGATAATCGAAAATATTTGGTAAAAGAATCGGATATTTCATATTTAGATAATATGAAAAAAAATTAAGAGTGTATTGCTCTTTTATCTACTGACAAAGCAGCCTCTTTTACAGCCTCAGAAAAAGTTGGGTGAGCATGACATGTACGTGCAATATCTTCGGAACTAGCTCCAAACTCCATAGCAATACCAATTTCTGCTATTAGTTCTCCTGCATGAGGTCCTATTATATGAGCTCCAAGCACCTTATCTGTATGTTCATCAGCTAAAATTTTTACAAAACCTTCAACATCATCTATAGCTTTTGCTCTTGAATTTGCCATAAATGAAAATTTCCCAACCTTATATTTTTTATTTAATTCTTTCAGTTGCTCTTCAGTTTTACCAATTGAGGCAACTTCAGGTGTTGTATATATAACGCCTGGTATTGTATTGTAATTAACATGACCTGATTGACCAGCAATGTTTTCTGCAACAGCTATTCCTTCATCTTCAGCTTTATGTGCAAGCATTGGGCCTTCAATTACATCACCAATTGCATAAATATTTTCAACATTTGTTTTAAAATTTTTATCAGTTTTAATTCTTTTACTTTGATCTAAATCTATACTTAAAACATCCAGATTTAAGCCTTTTGTATTTGGTTTTCTTCCAACAGATATAAGTACAACATCACATTCAAAACTACTTTTGTTGCCATCTTTATCTGTAGTCGAAACAACTGCTCCTGAATTATTTCTAGTAATTGCTTCAACCTTATTTTGCATATTAAACTTAATTCCTTGTTTTTTTAAAATTTTCATAAATTCTGATGAGATCTCCTTATCCATGCCAGGTGTAATATGATCTAAAAACTCAACAACTTGAACCTCGGTGCCTAATCTTGACCATACAGATCCCATTTCTAATCCAATATACCCACCACCAACAATAACCATTTTCTTTGGAACTTTATCTAGCTTTAAAGCTCCTGTTGATGAAACTATTATTTTTTCATCTATTTCTATTCCAGGCAAAGATACAGCAACAGAACCAGTAGCTATTACTGTTTTGTCAGTTTGTATTACTTTTTCTTTGTTTTGGTCGTCTTTAATTAAAATTTCATTTTTTGATTTAAAACTTCCATGACCTTTAAAATAGGTAACTTTGTTTTTTTTTAATAGAAATTCAACACCTTTTGTGAGCACAGTTACAGCTTTATCTTTGCTTTTCATCATTTTAGCAAGATTCAGTTTTATATCACCAATTTCTATACCTTTGTTTGCCAAACCTTTTAATTTGTTAAATTCCTCAGTTAAATTTAATAAACTCTTTGAAGGTATACATCCAACATTTAAACAAGTTCCTCCTAATGAACCTCTAGACTCTATGCATGCAGTTTTAAGACCTAACTGGGAAAGCCTTATTGCGCATACATAGCCACCAGGACCACCACCAATAACAACTACTTGAAATTTTTCTGACATTTAAATATTTAAAAATAACCTTCTTGGGTCCTCTAAATTCTCTTTTACTGTTTTTAAAAAAGAAACAGAGTCTTTGCCATCTACAATTCTATGATCATAAGATAAAGCTAAGTACATGATTGGTTTTATTTTTACTTCACCATCGTGTGCTATGGGTCTTTCTACAATGTTATGCATTCCTAATACACCTGATTGTGGTGGATTTAAAATTGGTGTTGACAACATTGAACCGTAAACACCACCATTGCTTATAGTAAATGTTCCACCTTGAAGATCATCAATCACTAAAGTTCCATTTTTTGCTTTATCTGAAAGTTTTTTAATTTCTTTTTCAATATCTGCAAACGACATTTCATCTGCATTTCTTAAAACTGGAACAACAAGTCCTTTTTCTGTACCAACTGCAAAACTTATATTATAGTAATTTTTATAAACAATATCTTGACCTTCAATTTCCGCATTTATTTCAGGAAATAGCTTTAACCCAACGACACAAGCTTTAACAAAAAATGACATGAAGCCGAGTTTGATTCCGTATCTACTTTGAAAATCTTCTTGATTTTCTTTTCTCATAGAAATTATACCTGACATATCAACCTCATTAAAAGTTGTTAACATTGCTGCATTTTCCTGCGCTTCTTTAAGCCTCTTAGCAATTGTTTGTCTTAACCTTGTCATTTTGACTCTTTCTTCTTCGCCATATTTAATTTTTCTTTGGTTTGGTTCTGGATTAGCTCCCATTTGACTTATCAAATCTCCTTTTAAAATTCTTCCATCTTTTCCAGTTCCTTTTATTTCGTCTAAGTTTATTTTTTTTTCATTAACCATTTTTCTTACAGCAGGAGATAAAATTATAGGCTCATTTGATGTTTCAGACGATTTGATTTCTTCAGTTAATACTAAAGGTTCTTCCTCCATTAATACTAAAGGTTCTTCATTTTTAGATTCTGGTTTTTTTTCAATTTCTAAATTAATAATATTACTTTTTTTTTCAGGTAATTTAATTTTTTCAATTTTTTTATTTTTTGGTCTTATAGCTTCTTCTTTTTTATCTACTTTTAAATTTTCTTGAGAAATTATTCCTAATACCGATCCAACTTCTACAGTATCTCCATCCTTAAAGTTAATTTCTGAAAGAATACCGTTAATTGGAGAAGGAACTTCTAAATTTACTTTATCAGTTTCAAGTTCAACAACTGCCTCGTCAACTTTTACAACTTCACCTTTATTTTTGAGCCATTTTGAAACTGTGGCTTCAGTAATACTTTCTCCTAATGCTGGTACTAATATTTTTTCACTCATTATTCAAAAACTTTATTTATAATTTCTTGCTGCTCTGAAAGATGTCTTTTTGCATAACCCGTGGCTGGCGATGCATCTGGACTTCTTCCTATGTAAGAAATTTCTCTATTTGTAGCTTTAATAGTATCTAATGTCCATTGGATATAATCTCTTACTGAAAACCATGCCCCCATATTTTTTGGCTCTTCTTGACACCAGTAAAATTTAGCATTATTCGAATAAGGTTTTATCTCTTTCACTAAACTTTTTGCGGGAAATGGATAAAGCTGTTCAATTCTAAACAATATTATATCATCTTTTTTTAATTTTTCTCTTTCTGCTAGTAAGTCAAAATAAATTTTCCCTGAACATAAAATTACTTTTTCTATTTCAGAACTTTTCTTCAATTTAACAAAATTTTTATATTTTGGATCTATTGCATGATCCCACATAACTCTATGAAAAGAATTTTCCTTACCAAAGTCCTCTAAATTTGAAACACAGTATTTATTTCTTAATAAGGATTTTGGAGTCATAATTATCAATGGTTTTCTAAAATCTCTATGTATTTGTCTTCTTAAAGCATGAAAGTAGTTTGCAGGTGTTGTACAATTCATTACCTGTAAATTGTCATTTGCACATAGTTGTAAAAATCTTTCTAGTCTAGCTGAAGAATGTTCTGGACCCTGACCTTCATATCCGTGTGGAAGTAACATAACAAGTCCTGAAGCTCTTTGCCATTTTCTCTCACCTGAAGAAATAAATTGATCGATAATCACTTGAGCACCATTAGCAAAATCTCCAAATTGAGCTTCCCAAAGTGTTAAAGTGTTTGGTTCAACTAGACTGTATCCATATTCAAAACCTAAAACTGCAAGTTCAGATAAAAAACTGTCAACAATTTCAAATTTTTTTTGATTTTTTGAAATATTGTTTAAAGGGACATATCTACTGTTATCAATTTGATTTCTTAAAATCGAGTGTCTTTGGCTAAAAGTTCCTCTTCCAGAGTCTTGGCCAACCAATCTAACTGGATAACCCTCTTCTAACAAAGATCCAAAAGCTAATGTCTCTGCAGTAGCCCAATCAATTCCAAAACCTTGATCAATAACTTTTTTTCTAACATTGAATATTTTTAATATAGTTTTATGAACGTTTTTTCCTTCTGGAATTATATTTATTTTTTCAGATATATTTTTTAGGCTATTTATTTCTGATCCAGTAACTCCTCTTTTATCTTTTCCTCTCTCAGGTTTATAACTTGACCAAGTTCCTTCGAACCACTCGATTTTTGGTTTGTAGTCTTTTGCATTTTTAAATTGATCATCTAATAAATCTTTAAAACTTTTAATCTTTTGGTTTAATTCATCATTAGATAAAAGGCCATTACTTACTAATTTTTCTCCATAAATTTTTATTGGTGATGGATGTGATCTAATTTTCTTATACATCAACGGCTGAGTGAAAGATGGCTCGTCTCCTTCATTATGTCCAAATCTTCTATAACAAATAAGATCAATTACTACATCTCTGTTAAACTTTAGTCTAAATTCTGTTGCTATTCTTGTTGCATAAACTACTGCTTCAGGATCATCACCATTAACATGTATAATTGGGGCATCAACCATTTTACCTATATCTGATGGATATGGAGATGATCGTGCAAATCTTGGACTAGTAGTAAAACCAATTTGATTATTAATTATAATATGAATAGTTCCACCAGTGTTGTGACCTGGTAGACCTGACATTGCAAAACACTCAGCAACCACTCCTTGCCCAGCAAACGCTGCATCACCATGAATTATTATTGGAATTACTTTATTTCTTTGGGTGTCTTTATGGAAAAATTGTTTGGCTCTCGTTTGACCCAAAACAACTGGGTTTACCGCCTCTAAATGTGATGGGTTATCTGTTAAGCTAACATGAACTGAATTTCCATCAAATTCTCTATCAGAAGATGCACCCAAATGATATTTTACATCGCCTGCTCCATCTTCAGAAGTTGAGTCCATTTCTCCAGCAAATTCATTAAAAATTCTTTTGTAAGATTTTTGAAGTACATTGGCTAAAACATTTAATCTACCTCTATGAGACATGCCAATTTTGACTTCTTTAATTTTTGATTGTCCGCCAATTTTAATAATTTGCTCAAGTGCAGGAATTAAACTTTCCCCACCATCTAATCCAAATCTTTTAGTTCCAACATATTTTGTATGTAAATATTTTTCAAAACCTTCAGCTTGAATTAGTTTATTTAAAATTGCATATTTTCCATTATTAGTAAATTTTAAAGCATTTTCATCTTTTTCTACTCTATCTCTAAACCAAACTCTTTCAGTTGGATTTGAGATATGCATATATTCATAACCGATTGTTCCACAATATGTTTCTCTTAAAAACTTTAATATTTCTCTAATACTGGAACTTTCTCTATTAATAACTCCATTAAGAATAATTTTCTTGTCATAATCATCTTTCTTAAATCCATAATATTCAGGATGCAATTCATCTAGATAATCTGATTTCATCAGATCCAAAGGATCTAATTTTGCCAACAAGTGCCCTCTTAATCTATAAGCTCTTATAAGTGCGACAGCACTAATTGAATCTTTATTTGAATTTGCAACTACTTGAAAATTAAACTTTTCATTGTTATTAAAATATTTTTTTTCTTTTGCTTCTATTTTATTTTGAATTTCATCAAGATCAATTTTTTTTGAAAGTGGTTTCCATGAAGGTCCATTTATCTCTTTGATTACTTCTTGTATTCCATCTTCCATTCCAGAAAAATATTCTCTCCAACTTTCTGGCAAGTCTAAGTCATTATTAATATACTTTAAGTACATTTGTTCAATAAATGCACTATTAGATTTATTTAAAAAGGATGTTTTTTTATATTCTACATTTTTTGATGAACTCATTTTTAAAAGATATAATACTAGAAGTATGTCTTCAATTGGACAATTTATTTAATAATGTTTTTCCAATTTCAGATGGAGATTTAGCAATTGTTATACCACAATCTTCCATAATTTTGATTTTTTCTTCTGCTCCACCTTTTCCACCTGATATTATCGCTCCAGCATGACCCATTCTTCTTCCAGGAGGAGCTGTTACTCCTGCAATAAATCCTACAATAGGTTTTTTAATTTTATGATTTTTAAAAAATTCTGCAGCTTCTTCCTCTGCGGTTCCACCAATTTCACCTATCATTAGGATTGATTTAGTTTCATCATCATTTAAAAATAAATCTAAGCAATCAATAAAATTAGTTCCATTGATTGGGTCTCCTCCAATTCCTATACAAGTTGATTGTCCTAACCCATTTTTAGTAGTTTGATCAACGGCTTCGTAAGTGAGTGTTCCAGATCTAGAAACTATCCCAACTGATCCTTTTTGATGAATATTTCCAGGCATAATACCAATTTTACATTCGTCAGGAGTAATTATTCCTGGACAATTAGGACCTATTAGCCTTGAATTTGAGTTTATTAATTTTCTCTTAACTTTTAACATATCCAAAATTGGTATTCCTTCAGTAATACATACAATTAGTTCAACTGATGCATTTATAGCTTCAATAATTGCTGCAGCTGCAAATTTAGCAGGAACATAAATCATTGTCGCATTAGCTCCCAAATTATCTTTTGCTTCTTTAACAGTATTAAATACAGGTCTATCAAGATGCTTTTGTCCACCTTTTTTTGGAGTAACTCCTCCTACTAAGTTAGTCCCATATTTAATAGCTTGTTCAGAATGAAAAGTTCCATGTGTGCCTGTAAATCCCTGACAAATGACTTTTGTATTCTTATTAACTAGTACAGACATAAATTATTTTATTGCCTCAACAATTTTTTTTGCAGCATCCGAAAGATCTGAAGCTGATATTATTTTTATACCTGAATTATCTAATATTTTTTTTCCCTCTTCAAAATTTGTACCTGCTAAACGTACTACTAATGGAACCTCAATTTTAATTTCTTTAGCAGCTTCAACAACACCTTGTGCAAGCACATCACATCTCATTATGCCACCAAATATATTTATTAAAATACCTTTAACATTTTTATCAGATAAGATTATTTTAAAAGCAGCAGAAACTTTTTCTTTTGAAGCCCCTCCTCCGACATCTAAAAAGTTTGCAGGTTCTTCTCCATATAGCTTGATTATATCCATTGTAGCCATAGCGAGACCTGCACCATTAACCATGCAGCCAATACTGCCATCTAATTTTATATATGCTAAGTCATGTTTGCTTGCTTCAATTTCATTATCTTCTTCTTCGTTAATATCTCTTAGTTCTAAAATATCTGGATGTTTAAAAAGTGCATTGTCATCAAAATTCATTTTTGCATCAAGACAGACTATATTATTGTCCTTAGTTAATATTAATGGATTTATTTCAACTAAATTTGCATCTGTATCAATAAACATTTTATAAATTGATTTAATTAAGCTTGCTGCTTGCTTGCTTGCTTGATCATCTAAATTAAAAACTTTAATTATTTTTTTACAATCATTGTCAGCTATTTCATCATTTAAATCTACCTTAGTTGTAATAATTTTTTCTGGTGTTTTGTTAGCTACCTCCTCTATATCCATTCCACCTTGGTCGCTTGAGATAAAAGCAATTTTCGAACTTGCTCTATCCACAAGGCATGAAAGATAAAATTCTTTGCTAATTTCAGATGATACTTCTACATAAAGCCTCTTTACTTCACGACCACTTGGGCCAGTTTGATGAGTTATTAATGTTTTTCCTAGCAATTTTCGAGCTTCTGCTTCTAAATTTTGAATATTTTCTACTATTTTAACTCCACCAGCTTTTCCTCTACCACCAGCATGTATCTGGGCTTTTAGAACATATTTATCTGTTTTAAGTATTTTTGCTTTTTCTATAAGATCTTTTACATCAAAAGAATAGACTCCATCAGGAACAGTTGCACCATATTTTTTTAAAATTTTTTTTGCCTGATGCTCGTGGATATTCATTACTAATTATTTAGACCAGGATCGATTTTTGAAGCTGCTTCCCACAATTTTATTACTGCTTCTACCGAATGATTAAATTCTGATTTTTCTTTTTCATCTAAATCAATTTCTTCAATTTTTTCTATCCCATTTTTTCCTATTATCACGGGCACACCCGCATAAACATTATTAATTCCATATTCACCGTGAAGATATGCTGCGCAAGGTAAAAGTTTTTTTTGATCTTTTAAATATGCCTCTGCCATTTCAACTCCTGATGCAGCTGGAGCATAAAATGCGGATCCTTTTTCTAAATACTTTACTATTTCTGCGCCACCATCTCTTGTTCTCTGGTTTATGCTTTCTAATTTTTCTGAGGAAATTTTTCCTTCTTTAACTAAGTCTAATAATGGTTTTCCTGAAACTTTTGTAAATCTTGGTAAAGGAACCATAGTATCTCCATGTCCTCCCATTACCATTGCCTCTATTTCCTTTACTGGTACATTTAACTCTAAAGATAAGAAAAGTTTAAATCTTGAGGTATCCAAAACTCCTGCCATACCAACTACTTTATTGGCTGGTAAACCTGAATATTTTTGAAAAGCCATTACCATGACATCTAAAGGATTGGTAATACATATTACAAAAGCGTTAGGAGCATGAGTTTTAATTCCTTCAGCAACTTGTTTTATTATTTTTAAGTTTATTCCTAGTAGATCATCTCTGCTCATACCTGGTTTTCTTGGAACGCCTGCAGTAATAATTATTACATCTGATTTTTTTATATCTTCATAATTGTCTGTTCCTGAAAACTTAACATTAAATCCATCAACTGAGGATGATTGAGCGATATCTAAAGCTTTTCCTTTTGCTATTCCACTTGCAACATCAAACAAAACAACCTCATCTACCAACTCTTTTAAACCAATTAAATGAGCTAAAGTTCCACCTATCTGACCTGCACCAATCAAAGATATTTTTTTCATAATTATTTCATAGTTGGCATAATAAATTCTGGATTAGATCTCATTCCTGAAGGCCATCTTGAAGTTATAGTTTTCAATTTTGTATAAAATCTAACACCCTCAGGTCCATGCATGTGTTGGTCTCCAAATAAAGATCTTTTCCAACCACCAAAGCTATGGAATGCAACGGGTACTGGTATTGGTATATTAATTCCAACCATTCCAATTTTAATTTTATTTGCAAATGTTCGCCCAGAATCACCATCTCTTGTATAAATACTCGTTCCATTTCCAAATTCATGATCATTTACCAATTGAACAGCTTCATCAAAATCTTTAGCTCTAACAACTGATAATACAGGTCCAAATATTTCTTCTTTGTAAATTCTCATGTCTTTTTTAACATGATCAAACAAACAACCACCTATATAATAACCGTTTTCGTATCCTTGAAGTTTTATATCTCTTCCATCTACAACTAATTTTGCACCTTCTTTAACTCCTAAATCAACATAGCCTTTTACTTTTTCGAGATGTTCTTTAGTGACCAAAGGACCCATTTCAGAACTTTTATCCATTCCTGGTCCAATTTTTAAGGCTTCTACTTTTTTGGTTAACTCGTTTACAAGTTTGTCACCAATATTTCCAACAGCGACAGCAACAGATTGTGCCATACATCTTTCACCTGCGGACCCATAAGCAGCTCCCATTAGTCCATTAACTGCCTGGTCTAAATCACAGTCTGGCATAACAACACAATGATTTTTAGCTCCACCTAATGCTTGAACTCTCTTTTCATTTTTAGCCGCGTTTTCATAAATATATTTTGCAATTGGTGTCGATCCTACAAAACTAACAGCAGGTATATCTTTATTTTCTAAAATTGCATCTACGACTTCTTTATCACCATTAACCACATTAAGAACACCATCAGGTAGTCCAGCTTCACTAAATAATTCAGCTAATCTTAGTGGACAAGATGGATCTTTTTCTGAAGGTTTGAGTATAAATGTATTTCCACAAGCAATAGCCATTGGAAACATCCACATGGGAACCATTGCTGGAAAATTAAAAGGAGTTATTCCTGCACAAACTCCTAGTGGTTGTCTTACTGACCAACTATCAATATTAGTTCCTACATTTTCTGTAAAATCTCCCTTGAGCATCTGAGGTATCCCACAAGCAAATTCTACTACTTCTAAGCCTCTTGTAAGAGAACCTCTAGCATCCTCAAACACTTTTCCATGTTCCGAAACAATATATTTTATTAATTCTTCAGAATTTTTTTCAACTAACTCTTTATATTTAAAAATTATTCTTGCTCTTTGAATTGGAGGTTTATTAGACCACTCTTCAAAAGCTTTCTTAGCTTTTTCTACTGCTAAGTTTAGGTCTGCTTTTGATCCAAGTATTACCTCAGATTCTTGTTTGCCAGTTGCAGGATTAAATACTTTTCCTTTTCTATCGGAAGAACCAGATACTTTCTTACCATCAATAAAATGTTGAATTAAATTCATGAAATTATTTAATTAAGTAATTAAGTGGTTGCAAGCATTTTCTTTATTTCAGCTATAGCTTTTGCTGGATTTAAGTCTTTAGGGCATGCATTAGTGCAATTTAAAATAGTATGACATCTATATAACTTTAATTCATCAGCTACTTTTTTTAATCTTTCTTTTCTTTCTTCATCTCTACTATCTATTATCCATCTGTAAGCTTGAAGCAAAACAGCAGGTCCCAAATATTTATCTCCATTCCACCAATAACTTGGGCAAGAAGTAGAGCAACAAGCACACATTATACATTCATAAAGACCATCTAATTTTGCTCTATCTTCCACTGATTGTAAATTTTCACTATCCATATTTTTTTTTGAAGTTTTAAGCCACGGTTCTACAGACTCATATTGTTTATATAATGTGCTAAGATCGCCTATTAAATCTTTTAGTACCTTTAAATGTGGCAAAGGATAAATATTTATATCACCATCTAATTCTGAATGAGACTTGGTACAAGCTAATCCATTTTTACCATTCATATTCATTGCGCATGATCCACATACTCCATGAGCACAAGATCTTCTATAAGCTAAAGAAGGATCTAATTCATTTTTAATTTTATTTAAAATATCTAAAACTTTTGATGGACAATTGTCCATATCTACTTCATAAGTATCTATTCTAGGATTTTCATTCTTTGAAGGATCCCATCTATAAACATTTACTTTTCTAATATTTTTTGAGCCAGTTTTATCTTTATAATATTCACCTTTTTGTACTTTTGAATTCGCTGGTAAATTAATTTGTACCATTAATAAATTCTCTCTTGGGGTGGAAAATATTGAACATCATTCGTTAAAGTTGATCTATGCACCGGCCTGTAATCTATTTTTGTTTTAATTCCTTCACACCACGATAAAGTATGTTGCATAAATTTATCGTCATCTCTACTAGGAAAATCTTCTCTTGCATGAGCGCCTCTGCTTTCCTTTCTGTGATAAGCAGAATCCATTGTGGTTATTGCCTGTCTTATTAAATTATCAAATTCAAGTGTTTCAACTAAGTCAGTATTAAATATTAGAGATTTATCTTTAACTGAAAGTGACTCAATACCTTCAAAAGGCTTTCTAATTTCTTCAACACCTTCCTTTAATGTTTTTTCAGTTCTAAATACTGCACATTTTGATTGCATTGTTTTTTGCATTGATAATCTTAATTCTGAAGTTGGACTTGTTCCATCAGAATTTCTAAGTTTATCAAATCTATCAAGGCATTTATCTGTTTCACTTTTATCTATTTCTTCATGTTTCATTCCAGTTTTAATTAATTCTGAAGCTCTTTTTGCTGCCGCTCTTCCAAAAACTACTAGATCAATCAAAGAGTTTGAGCCAAGTCTATTAGCACCATGAACAGAAACACATGCTGCCTCTCCAATAGCCATTAAACCTGGAACAACTTTTTCAGATCCATTTAATGTAAGAACTTCTGCTTTATAATTTGTGGGAATACCTCCCATATTGTAATGAACTGTTGGTACTACAGGTATTGGTTCTTTAGTAACATCTACATTTGCAAATAGTCTTGAAGATTCTGAAATACCTGGCAATCTTTTTTCTATTACTTTTGGATCTAAATGATCTAAATGAAGATGAACATGATCTTTTTCTGTGCCAACACCTCTTCCTTCATTAATTTCAATAGCAATAGATCTACTAACCACATCTCTAGAGGCTAAGTCTTTAGCTTTAGGAGCATAACGCTCCATGAATCTTTCCCCTTTTGAATTTAATAAATAACCACCTTCTCCTCTCACACCTTCTGAAATTAAAGTTCCATGTCCATAAATTCCAGTTGGATGAAATTGTACAAATTCCATATCTTGCAATGGAAGACCGGCCCTTAATACCATTGCATTTCCATCTCCAGTACAAGTATGTGCAGAAGTTGCTGAATAGTAAACTTTTCCATAACCGCCTGTAGCAATTATTGTTATATGAGATCTAAATCTGTGCATTGTACCGTCATTTAAGTTCCAAGCTATTAATCCTTTACAAGCTCCATCTTTCATTAATAAATCTAAAGCAAAATATTCAATAAAAAATTCAGTATTATGTTTTAGCGCTTGTCCATACAATGTATGAAGAATTGCATGACCTGTTCTGTCTGCTGCTGCACAAGTTCTTTGTACTGGCTCATTACCATAATTTTTAGTCATACCTCCAAAAGGTCTTTGATATATTTTACCATCTTCTGTTCTGCTAAAAGGAACTCCATATTTTTCTAATTCTAGAACTGCTCTAGGAGCCTCCTTGCATAAATATTCTATAGAGTCTTGATCGCCTAACCAATCAGACCCTTTAACGGTATCATACATATGCCATCGCCAATCATCTTCGCCCATATTTCCCAATGCGGCTGAAATACCTCCTTGAGCTGCAGAAGTATGACTTCTTGTTGGAAAAACTTTGGAAATACATGCGGTTTTCAAACCTGCTTCACTTAACCCTACGGCAGCTCTTAATCCCGAACCACCAGCACCAAGTACGACTACGTCATACTCGTGATCTATAATTTTATATGAACTCATAAACTTAAATTAAAAACTAAGATAATAATTATTAATGGAATTACTATAGCAAAAAAATTTAATATTTTATTTGCGGCATTTTTGATT
>CACDJC010000023.1 GCA_902552475.1 uncultured Pelagibacteraceae bacterium | reverse complement strand
GTCGTGAAATATCTCATTAAAATATGAGGTAAAGAAGCAGTTCCTACCATCATACATAACGCTAATGAAATAAACTTCCAAGCAGCCATACCACCCTCGGGCACACCTGCGTGTGAAACCGCGATAGATTTTAGTCCGCCTGGTACACCGGCAGCTTTAACATCTGCCGCAGCATTTTTGACTAAACCAAATTGAGCTTCAAGTTCACCTAGTCTTGCAACTTCCTCACCTAACATTAAGTGTGGAAATATTCCAAAACCACCTTTGTTACTAATCCAGAAAACTGGAATTAAGTAAGCAATAATTAATACTATGTATTGAGCAACCTGTGTCCAGGTAACCGCTCTCATACCACCTAGCATTGAACATAATAATATACTTACTAATCCAACCCATACTCCCAACTCAAATGGAATTCCAAGAGCTCTAGAAGCAATTGTTCCTGTTGCGTTAATTTGAGCTGTCACATATGTGAAAGAAGCTAAAGTAAGAACACATACTGCGCAGAAACGTGCAAAGTTTCCGCCGTATCTAGTTCCAATAAAATCTGGCACAGTATAACATCCAAATTTTCTTAAATATGGTGCAAGTAGTGATGCTACTAGTACGTAACCCCCGGTCCAACCAACCAAGAATGCCATATAAGTATAACCACCAAAATAAATTCCACCTGCCATTGCAACGAATGATGCACCTGACATCCAGTCAGCTGCAGTAGCCATTCCGTTAAAGACTGTTGGAACTTGTCGACCAGCAACATAGTAAGCATCGACTTGTACCGTTCTAGATATATATCCAATGATTGCATATATACAAACTGTAAAAGCCACAAACAATATACCTATCGTTTTTGCAGTCATACCTGCTGATTCCGCAATAGCCATCAAAATGATGAATACTAAAAAACCACCAGTGTATATTCCATAAATTTTAGGTAGATTGCTAATAAAGTTTCCTTTGTTTATAAACTTTTCAGCCATTAGTCATCCTCCCCTCGTTCAGAGAAGCCAAACTCTTCGTCAATTTTTTCTTGTCTATTTGCAAACCAAAATATTAATACTACAAATGCAACAATAGATCCCTGTGCACACATATAGTATGCTAAAGGATACCCTAAAAAACTTCCGGAGTTTAAACTAGATCCAAACATGAAGATTAAGTAACCGAAAACAAACCATATAACTAATGTGATCAGCATCAGTCCTCTGGTTTTGTCCCAGTGCTTTTCTTTGTTTGACATTTTTTTTCCTCCCTATAGGTTAAAAAAGAAAACCATACTCATTTCATTAAATATTGAAAGGGTTAAAAATGCTTGAAATTAGAGTTATAGTTGTAAAAATATGAAAAAATGGGCATTAAATACAAACTAAAACTAAAAGATTTAAAAATTGAATATTTCAAGGAGTATTTTGCACCTTTCTTAAATTATTTTAAAAAAACAAAAAAAATAGAAAATTATTCTGATTTAAAAGAATTTATTCAAAAAAAATCAGCATGGGTAAGTCAAGTTACACTTTATGGTTATTTAAAAACACGAATGGGCGCAAAATATGTTTTGATGTTTGAAGATGAAATATTTTTAGGATCAATTAATAAAGCAAAATGGAATATTTATGCTGTGGCCTTACAAGACTTAACTTTTTACACAATTTCATATTTAAAAAATGAAAATAATTTTCACGATGTTGAAAAATCAAAAGAAATTTTTTTTCAAATAATGGAAGAAGAACTTAATAATGAGATTCCAAAAGATATTTATGAAAAAGGAAAAAAAGAATTTTCAGAAAGATATGAAAAAATAAATTGGACTGAATATTATAAATCACTTCCATTTAATAAAAGTGCCTTAGCTTTGTATGAATGGTCTCCAATAGCTGAAGAATTAAAAACATTAGATAGAAAAATAGTTCTTAATTCAATGATATTAAAATGGGAAAATGTACAAAAAGATTTTACTAAACTTTTAAACTTTTAAGTATTTTTTCTATTATCAACTAAACTTTTTACAACACTTGGATCTGCAAGAGTAGTTGTATCTCCTAATTGACCATGTTCATTTGCCGCAATTTTTCTTAAAATTCTTCTCATGATTTTTCCTGATCTAGTTTTAGGCAAGCCAGGAGAAAATTGTATAAGATCAGGTGTTGCTATAGCGCCAATTTGTTTTCTAACCCAAAGTTTTAATTCTCTTTCTAAATCTAGAGAGCTTTCTTCACCAGCATTTAATGTTACATAGCAGTATAAACCATTTCCTTTGATATCATGCGGATATCCAACAACTGCAGCCTCAGCTACTTTTGGATGAGCTACAAATGCACTTTCAATTTCTGCTGTCCCTAAATTGTGACCAGATACTATAATTACATCATCAACTCTTCCGGTTATCCAATAATAACCATCTTTGTCTCTTCTACATCCATCTCCCGTAAAATATTTACCATCAAATTGAGAAAAATAAGTATCAATAAATCTTTGATGGTCTCCATAAACTGTTCTCATTTGTCCTGGCCATGATTGTGAAATACAAAGTCTTCCTTCTGCTTCTCCCTTAAGAGTTTTGCCATCTTTGTCTACTATAACTGGTTTAATACCATAAAATGGTTTTGTAGCTGAACCAGGTTTAAGGTTTATAGCTCCAGTTTGTGGACTAATTAAAATACCCCCTGTTTCTGTTTGCCACCAGGTATCAACTATAGGACATCTAGAGTCACCAACAGTTTTATAATACCATTGCCATGCTTCAGGATTTATTGGTTCACCAACAGTACCTAAAAGTTTTAAAGATTTTCTAGAAGTTTTCTTAACTGGCTTATCTCCTTCTCTCATTAAAGCACGTATTGCAGTTGGAGCTGTATAAAAAATATTAACTTTATACTTATCTACAATTTGCCACCATCTTGAACTATCAGGATAAGTAGGAATTCCTTCAAACATAATTGTTGTTGCACCGTTAGAAAGTGGACCATAAATTATATAACTGTGTCCAGTAACCCATCCTATATCAGCTGTACACCAATAAATGTCTTTTGGTTTATAATTGAAAATGTACTGGTGAGTCATTGATGCATAAACCATATAACCACCAGTCGTATGTAATACACCTTTTGGTTTTCCCGTTGAACCTGAGGTATAAAGTATGAATAATGGATCTTCTGCATTCATTTCTTCAGGTTCACATTTTGTTGAAACATTTTTTATCATTTCGTGATACCAAACATCTATTCTTTCATCCCAATTAATTCTGTTGCCAGTTCTTTTTATAACAATACATTTTTTTACATTTGGACAATTGACTAAAGCTTCTTCAGTAATCGATTTAAGTGGAATAATTTTTCCACCTCTAACTCCTTCGTCTGCGGTAATCACATAATCAGATTTACAATCATTAATTCTTCCAGAGATACTATCAGGAGAGAAACCTCCAAAAATGATTGAATGTACCGCACCAATTCTTGCACAAGCAAGCATTGTATAAGCTAGCTCAGGTATCATTGTTAAGTAGATTGTAACTCTATCACCTTTTTTTACTCCAATTTTTTTCAAGCCATTTGCTGCTTTTGACACTTCTTTATGAAGTTCTTTGTAGGAAATCTTTTTTTGAACTTTTGGGTCGTCTCCAACCCAAATTATCGCAGTTTTATTTTTATTTTTCTTTAAATGCCTATCAATACAATTTTCCGAAGCATTTAAAGTTCCGTCATAAAACCATTTAATTTTAACTTCTTCTTTACTATATTTAACATTTTTAATTTTTTTATAAGGCTTTATCCACTTAATTCTTTTTCCTTCTTTTTTCCAAAAACCATCATTGTCTTTTATAGATTGATTATATTTTTTTTCGTACTGTGATTTATTTACTAAAGCTCTACTAATCCACTCTTTTTTAGTTTTATAAATTAATTCTTTTTCAGTTTTAGGTTTGACAATTTTTCTTACTTTTTTTTTAATTTTATTTTTTTTCACCTTTTTCTTACTTTTATTCTTTTTTTTTACTTTTTTTTTAGGCATGATTTTTTTTTAAGAGATACTACCCATCTTCAAAATAATTTTCCAGCTTTTAGTATCTATTTGCATAACAGAAAGTCTACTTTGTCTTATCAAAGGAAGATCTTTTAGTTCTTTAATTTTTTTAATATTTTCAAGGGAAACTGGTGTTTTTAGTTTATTTCTAAATTTAACTTTTACTGCCACAAATTTTTTTGTTTTATCTGTTGGATCTGTAAAAGCTGTTTTGATTACTTCTACAATCCCAACAATTTCTTTACCAATATTAGAATGATAAAAAAAACATAAATCTCCTTTTTTCATTTTTCTTAAATTATTTGCTGCTTGATAATTTCTAACACCATCCCAATCAGCTCCTTTTGATCCAGTCTTAATCTGCTGATCAATTGACCATACATTTGGTTCTGATTTCATCAACCAGTAATTCATTATAATTCTACTCCTGCACCTTTTAAAAATTTTGCATTTTTATCTAAAGGCAATCTAGGACTTGCAGGCAAGTCTAAGTTATCAAATTTTTTAAGTTTGTATTTTTCTAAGCCAACCATCGCAATCATTGCAGCGTTATCTCCACATAATTTTAGATCAGGAAAAATTGGTTGAAAATTATTTTCATTACTAACTTGAACTAATTTTTTTCTAATTCCTTTATTGGCTGCAACACCTCCAGCAACAACAAAGGAACTTTTATCATGTGAATTTATATTTCTAAATTCTTCAAATGCAACTTTTGTTTTTATATATAAAATTTCTTCAATTGTTTTTTGAAATGATGCAGCAAGATCAAATTTTTCTTGTTTAGTCTTAATAGCTTTTGTTATTTTTAAAATTGAAGTTTTTAATCCAGCAAAAGAAAGATTACATCCACCTTTATTAATTATCGGTTTTGGAAGCTTAAATTTATTAGGATCACCTTTTTCAGCAAATTTTTCTAATTTTGGCCCTCCAGGAAATTCTATTCCTAAAAGTTTTGCAGTTTTATCAAAAGCTTCACCCAAAGCATCGTCAATAGTTGTTCCAAGTCTTTTATATTTTCCAAGTCCATTTACACTAAGATACTGACTATGACCTCCTGAAATTAATAAAAGCAAATATGGAAAATCAAGCTTGGTATGTAATTTAGGACTTAGTGCATGACCCTCTAAGTGATTAACACCAATGAATGGTAAATTTAAAGATGAAGCCATTGCCTTACCAAAGTTCAAACCAACTGTTAAACAAACAATTAAACCAGGACCTACTGTTGCAGCTATAGCAGAAATTTTATCAATACTAACTCCACTTTCTTTAATTGCTTTTTTAGCAATTAAATCAATTTTTTCGACATGAGATCTTGCTGCAAGCTCTGGAACAACACCCCCAAATTCTTTATGAATATCAAATTGGCTAGATATAATATTAGATAAAATTTTTGGAACTCCATCTTCATCATCTTGAATTAAAGATACAGCAGTTTCATCACAACTTGTTTCAATGCCTAATATTATTGGTTTTTTAGCCATAAATAATTTTTTCTTATTAATATAATTAATCTATAAGAATGTAATAAAAATAAGATTTATGAAAAGAGATAAAATCATTATTGGTTCTAGAGGCAGCAAGTTAGCTTTAATTTATGCGGATAAAGTGAAATCTAAGCTAAAAAATTTTTTTTTAAAAACAATTGAAATAAAAAAAATTGTAACCTCTGGAGATGAAAATCAGAAAGACAGACTATCAAATTTAGGAGGAAAAGGATTATTTTCTAAAAAAATAGAAAATCAACTAATTTCTAACCAAATTGATATTGCTGTTCATGCATTAAAAGATATGCCTTCTTTCGAAACAGAAGGATTGGTAACAAATTATTTTTTAAAAAGAAATTCACCGAATGAAGTTTTGATAAGTAATAGAAATGTAAAATTTAAAGATCTTAAACCAAAATCAATTGTTGGAACCTCATCTTATAGAAGAGAATATCAATTAAAAAATATAAGATCAGATCTATCTTATAAGCTAATCAGAGGAAATGTAGATACAAGAATTAAAAAGTTAGAAGATGGAAATTATGATGCAATAATTTTGTCAAAAGCAGGAATAGAAGCATTAAATTTAAATCATAAAATAACTCAAGAATTTACAACAGATGAATTGATACCATGCGCTGGCCAAGGAATAATAGCTATTCAATGTAGAAATGATGATATAGAAATAAAAAAACTATTAGAAGATATCAATGATGATCAAGCTAGAATACTAGCTAATACTGAGAGAGAAGTTTTAAAAGTTTTGGAAGGAGACTGTGACACAGCGATTGGTGTATTTTCCAAAATTGATGGAGATAATATAAATTTATCTGTAGAACTTTTTTCAGTAGATGGAAAAAAAAGATTTTTTGAAAAAGATTTGACAAATAAAAATTTAGCCAAAGAATTAGGTAAAAAAGTAGGTGAGGTTTTAAAAATTAAATCAGAGGACTCATATAAAAGATAGATGCATATTTTATTAACAAGACCATTGGATGATTGTAAAGATTTAATATTAAAATTTAAATCTTTAGGTCATAAAGTTTCTCATCTTCCAGTTATAAAAATCAAGTCTATTGAATATGATGAACCTAACTTTAATAATTATAGTGGAATAATTTTTACAAGTGCAAATTCTGTAAAAAACTTAAATTTAAAAAAAATTAATAAAAAAATTAATTGTTTTTGTGTAGGATCATCAACAGAAAAAATTGCAAAACAAAGTGGATTTCAAAAAATTTTTTGTGCGGATGGAAATGTAAATAATTTAAAAGAAATTATTTTACAAAATTTTGATAATACAAAAGGCAATTTACTTTATGTAAGTGGTGAAATTGTATCATCTAATTTAGATAAAGACCTAGCTTTAGAAGGATATTCTATTAAGAGAATAATAAATTATTCAGTTATTCCAATTAGTGAAATTAGTGAAGAATTTGTTAAAAATTTGAAGACATCGATTCCAAGTATGGTTTTTATTTATTCTGAAAACAGTGCTAAAAATTATCTGAATCTTCTTAAAAAATATGATTTATTAGATGTATGGATGGATACAAACCTAATGTGTTTGGGAGAAAAAGCCTCAGCTATTTTAAATGAAATTAAATGGAAAAAAATTTTTATATTTAACCCTGGTGAAGAAGAGTTTTTACTATATAAAATTTAAAAATGAGTGTTTTTGAGAATTTTAAAGATTTGTTTTTATCTGTCTGGCAAAAAGGAATTTTAGGTATAGATTTTTTTCAAATTATAATTGGTCTTTTAATTTTATTATTATTTCTGATTTTTAGAGGTTTGATAAGCAAGTTAGTTATAAAAAAATTAGAGTTAATTTCTAAAAAAACAACCAATAAACTTGATGATACTTTTGTGAAGGCAATGGAAGGTCCTGCCCGTTTTTTACCAATTGTTCTTGGGGTATTTTTTGCAAGTTATTATATGTCATTTTCAGAAGACTCTAGAAATTTTGTAGACAATGTTAATAGAACTTTAATAACAATTTTAATTTTTTGGATTATTCATCAATTAATTGAACCAGTCTCCTATATTTTGAGTGGGCTTGATAAGATATTAACAAGAGAATTAATTGGCTGGATAATTAAATCTTTAAAAATCCTAATTTTTATTTTGGGAGCTGCAGCTGTTCTAGAATTATGGGGTATAAAAATCGGTCCAATAATTGCAGGTCTGGGATTGTTTGGTGTTGCTGTTGCTTTAGGTGCACAAGATTTGTTTAAAAATTTAATTTCAGGAATTTTAGTATTAGTTGAAAAAAGATTCAAAATGGGAGATTGGATAAGAGTTGAAGGAATTATCGAAGGAATTGTGGAAAGAATTGGTTTTAGATCTACAGTAATTAGAAAATTTGATAAATCATTAGCAATTATTCCAAATTTTCAATTTGCTGAAAATGCAGTTATTAATGTGAGCCAAACAACAAATTGGTTAATCAGTTGGATTATAACTCTTCAATACGATACTACCATCGATCAACTTAAAACTATTAGAAATCAAATCGAAGACCATATAAATGAAAGTAATGATTTTAATAAAGCAATTGGTGTTGCTGTAAGAGTTGATAAATTTTCTGACAGTTCAATTGATATGTATGTTAGATGTTTTAGTAAAACTGATAGTTGGAATGAATGGTTGTCAGTGAAAGAAAGATTAGCATTAGGAATAAAAGAAATTGTTGAGAAGAATGGAGCGTCTTTTGCATTTCCTAGCCAATCAATTTATGTAGAAAAAAAATGATTGCTATTTTTTATTTGGCACTTCAATTATTAAAATTATATTCCTATGTCGTTATAGCCAATGTTGTTATTAGTTGGTTGATAGCTTTTAATGTTTTGAATACCACTAATAGATTTGTTTATTCAATTTTAGAATTCACATATAAATTAACTGATCCTATTCTCAATAAAATAAGGGGTTTTTTGCCAAATCTAGGAGCTTTTGATATATCACCAATTATTCTTCTTTTATTGATATGGTTTATAGAAATGTGTATGAAGCTGTACCTAGCACCATTAATTTTTTAATAAACATGATTTTAATAGACGGAAAAAAAGAAGCAGCAGATTTAAGAGAAGAACTTAAAAAAGAAGTTTTATCATTAAAATCAGAACACAATAAAGTTCCAGGACTAACAGTAATCTTAATTGGAGATCTTACTCCTAGTCAAATATACGTTCGTAATAAAGAAAAAGCAGCAAATGAAGTTGGATTAAAATCAGAAGTAGTTAAATATCCAGATTCAGTAGATGAAAAAACAGTTTTAGATAAAATTAAAGAATTAAATTCTGATGATAGTGTGTCAGGAATTCTTGTTCAATTACCATTACCCAAACATATTAACAAGCAACATGTTATTGAAACAATTTCACCAAATAAAGATGTTGATGGATTACATCCAATGAACGTTGGAAATCTTTCTTCTGGTTATCAAGGTTCGATTCCTTGCACACCTCTTGGATGTTATTTTTTAATAAAAAAAATTGAACCAAACTTAAGTGGAAAAAAAGCAGTTATGATTGGTAGATCAAATTTAAATGGAAAAGCTATGGCTCAACTTTTACTTCAGGAAGATTGCACTGTAACTATTACGCATTCTAAAACAAAAGATTTACAAGGCGAATGTTTAGAAGCTGATGTAATTGTAGCTGCAGTTGGCATACCTGAGCTCATTAAAGGTGATTGGGTGAAACAAGATACTATAGTTATTGATGTCGGAATTAATAAGACTGAAAATGGTATTGTTGGTGATGTTAAATTTGATGAAGTTTCTAAAGTTGCTAAAGCTTTAACTCCTGTACCTGGAGGAGTTGGCCCAATGACTATTGCGTGTCTTTTAAAAAATACAATAGAGTGTTTTAAAAGAGCACAAAAAAAATAATTTTATCAAGTGTCAAAGTTAACAATTTTAATTGTTATTTTTTTTATTTATAATTCTTTAACATTAGCTATGGAAAAAAAACCTTATCATCATTTACCTGACGGTACTTTTAGAAATCCCGAAGGTTCTCCTGAGCGAAATTCTAATTTTAAATGGTCTTTTCGTACTTATAATAAAGAAAAAAAAAAACTTGATATGAGTGTTCCAAAAGATCATGTGATTGAAAAAGAAAAAGTCTTATCAGATTTAGAAAAATTTAAAGACGATGATTATATCGGTTGGATTGGCCACGCTACATTCTTGATTAAGTTAGGAAATACAACAATTATAACTGATCCAGTTTTTTCTAAAAATGCAGGACCTTTATTTTTTGGACCAAAAAGATTTACAGAACCAGCATTAAAACTACATGAAATTCCAAAAACAGATTTATTTTTATTAACTCATAATCATTACGATCATCAAGATATGAGAACTATTACAAGATATCCATTTAAGAAAAGCAAGGTTTTATTACCATTAAAACTTGGCAAGTATTTTACAAGGAATGGATACAGAGATGTCAATGAAATGGACTGGTATGATGAAGTAAAAATTAATGAAAATTTAAAAATTACATTTTTACCTGCTGTTCATTGGTCAAAAAGAGGTTTAACTGACACAAATAAAACTTTATGGGGAAATTTTTTAATTGAATATAAGGGTAAAAAAATACTTTTTGCCTGCGATACAGGAGTTGGAAATATTTATAAGGAGTTAGGAAATAAATTTGGACCAATAGATTTAACATTAATTAATATTGGTGCATATAATTTTTATCCAATGATGCCATATAAAGATAAATCAGTTTATCATACAAATCCTGAAGAAGCTTTAAGTATTGCTAAAGATTTAAAAAGTAAAAAAGCAATTGGTATGCACTGGGGTACTTTTGTTCTATCATTAGAACCAATTATGGAACCAAGAGTGAGATTTAAAAATAACGCAGAGAAATATGGTTTCAAAAAGGAAGATGCAATAATTTTTAAAATTGGAGAGTTCCAATCTTTAAAAAATCTACTTTCTTATAATTAATTTATTTTAATTTTTTTTTGTGAAAATTAATAAATCTTTCTACATTTGATTTATTAAAAGTTTTATTTTCCTCGAAAGAGACTTTTTTCATCGAGTAAGCATTGCTTGATGTTTGTCTTGATTGGATAGTAATATTTCCTTTGAAAAGTTTTAGTTTTACTGATCCATTGACTTTATTTCTTTTTAGGTCAATTATTTTTTGAAGCTTAAATCTTTCTTTTGAATACCAATATCCATTATAAATAAGCTCTGAGTATCTTGGCATAATTGCATCTTTTTTGTGCATAGTTTCCTTATCTAAGGTGACTGACTCAATGGCTCTATGAGCTGCAAGTAGTATTGTTCCTCCAGGTGTTTCATAAACACCTCTAGATTTTATTCCAATAAATCTGTTTTCAACTAAATCAACTCTTCCAATTCCATTTTTACTTGCAATTTGATTAAGTTTTTCCAATAGTTTTGCTGGTGTCAATTTTGTTCCATTTAACCCAATCGGATCACTATTTTTATAATTAATTGTAATAAAACTTGGTTTGTTCGGAGCTTTCTCTGGTGAAGTTGTTCTTTGAAAAATAAATTCTGGTGCAGAGTTTCTTGGATTTTCTAATACTTTTCCTTCTGTTGAAGTATGAAATAAATTATCATCCACCGAGAATGGTGGAGCTCCCTTTTTATCTTTTGGAATTGGAATCCCATGTTTCTTTGCATAATTAATAAGATCAGTTCTTGATTTTAATTTCCATATTCTCCAAGGAGCGATTATTTTTATTTTAGGGCCAAAATAATGATAACCAAGTTCAAATCTGACTTGATCGTTTCCTTTTCCTGTTGATCCATGAGAAACAGCATAGGCTTTAAACTTTTTTGCAACTCTTATCTGATCTTTTGCAATTAAAGGTCTAGCAATTGAAGTTCCAAGCAAATAAACACCTTCATAAAGAGCATGACCTCTAATCATTGGATAAACATAATCTTTAACAAAAATATTTTTTAGATCTTGAATAATAATTTTTTTAACTCCTAATTTTTTTGCATTCTTTATTATTTTTTTCTTATCTATCTCTTGCCCTACGTTAGCTGTATAGGCAATGACTTCTGCATCATAGTTTTCTTGTAGCCACTTTAGAATTATAGATGTATCTAATCCGCCTGAATAGGCTAGAACTATTTTCTTTTTCAATTTCATTTATTTATGTGCAACTTTTTTTTGCGGCGTTGTAAGCTTTAGTAAATCCCATTAAAGAATATTGATCAATCGTTTTAGATCCAGATTGATTATAAGCTGTCACCATTAATCTTGAAGCTTTTTTCATTTTTTTAATTATTTTTTTTTCAGTTTTATTATTCGATATCCAAGCAAAGTTACCTTGAGGTAAATCAAATTTGAATTTCGATTTTCCCGAAGTTGCAGTAATTGAATTTTGAACATTAAATTCATAACCAGAAGTAGTACTTACTTCATCTTCAACTTTATCTTCAGGTCTAAAAGATACAAATAATCTAGCTTCTCTATCTTTTTTTGGCGATTGAAGCACAGGTCTAGAATGAGCAAAACAAAGTTTTCCACCATCATTATAAACTAAAACTGCTTCCCAATCTTTAAAAGTTCCTATTTTTTTTAATTCTTCAGATTGAGCAAATGATATTGAAAGAATTATTAAAATAAAAAATTTGATAAAAATTTTTTTAATTATGGACATGGGTTAGGATATTTTTTTTGTACTTCATTAATTTCTTTTATTGTCTCTAGGTCTAAATTAACTTTTACACTTTCTATATTTGTTTTCAACTGCTCCATTGTAGTTGCGCCAATGATCACACTTGTCATAAACTGTTGAATTTCACAAAATTTTATAGACATTTGACTCATATCAAGATTGTATTTTTTACTTATTTTGTAATATTCCTCTACAGCGTTTTCCATATTTGGTTTTCTGTATCTTGTCCAAAAATCATAGTCTCTTTGCATTCTCGAGCCTTTTGGTAAATTTCCATTTCTATATTTTCCACTAAGGTATCCACTTGCTAATGGAGAGTAAGCTAAGCATCCAATATTTTCTCTAATTGAAACTTCGGCCAAACCAACTTCATAAGATCTATTTAATAAACTATAAGGATTTTGAATTGACATCATTCTTGGTAAATTTTTGTCCTTTGATAGTTGAAGATAACCAAGTACTCCCCAAGGTGTTTCATTAGATAAACCTACATACCTTATTTTTCCACTTTGAATATGTTTTTCAAGATCTCCCAAAACATCTTCAAATTTATTCCAATCATTTTCCTTATGTTCGTATCCAAGTTTGCCAAAATTATTTACATTTCTTTCTGGCCAATGCAGTTGATAAAGATCAATGTAATCTGTCTTTAGTCTTTTTAAACTTCCATTAAGTGCATCAGCTAAATTTTTACCAAAAAAACTATTTTCTCCTCCTCTCATATATTTTCTACTAGGGCCACCGACTTTTGTAGCTAAAATTACTTTCTCTCTTTTTTTTGTTTGTTCAAACCAATTGCCAATTATTACTTCTGTATGTCCGTACGTTTCTGCTTTTGGAGGAACAGCATATAATTCTGCAGTATCCCAAAAATTTACCCCTTGATCCAAAGCATAATGCATTTGATCAAAAGCTTCATTTTGAGTATTTTGTTCTCCCCACGTCATAGTACCAAGACAAATTGTACTTATATCA
>CACDJC010000022.1 GCA_902552475.1 uncultured Pelagibacteraceae bacterium | reverse complement strand
TAGTTTTGCAATTAATTATATTGACTTTATGCTTTTTCGATAAATATTTTTTAATTAAAAATAGTTGCTGAAAATCCTTTTCTCCCATAAATACATTTTTTGCTTTTATTAAATAAAGAAGCCTGTTCATAACATTTAAAACACCTTCAAAATGACCTTTTCTATAAGCTGCACATAAAATTTTATCAGATTTGTTTATTTTTATTGCTCCAAATTTTTTTTTATAAATTTCTTTTGATTTTGGAATAAAAACAAAATCTACTTCCATTTTTTTTAGCAACTTTATATCTTTAATAATATTTCTAGGGTAATTTTTATAATCATTTTTACTATTAAATTGAGTTGGATTAATAAATATACTTACGATCGTTTTTTTACATTTTTTTTGAGATTCTTTTATTAAAGAAATATGTCCCTTATGTATGCCACCCATAGTTGGAACAAAACCGAAATCTTTAAAGCTATTTATTGCCTTATTTAAATCAAAAACTTTTTTAATTATTTGCATTTGTAATTAATAAATTTATAAGTAAAACATTTAAATGATCAAACAAGCAATAATTCCTTTAGCTGGTTTAGGAACTAGATTATTACCTTTAACAAGTGTTTTTGCAAAGGAATTATTACCAATAAATGGAAAACCTGGCATTGAGTATATTTTAGATGAATGTATTGATGCTGGTATTAAAGAAATTATATTCATAATATCCAAAAAAAAAGAGATAGTAAAAAAGTATTTTTATAACGACAAATTTTATAAAAAGATAATCAAAAATAAAAAAGATTCAAGAATTTTAAAAGAATACAAAAAAATTTTAAAGTATAGAAAGAAAATTAAATTTGTATATCAAAATTCACCCAAAGGTACTGGAGATGCTGTGTTAAAAACACAAAATTATATAAAAGATAATTTTTTTTTAATGCTATTACCAGATGATCTAATAATGAAAATTAATTGTTCAAAAGCTATGATTAAAGTTCATAATAAATATAAATCTTCTGTTATGGCTAGTATGGTTGTTAATAAAAAAACAGTTAATAGATGGGGCATATATTCATCAAAAAAGAAATTAGATAAAAATAATTTTTTAATTTCCGATGTTGTTGAGAAACCTGATGTTAACAAATCACCTTCAAATAACGCAGTTATAGGTAGATATATTTTATCAAAAGAAATATTCAAAGTTTTAAAAAATCAAAAAAAAGGAAAGGGTGGTGAAATACATATTACAGATTCAATAAAAAAAATGATTTTGAATGGCTCTAAATATGTTGGTCATAAATTTTCAGGAAAATACTTAGATTGTGGCTCAATGAATGGATATATTAATTCCAGTTTGGAGATTTCTAAAATATGAAAATATGCATTATTGGTACTGGTTATGTAGGTTTGGTTTCAGGGACTTGTTTTGCAGAGTTAGGCAATAATGTAATTTGCACCGATGTTAATAAAAAAAAAATTAATGATCTTAATGAGGCAAAAATACCAATTTATGAGCCTGGTATAGAAGAATTAATCAAAAGAAACACTCATCAAAAAAGATTAAAATTTACATCAGATATTGCAAGTTCAATAAAAAAATCAGATATAATTTTTATTTGCGTTGGTACTCCAACTAATAAAAAAAACAATAAAGCAAATTTAAAATATGTTTTTGATGTTGCTCATTCAATTAAAGATAATTTAAATAAATACAAAGTTATAGTTACTAAATCAACTGTACCAGTCACTACAGGTGATAGGATCGAAAAAATATTAAATATTAAAAAAAATAAAAATAAATTTGATGTTATTTCAAACCCAGAATTTTTAAGAGAAGGAGAGGCAATTAGAGATTTTCTTTACCCAGATAGAGTTGTTATAGGCACTAATGCAAATAAGCCCAACAAGATAATGAAAAATCTTTATTTACCAATTATTAAAAAAAAGAATAGATATTTTCACACTTCTAGAAGAGCATCAGAGTTAATTAAATATGCCTCTAATGCATTTCTTGCTACAAAAATTACTTATATAAATGAAATATCCAATTTATGTGAAAAAGCAAATATTGATGTTAAAGATATATCTATTGGAATGGGGCTAGATGAAAGAATAGGAGATAGATTCTTAAGGCCTGGTCCTAGTTACGGTGGTTCATGCTTTCCAAAAGATACTAGAGCTTTATTAACTACTGCAAAAAAATTTAGGACAAATTTATCAATAGTTAAATCTGTAATTAAATCAAACGAATATAGAAATAATTTACTACTGTCTAGAATATATCAAATCATGTCTAAAAATATAAAGAATAAAAAAATTACCTTTTTGGGAGTTACCTTCAAGGCAGGAACAGATGATATGAGAGAATCTTCATCATTAAAAATAATCCCATCATTAATTAATAAAGGAGCTAATGTTTTTTATTACGATCCATCAGGTCCCAAAAAAGATTTCAAAAATAATAAAATTAAGTATTGTTCAAATATTAAGGATGCGTGTATCAATACCGATCTTTTAATTATTCATACTGAGTGGAATGAATTTAAACAACTAAACTTTAAAAGTTTAGTTAAAAATAAAAAATTTAAAATTTTTGATATGAGAAATTTGTATTCTCCAGTCAAAATGAAAAAGAACAATATTAGGTATTTTGGAGTTGGAAGATAGTTAGTTTAAGCTAAATATAGCTTCAATCTCAACTGACACACCTAAAGGAAGACTATTAGAGCTTATAGCTGCTCTTGCATGCGCTCCTTTATCTTCAAATATTTGAGAAATTAAATCTGATGCACCATTTATTACTTTTGGCTGATTTGTGAAATTATCTGTTGAATTTACATAGCCCGTTATTTTTATACAACTATTAATTTTTGATAAATCGTTATCACATGCTTTTTTTAGTTGTGAGATTATGCTTAAAGCACATCTTTTTGCCGCCTCATAACCTTGTTCAACATTCAATTCTTTTCCTAATTTTCCTTTTATTAAACTACCATTTTCATCTATTGAAATTTGACCAGAGATAAAAATTAGTTTACCCGAAATTTTTGTTGCAACATATGATCCTACAGGATCTACCGCAGCTGGTAGATTTATTCCGTATTTTTTTATGTTATCTTCAGCTGACATATTTAATTTAATTTATCCTTACCTTTTTCTATTAATTTCTCAGTTTTTTCTTTTACATTTGATGCATCTTTTTTTACATCATCGGCTGCAATATTAACATCTTTTTTTACTTTGTCTGTACCTTTTAAGGCAATATTTTTTAAATTTTTACCAATACATGCAATATGCTCTTTTGTAAATTTTTTAAACTGCTTACAATCTTTTTTTTCAGCAGCATTCGAAATATTAAAAAATATGCAAAAAGACATTATAATATAGATAAATATTTTCATTTTTTTTTCTTTTTTTTATTTTTATCGTACTCTCTTCTTTTCTCAATAAGTATTAATGCCTCTTCCATTGTAAGTTCAATTGGATCTTTTTCCTCAGGAATAGTAGCGTTTAAAGATTTATATTTAATGTAGGGACCATATTGACCTTTCATAATTCTAACCGGTTTTTTATCTTCTGGATGTTCACCTAAATCTTTAATTAAAGATGAGGATATTCTTCCAGGTTTAGCTTCGGCAATTAATGTTATTGCTCTATTTAGTCCAATTGTAAAAATTTCTTCCACATTTTCAATTCTTGCAGATTTATTTTCACATTTAAGATAAGGACCAAATCTACCTACATTAATTGTTATATCTTTATCGTTTTCTGGATTTTTGCCTACACTAAAAGGAAGTGAACATAAAAATCTTGCTTTATCTAAATCAATTGATTCAATTTCTAAACCTTTGGGGATAGAGACATTTTTTAAATGTTCATCATTTTTTTTTGATTTCTTTTTTTTTGTTTTTATTTCATCATCTGGTTCTTTTTCATATTGTAAATACGGACCAAATCTTCCATTTTTTAGATAAATATTTTCCCCTTTTTCATTTTGACCAATCAATTTTGGCTCAGCGAGAGACATCTGTTGTGCTGCTTTAGATTTGGACAGTGGTCTTGTAAATTTACATTCTGGATAATTAGAACATCCTATAAATGCACCACCACGAAAACTATTTTTTAAACTAAGTTGTCCGTTTTCACATAATTTACATTTTCTATCTATATTTCCATTTTTGTCAGATTCAAAAATCAAAGATCCTAGACTTTCATTAAGTAAATCCAGAACTTCTCTTGTTCTTTTTTCTTTTACATTAGCAACATTCGAATTAAAATCTTTCCAGAAATTTTCAAGTACTTTAATCCAATTTTCTTTTCCAGAAGTAATGTCATCTAATCTATCTTCTAAATCGGCTGTAAAATCATAGTCAACATATTTGGTAAACAACTTCTCTAGAAAAGCTGACAAAAGTTTTCCTCTGTCTGTTGGAAAAAATCTTTTATTATTTATATCAGCATAACCTCTATTAGATATAACAGATATTATACTTGCATAAGTTGAAGGTCTTCCTATACCCAATTCTTCTAATTTTTTTACTAAACTTGCCTCAGAATATCTAGGGGGAGGCTGTGTAAAATGTTGTTCATCATTAAAATTTTCTAATTTTATTTCACCTTTTTCAACTTCGGGTAAAATTTTTTCTTCATCTTCGTCATCTATTTTTGACAATTTTAGAAACCCATCAAATTTTATAGTTGATCCACTTGCCTTAAATATATTCATATCATCATTAGATGAAATTGTTATTGTTTTTCTATCAAATTGTGCAGCTTTCATTTGTGATGATAAAGATCTATTCCAAATTAAATTATAAAGTTTCAATTGATCTGTGCTCAAATATTTTTTTAAATTTTCAGGACTTCTGCTTATTTCTGTTGGTCTTATAGCCTCATGTGCTTCTTGAGCATTTTTAGCTTTCTTGCCAGAATAATTTAAAGGACTATCTGGCAAATATATTTCTCCATAATTTTTCGCAATATAATTTCTAAATGAATTAACTGCATCTTTTGAAATATTTGTTCCATCAGTTCTCATGTAAGTTATTAGACCAATTGTATCTCCATCAATGTCAATTCCTTGATATAATCTTTGAGCTATTTGCATAGTCCTTGAAGCACCAAATCCTAACTTACTAGATGAAGTTTGTTGTAGTGTTGATGTTGTAAATGGACCTGATGGATTTCTTGAATAAATTTTAGAATTAATATCAGTAATATTATATTTTTTTTCTTTTATTTTTTCTATTGCTGAATTTATTTCCTCTTTGTTTTTAAATGTGAATTTTTCTACTTTATCTCCGTTTAGTAAATGTATATTTGTTATTAGCTCAGAACTATCCTTAGTTTTAAAAACAGCATTTAATGTCCAATATTCTGAAGGTTTAAAAATTTCAATTTCATGTTCTCTTTCAGTTAGCAATCTTAATGCTACTGACTGAACTCTTCCTGCTGACTTGGAGCCAGGTAGTTTGGTCCACAAAATTGGAGAAATGTTAAAACCGACTAAATAATCAAGAGCTCTTCTAGCCATATAAGCTTCTACAAGATGATCTTCAATTTTTCTTGGATTTTCAATTCCACTGATAACTGCTTTTTTTGTTATTTCGTTAAATACAACTCTTTCAAGTTTTTTATCTTTTAAAACTTTTTTTTCTTTCAAGAATTCTTTAACATGCCATGCAATTGCTTCTCCTTCTCTATCAGGGTCAGTTGCAAGAATAATTTTTGAAGAATTTTTTGCTGAATCAGTAATTTCTTTTAAGTATTTTTTAGAAAAACTGTCAACTTCCCATATCATTCTAAAATCATTTTCTGGATCTACAGATCCATTTTTTGATGGTAAATCTCTAATATGACCGTAGCTTGCTAAGACAGTATAGTCAGATCCTAAATATTTATTAATTGTTTTTGCTTTTGCAGGACTTTCTACGATAACAAGATTCATTTACATCAAACTACTCAATAGACTTAATCTGTCAAATTAATAAATTTTTGTTTTAATTTCCTCTTTATTTATTAGACGTTTAATATTTTGTCGATGTGAATAAAAGATTAAAATAAACATTATAATGTAAAAAAACACATTTTTTTCATAAATTAAAAAAACATATATAGGTACTGAGCCGCTTGCTATAAGTGAACTTAACGAAGAATATTTTGATATTAAATATATTGAAATCCAAATTATTCCAAAAAATAAAGCTAGATGGAAGTTTATTGAAATTAAAACACCCAAATATACTGCCACACCTTTTCCACCTTTAAACTTTAACCATAAAGGAAACAAATGTCCGAGAAAAACACAAAGTGAAGAAATTAAAATTAGTTCTGGATGGTTGTATTTAAGATATAAAATTGGAATTATAGCTTTTGAAATATCAAATAATAAAGTTAAATATCCAACTAATTTATTTCCACTTCTAAGTGCATTTGTTGCACCAATATTCCCAGATCCAATATTTCTAATATCCTTTTTAAGAATAATTTTGGTTATAAGAAAACCAAATGGGATTGATCCAAGCAAATAAGAAATTATAGCAACTAAAGTATAATCCATTTTTATAATTTAAATAATTCTATTCCTTTTACAAATGTATTTGTTACTTTTCCTTGAAGTTTTTTATTTTCTATAGAAGTATTTTTAGATTTTGAAATTAAATTTTCCTGTTTTACAATCCACGGCTTGTCTAAATCTACTATGCAAAAATCAGCATCATTTCCAATGCTAAGATTTCCTTTATCTATATTTAAAATTTTCGCAGGATTAGATGTTAACGATCTTATAATTGTTTCTAGTTTTAAAGATCCATTATGGTACAATTCAAGACTTAAAGATAAAAGTGTTTCTATACCTGAGGCGCCTGTAGCAGCTTGAGCAAAGGTTAATCTTTTTTGTTCTTCATCTTCAGGTTTGTGATCGGACACAATTACATCTATCGTTCCATCTTTTAATCCTTGTACTAAACTTATTCTATCTTCTTCTGTACGTAGCGGTGGTGATAATTTTAAAAAAGTTTTAAAATCTCCTATATCAATTTCATTTAATGAAAGATTATTAATTGATACACCACAAGAAAAATTTATTTTATTTTTTCTGGCTTTTATAATATCAACTGATTTCGCAGAAGAAATTTGAGAAATATGATATCTACAATTTATATTTTCCAGCAATGTTAGATCTCTTTCTATTATAACTAATTCTGCAATTTCAGGTATTCCTTGAAGCCCAAGTTTAGTAGATATTATTCCATCATTAATCATACCATTTTTAGATAACTCTTGATCTTCTGCATGTTGCATAATTAAAGAATTTAAATCTTTAGCAGAATTCATTATTCTTGTCATAACTCTTGTATTTTGTATTGTTTTATAACCATCTGTGAATCCAATTATTCCTTTACTTTGAAGCAATCCAAACTCTGTCATATTGGTGCCTTCTGTATTTTTTGTTAGAGATGCAGTTGGATAAATGTTTATTTTGGATTTATCTCTGCCTCTTCTTTTAAGAAAATCAACTATAGAAACATTATCAATTATAGGATCGGTATTTGGCATTGTAATCACAGTAGTAACTCCACCTGATAGTGCTGCATTACTGAGTGTTTTAAAATTTTCTTTATATTCATATCCTGGCTCACCAACAAAAACTTTCATATCAACTATTCCTGGAAATATATATTTTCCATTTAAGTCAATAATTTTTTCTCTTGATGAAATATTGTTTTTATTAACTTTTTTACCTATAGCTTCAACTTTACCTTCTTCATTCACTATTAATCCACCAACCTCATTTATGGAGTTTTTTGGATCAATAATATTTGCATTAATAAAGTATTGTTTTTTCATTATTCACAAAAAATTTTCAAACAAGCCATTCTTATTGCTACACCTAATTCTACTTGTTCCTTAACAACGCTCATATTTGTATCATCAGCAAGTTTTGTATCAATTTCAATTCCACGATTCATTGGTCCAGGATGCATAATAATAGTATCTTTTTTTGCATAATTAAGTTTGTCTGGTGTAAGACCATAATATTCGTAATACTCTCTATTTGATGATAAGAAAGAGCTTGTCATTCTTTCATTTTGCAATCTAAGCATCATTACAATATCACAATCTTTTACACCTTTTTTCATATCTGAAAAAATATTTACTCCAAATTTTACAATATCAGTTGGTAGCAGATTAGTTGGTGCAATTATATTTACTTCTGCGCCTAGCATGTTTAATAAATAAATATTAGATCTAGCAACTCTTGAATGCAATATGTCACCACATATTGCAATTTTTAATCCTTCAATTTTTTTTTTTCTATTTATTATTGTTAATGCATCTAGTAAAGCTTGCGTAGGATGCTCACGTCTTCCATCTCCTGCATTTAAAACTGAACAGTTAACTTTTTGAGAAAGTAGGTTACATGCCCCAGAGTCTTGATGTCTAATAACTATTATATCTGGATGCATAGCATTTAGGGTCATTGCAGTGTCTATAAGAGTTTCTCCTTTTTTAATAGCTGAATTTGTAATATTCATTGACATTACATCAGCGCCCAATCTTTTCCCAGCTAACTCAAAAGAACTTTGGGTTCTTGTAGAAGGTTCAAAAAATAAATTTATCTGAGTTTTACCTTTTAAAATATCAAGTTTTTTATTTTTACTTTTGTTTAATTCTATGAATTTATTAGCTTCGTCTAAAATTAGTCTAACATCATTAATTGACAAATCTTGAATTCCTAGGAGATGTTTTTGGGAAATTTTAACAGCTTTTGTTTTAATTGCCATTAAAACCAACTCTATAGCTATATATTGTTACTTATGCAAGTGTTAATTATTAAGAAATTCAATAGCTCCTTGGAGTATGAAGGCAGCAGCATTTTGATCTATTTTTTTTTCTAGTTTATTAACATTTACATCTAATTGTTTAGACAAATTAAAGGCACCAGTTGTGGATAATCTTTCATCCCATAAACATACCGGTAGATTGATATTTTTGTAAATATTTTCTGATATATCTTTAGCTGATTGTGAAGACCTACCAATAGATCCATCCATATTAATTGGGTTTCCAACTATTATCCCTCCAACATCATTTTCTTCAATTATTTGTTTAAGTTCTAAAACTAGATCGCTCAATTTACTTCGATTTAGGGTTTTAAATGGAGTTGCGATTTTCTGTTTTTCATCACAAATTGCTATTCCAATTCTTTTGCTACCTAAATCTATACCTATTAACCTTGATCTTGTTGATTGTTTTTTTTTAAATTCTTCAATTGTGATCATATTGTATATTTTATACTTAAGTGATAGTTTGCGGCATTAATCTTTACCATATGACAATAGATCTTAAAACAGTAAAGCATATATCTAAATTAGCTAGAATTTCAGTAGATGAAGAAAAAGCCGATAAATTAGCAGGTGATCTAAATTCTATATTTGATTTTATTGAAAAATTAAACGAACTTAAAACTGAAAATGTTGAACCATTAACATCAATAGCTGAAACAACATTAAGATTTAGAGAGGATAAAATTAATAGTCAAAATATAAGGGAAAAAATTTTAAAAAACTCACCTGATGAAAATAAAGATTTTTTTGTTGTACCAAAGGTGGTCGAATAATGTCAAACATTACCAATCAAACATTATCTGAATTAATCAAAAATATTAAAAGTAAAAAAATTTCTTCAACAGAAGTTACAAAAGCTTTTGTTGAAAGATCAGAAAAATCAAAAAAATTAAATGCTTATATTACTGATAATTTTTCCTCAGCGATAAAAAAAGCAAAAAATTTTGATGAAAAGCCAAATTTTGAATTAAAACTTCCAGGTATTCCAATAGCTGTAAAAGATTTGTTTTGCACAAATGGTGTTAAAACTACCGCTGGTAGCAAAATATTAAATAATTTTATTCCAAGTTATGAATCTACAGTAACACAAAATATTTTGGATCAAGGTGGAATTTTGATGGGTAAATTAAATTGTGATGAATTTGCAATGGGATCATCTAATGAAACAAGTTTTTTTGGCAATGTTCAAAATCCTATTAAGGAAAATTTAGTGCCTGGCGGATCATCTGGTGGTTCATCATCTGCGGTAGCAGCAAATTTAACACCAGTTACTATTGGCACAGATACAGGAGGATCAATAAGACAGCCAGCTTCTTTTACTGGCACTGTTGGCTTAAAGCCTACTTACGGTAGTTGCTCAAGGTATGGAATAGTTGCTTTTGCATCATCATTAGATCAAGCAGGACCAATTAGTAAAAATGTTAAGGATGCATCTATTTTATTAGAAGTAATTTCCTCTTTTGATAAAAAAGATTCAACTTCTATTGAATTTAAAAGAAATCAATATTCTGAAGAACTTACAAATAATATCAAAGGAAAAAAAATTGGAATTCCTAAAGAATACAGAGTTGAAGGAATGCCCCAAGAAATTGAGGATCTGTGGAGGAAAGGAATTGAATATGTAAAAGAATGTGGTGCTGAAATTATAGATATTTCTCTACCACATACAAATTATGCTCTTCCGACCTACTATATAGTTGCTCCAGCTGAAGCCTCTTCTAATTTAGCTAGATACGATGGAGTTAAATATGGATTTAGATCCCCAGGTGAAAACTTAATTGATATGTATGAAAAAACTAGATCCGAAGGTTTTGGTGAAGAAGTAAAAAGAAGAATTATGATAGGAACATATGTTTTATCTTCAGGTTACTATGATGCTTACTATTTGAAAGCCCAAAAGGTAAGACAGTTAATAAAAAAAGATTTTGATGAAGCATATACAAAAGTTGACGCAATATTAACTCCATCAACACCTAGTTCGGCCTTTAAAATAGGTGAAAAAACCAATGATCCAGTTTCAATGTATTTAAATGATATTTTTACTGTGCCAGTAAATTTGGCAGGTCTGCCTGGAATTTCAATACCTGCAGGCACAGATCAAAAAGGATATCCTCTAGGTTTACAAATAATAGGAAAACCTTTTGATGAGCAAACAATATTAAATATTGCATATTCAATGGAAGAAAAGATTGGTTTTAAAAATCAAATTACAGATTGGTGGATTTAGTGTCAGATCAAGAATTTTTAATTAAAAGAAATAATAATACATATGAGGTAGTAATAGGCCTTGAAGTACATGCCCAAGTAATTTCAAATTCAAAGTTATTTTCTACATCGTCAACAAAATTTGGAGCTGAACCAAATACTCAAGTAAGTTTAGTTGATGCTGCTTTCCCTGGTATGTTGCCTGTTATCAATGAATTTTGTGTCAAACAAGCTATTAAAACAGGAATAGGTTTAAAAGCCAAAATTAATAAAAAGTCTGTTTTTGATAGAAAAAATTATTTTTATGCTGACCTTCCTCAAGGTTATCAGATTTCACAATATAAATATCCAATTGTAGGAGAAGGGAATGTAATATTAGATATGCCATCAGGACAAAAAGAAATTGGCATAGAAAGACTTCATTTAGAGCAGGATGCAGGAAAAAGCATTCATGATATTGATCCAAATAATACGTTTGTTGATTTAAATAGATCTGGAGTAGCTCTAATGGAAATTGTCAGTAAACCAGATTTAAGATCACCAGATGAAGTAAATTTATACATTAAAAAACTAAGATCAATAATGAGATATCTAGGAACATGTGACGGAAATATGCAGGAAGGCTCTTTAAGAGCTGATGTAAATGTTTCTGTTAGAAAAAAAGGCGAAACAAATTTTGGTACGCGATGTGAAATTAAAAATGTTAATTCAATCAAGTTTATGCAAATGGCAATTATTTATGAAGCTAACAGACAGGTCGATTTAATAGAAGATGGAAAATCAATTGATCAAGAAACAAGATTATTTGATACAAAAAAAAATGAAACAAGATCTATGAGATCAAAAGAAGATGCTCATGATTATAGATATTTTCCAGATCCTGACTTATTACCTTTAGAGATTTCAGATAAATTTATACAGGATATTCAAACTGATATCCCTGAACTACCTGATGAAAAAAAGAAAAGATTTATAGATAAGTTTAAATTATCACCTTATGAAGCTAATATTTTAGTTTCAGATATTGAAACTTCAAAATATTTTGAGGCTGTTATAAAAGAAGCCGATGTAAAGTTAGCTACAAATTGGATAACAGGTGAGTTGTTTGCTGTTTTAAATGATAAAAACTTAGAAATATCAGATAGCCCGATAAGTGCGAACAATTTAGCAAAATTAATAAATTTAATTAAAGATGGCACTATTTCAGGAAAAATTGCCAAAACTGTTTTTGAGCAAATGGTAGATACTAATGAGAATCCTCAAAAAATTGTTCAAGAAAGAGGACTACAGCAACAAAGCGACCCTAAAGCATTAGAAGAATTGATTGATAAAGTAATTGAAAATAATGCTGATAAAGTATCTCAGTACAAATCTGGAAAAGATAAACTTTTCGGTTTTTTTGTTGGACAAGTCATGAAAGAAAGCAAGGGAAAAGGCAACCCTCAATTAATAAATAAAATTTTAAAAGAAAAATTAAATGGATAAAAATATACAAATCGATCAAAATTTGATTGATTATATTTTTTCACATTCAAAAAATTTACATCCAATTCAAAAGAAGCTTTTAAAATATAATGAGAGCTTGGGTTATAATAAAAGATTGCAAATATCAATTTTGCAAGCAAATTTTATACAATTTTTAATCAATATTAATAATTATAAGTCATGCTTAGAGATAGGTACATTTACTGGTTATAGCACTTTATCAATGGCTCTCGCTTTACCTACTGATGGTTATGTATATGCTATAGATAAAGATAAAAAAACAAATGAAATTGCTGTCAAATTTTTTAAAGAAGCAAAAGTAAATGATAAAATAAAAACTGAAGTTAATAATGGTATAGAGGCAATTAAACTATTAAGGAAAAATAAAAAAAAATTTGATTTAATTTTAATCGATGCTGATAAAGAGTCATATATAGATTATTTTAATTATTCCTTAAAATTGTTAAAAAAAAATGGTTTAATTTTAGTTGATAATACACTTTGGAAAGGTGAGGTCTCAAATTTAAAAGCTACTGACAAGCTAACAATTAAATTAAAACAATTTAATGATCATGTAAAAAAAACAAAGATTAATAAATATATTTTACCACTAGGAGATGGTTTTACTATTTGTTGGAAATGATGATTGAAATTTTTGCTTTTTACAAATTAAAAAAAATAAGAAAAATTCAAATTTTAAAAAATTATATA
>CACDJC010000021.1 GCA_902552475.1 uncultured Pelagibacteraceae bacterium | reverse complement strand
AAGACTCAATATTTAATCCTCCATATTCTACTCTTCAAGTTGGAGGTATTTTTGGTGGAATTGCCCACAATGTTATTGCTGATAAGTGTCATGTAAATTGGGAAACAAGGCCCGTTGTTAAAGAAGATGGAATTTTTTTAAATAAAGAAATAGATAAATATGCAAATGAAGTACTATTGCCTGAAATGAAAAAAGTTTATCCTAATTCATCTATCAAAAAACATATTATTGGTGAAATAATAGCATTTGATAGAGTTAAAAATTCTGAAGCATGTGAGTTCGTTTCAAGTATTACTGGCGACAATTCTAGAGAAGTTGTTTCTTTCGGAACAGAGGCAGGTCTATTTCAAGAAATTGGAATAAGCACAGTAGTTTGTGGACCTGGCTCAATACAACAAGCTCACAAAATTGATGAGTTTATTAAATTAGATGAGCTTAAAAAATGTTTAATTTTTTTAGAAGGTGTTAAAAACAAATCTATAAATTAATTCCATCCTCCCACAGATTTAACTTCTAAAAATTCGATTAATCCTTCTTTGCCAGCTTCTCTTCCTATGCCAGAATGTTTATATCCTCCAAAAGGAGCATCTACTGCAATTCCGGCACCATTCACATCTACCATTCCGGATCTTAATTTTCTTGCTACTCTTTTAACCTTTTCTTTGTCTTGAGTTTGAATGTAATTCGTTAAACCATAAGGAGTGTCATTTGCTATCTCGATTGCTTCTTGCTCTGTTTCAAAAGGTATAACTGATAATACCGGTCCAAAAATTTCTGTTCTTGCTATTTCCATACTATTTTTCACATCTGCAAAAACTGTTGGCTTAACATAATACCCTGCTTCTAATCCATCTGGTTTTCCAGGTCCTCCTGAGATTAGTTTAGCACCTTCTTCAACTCCTTTTTTTATAAGGGTTTGAATTTTATTATATTGTGTTTCAGAAATTACAGGTCCAATATGATCTCCTTCTTTATCAGGAGTATCAACTTTAAATTTGTCTGCATATTTTTTTAATCTTTCTATAGCATCGTTATATATTGATTTTTCAACCAACATTCTTGTGGGTGCATTGCAAGATTGTCCTGAATTTCTAAAACATCTAAGCGCACCTCTTTCAATGGCTTCATTATCTGCATCTTTGAATATTATATTTGCACCTTTGCCTCCAAGTTCAAGACTAACTCTTTTAAAGTCTTTGGCTGCATTTTGTGAGATTAAAGCTCCTGCTCTAGTAGAGCCAGTAAAAGATATCATATTTACATCAGGATGACTTGTTAGAGCGTCACCTGTTGTAGCGCCGTCACCATTAACTAGATTAAATACTCCTCTAGGAAATTTAGCTTCGTGTATTAATTCAGCAAGTATCATTGAAGAAAGAGGAGCTAATTCAGATGGTTTTAAAACCATTGTGCATCCTGCTGCTAAAGCGGGAATAACTTTAAGACAAACTTGGTTCATTGGCCAATTCCAAGGAGTAATTAATGCACATACACCTTTTGGTTCATATATAATTCTTTGATCTTCTGCATGATCACCCAATGGTCTCTCAAATTCAAAAGATTTTAAATATCTAATAAAAGACTTTGTATGACTAGCCCCAGTTCCAGTTTGTAATTTAGAAGCAAAATCTTTAGGTGCACCCATTTCTAACATTATTGCATCAGTAATATCATTCCATCTTTTTTTATATAAATCATAAAATTTTTCTAGTAGAGCTAACCTCTCTTCTTTTTTTGAAAAACCCCAAGTAATGAAAGCATTTTTAGCTGCTATGACTGCATCATTTATATCTTCCTTGCTTCCTAAGGATATAACAGCACAACTTTTACTATTTGCTGGATTAATAACTTCTATATCTTTTTGATTTTTTGAGGCAACCCATTCACCGTTAATATAAAAATTTTTTTTTTCTAACATTGTTTGAAGCTAACCTTTCTTTAAGTTTTTGCAAATAAATTAGTTAGCTCATAGACAATTGTGGCTGCGGCTAAAGAAGTAACTTCAGCATGATCATATGCTGGGGCAACTTCTACAACATCTGCAGAAATTAAATTCAAACCAGATAATCCTCTTAGTACATTTACCATTTCTCTTGTGGTCATGCCTGCAATTTCAGGTGTTCCGGTTCCGGGAGCAAAGGCTGGATCTAAAACGTCTATATCAATTGAAAGATAAAGAGCATTGTCCCCTACTCTTTTTTTTATTCTTTCAGCAATCTTATCTGTTCCTTCAGTTTGAAATTCGTCACAATGGATAATTTTAAAACCAAAACTTTCATCATTTTTTATATCATCTCTGCTGTACAGTGGTCCTCTTATCCCAACATGCATCGAGGAATCATCTAAAAATAAATTTTCTTCGCGAGCTCTTCTAAAAGGAGTACCATGTGTATAAGGTGCTCCAAAATATGTATCCCAAGTATCAAGATGTGCATCAAAATGAACTAAAGACACTGGTCCATTATTTTTTTTATTAGCGGCTCTTAATAAAGGAACGGCAATTGTATGATCTCCTCCCAAGCTAATAATGCCTCCGACTTTATTTAATAAATCAGTTGCACCTACTTCAATTTGTTTTATTGCTTCATCAATATTAAATGGGTTACAAGCAATATCACCAGCATCTGCGACTTGCTGAACTTTAAAAGGTTCAACATCATAATTAGGATGATAATTTGTTCGTAAATGTCTTGAGGCTTGTCTAATACTTTGTGGTCCAAATCTCGCACCCGGCCTATAACTTGTTCCAGAGTCAAATGGGACACCTACTATTGCTACATCACAACTTTCAACATCTCTTAATTCTGGCAGTCTAGCAAAAGTATTTGGGCCTGCATATCTTGGCACTTTAGTTCCACTAACTGGTTGAATAGGGTTTTTATTTCTTTCTTTTTTCATTTTATAATAATCTAAGATAATATTATCTTAACGAATTCGTCTATATTTATTTAATGAGATTATTATTAATTTTACTTTTATTATTACAAACAAATTCATTAAAGGCTAACGAAATTAATTATTTATTGAATATTCCTGGCTTAAAAGTCCATCAACTAAATAATCCAAACGGATTAAAATATTTAATATCTCAAAAAAATTTTAAAATTGGAATTAATAATAATATATCATGTGACAAAGCAACTAAAGAAAGTTTAGATAAAAATTTTCCAATAATTAAAAAAAATTTAGAAATATATGAGTCTAAATTTTTAAAAAAAATTAATTTAAGATTTATTGTTTTATGTGAAAACCTATTTATATCAAAAATTAATACAGCTGGAATACCAGATCATGAAAAAAGAATTTTAATTTTAGATTTAAATTTTAATGAAAAATATTTTGAGAGAGTAATACACCACGAAGTATTTCACATGATTCATGATAGCCATAAAAAAATTTTTGATGAAGAAGTTTGGTCAAATTTTAATTATAATGAATTTCAATATGCAGAATGTTCGACTTGTTCTGATAGATTGGGATTGGATCTTTATGATGAAACAAATGGCTTTTTGACAGAATATTCTAAATCTATACCTTCAGAAGATATGGCTGAAGTTTATTCATTTCTAGTTACAAATAAAATTAATATAAAAAATAAATCAAAAAAAGATCCAATATTATTTAATAAAATTAAATTTATAGAGTCCAGAATTAATAAAATTAAAAATTTTAAAAATAAATGATAAAAAAAGTAAAAGCATCTCTTTCAGAAAGAATATTATTAATTTTTTTAATATTATTAGGAGTATTTTTTTTTAGTTTTTTTTTTATAACTAAAAATAAATGTTTTTTTGTAAAAAAAATTGATCTTGAAAAAATTCAATTTAGAAATTCTGAAAATATTGCAGTCATGAATATTGATTGTGGAAATGTAGTTATTGAACTTTTTCCAGACCTATCTCCAAATTCAGTTAAAAGATTTAAAAATCTAATTGAAAAAGGATCATATGATAGCTCTGCATTCTATAGGGTTTTAAAAGATACATTGATACAAGCAGGTGACTTAGAATATGGAAATATAAATAATATAAATTATTTTAAAGTAGGTAGTGGAAAATCAGGTCTTGGAAAATTAAAATCAGAACTTAATAAAGAATTTGAATTTAAAACAGGAACCGTTGCTTTTGCTAGAAATAATAAGTTAAATACTGAAGATAGTGAATTTTTTATAATCTTAAAAGATATCCCTTTATTCAATGGAGAATTTACGCCAATTGGTAAGGTAATTTATGGAATGAAGGCATTAAAAAAAATTAAATCAGCGGATAAATCGGAATATGTTTTAAGACCAGATTTTATTAATAATTTTAAATTATTGGAACAGAACAATTAGGAAAACAATTATTATTGCTGTTGCATAATAATATGGCATCTTTTTTTTCCAAGAAATTAATATATCTGATGCATTTTTTATTTGTTTTTTTGTTAACTTTTTAGACATACAAATAATTTATAAATTAATGAAAATAATTAAATGTGTTATATTGACTTATAAAGGTTAATTAACCAAAGGTTTGCTAGTTGCCAAAGTATGTTTAATTCTATCTTGAGTTTTTTGAGTTGCTATTAACCTCATGAAGGCGTCTAATTCTAACTTATAAAGATCATCTTCACTCAATTTTTTGTCTATAGTTGTGTCTCCACCACTTAAAACATATGCCAATTCTTTCCCAACTTGCATTCCGTGATCAAATATAATTTTGTCATTGTACAATTTTTCTAACATTTTGATCATTTTTTCATAAACTACTTTTCCTGAAAATTTAAAACTAGCTTCATCTGGAATTTTAAAATCTTTATTCTGTTCAATGATTTCTTTTGAAACTGATAACAAACTGTTTCTACTCATAATCTTTTTATCTTCAGGTTTTAAATATTTTAAAGGTTCAGCTTCTATAGGGGAAGTTGCTGTTTTAGCATAACCTATGATATCAAAAACTTTTAATGGTGCATAATCTGGATCTTTTTTTGCCTCTTCAGTCTGTGACCATCTCCATAACATTTCTTTACATCCTCCACCTGCTGGAATTAAACCCACAATAGTTTCAACGAGACCAACAACTATATTGGTATGAGATACAACAAAATTACTTTGGCATAAAACTTCAAACCCTCCTCCAAGAGCTAAACCTGATGGTGCGGATACAACCGGATATTTAGAATATTTTAAATGTTTACAAGTTTCCTGAAAATATTTTACAAATTTTTCAATTGATTTAAAATCTCCCTTATTTGCAAAGTCCATTGTATACGATAAGTTTACACCTGCAGAAAATTGCATAGCTTCATTAATAATTATTAATGGTTTGTCAGTAGCATTTTTTAAGCTATCCATTGAGTCATAATCCAATGCATTTGCTTTTGTTGTAAATTCAACAATATTAAAATCATTAAATCTATAAATTTCAGCTGAATTATTTTTATCTTTTTTTATTGCCCTAGGTTTAATTTTGCCAAGTGTTTCTAATTCTGTATACAATTGTCTTTCACCATAAAAATTTTCATCTTTAGTTTTTGAAAGATTCTCTAAAAAATTATTGTCTTCATAAGAATCAATTTTTTCAAAGAAATTTTTAACTCCTATCTCTTTTAGCATTTCGAAAGGACCTTTGGTCCAATTAAAACCTAATCTCATTGCTTCATCAATATCATTAAATTTGTCAGTAATTCCTGGTACTAATGAAGATGCATATTTAATTATTTTAGAAATAACAGACCACGCATATTTTCCATACTTATCTTTTCTATTAATCAAATTTACGATATCCATTTTTTCTGAACCTAAGTTAAACTTTTTTGATATAGAGTATTCACCAGTTTCCAAATTAATTCCTTCTAAAATCTTTTTATTATCTGTTTTGTTAATTCTATAAAAACCACCTTTTCCTTTTCTTCCAGTGTAACCAGTTTCTATAAGTTTTTTTACCAAAGGTATTTCTTTTGCTACTTCTTGAAAATCATCATTTTCAGGCAATTCTTTTATAAAACTTTTTAAAACATCGGCCATTAAGTCTATTCCAATTAAATCATACAAACCAAATACTCCTGTTTTTGGTATTCCCATCGGTCTTCCAAATACAGCATCGGCTTCTTCTATGGAAAGTTTCATTTTAAATGCCTCAGTCATAGCAACTTGCATTGCAAAAACCCCTATTCTATTTCCTAAAAACCCGGGCGTATCATTGCAAACGATTGTTCCTTTGCCTAAATCTTTTTCACAGAATATTTTTAAAGAATTAATTTTTTCTAAATCATTATTTTCATTTTTAACAATTTCTAAAAGATCCATATATCTAACTGGATTAAAAAAATGAGTTATACAAAAATCTTTTTTCTCTTTCTCACTTAATTTTTCAGAAAGCACTTTAATTGGAATTGACGAAGTATTAGATGAAACTATCGATCCATCTTTTCTTGATTTAAAAATTTTTTCATAAATATTATGTTTAATATCAATTCTTTCAACAACCGCTTCAACTATCCAATCTGCTTTACTTACAGTATCAAAATTATCATTAATATTTCCTATGCTAATATTTTCAATTTTTGATTTATCTATTAACAATGGAGGTCTTGACTTATAGATTCTTTCTTTAGCTTTTTCGGTTATCTCGGTAGTTAAATCTAATAAAGTTACAGGAATGTTTGCATTACAAAGTTGCGCGGCTATTCCACATCCCATTGTACCCGAACCTATTACTACTACATTTTTAATTTTCATATTTTTAAACATTGCTTATAGTAAAATATTCATTTTAGAGCAACTTAAAGAGAATAGAAAAAACTAAATTTTATTTATTAATATATTTAGTTATCGATGGAATAATTGCTATAGCTAAGCCTATTTTAAAAAATTCACTCGGAATAAATGGATATAATCCTCCTGCTAATGCCTTGTCATAACCTATTACCGATCCAAGGTAACCAACACCAAACAAAAAAATTATAAAAGTTCCAACTGTTAAAGAGAGAAAGCTCTTAATATAAGATTCATTGTAGCCTCGTTCAGCAAAATGACCAATTACACCTGCGGCAATTGTCATACCGTATAGATAACCTGCTGTTGGTCCCGTCAAATACAACAAGCCACCTCCTTTAGCAAAAACTGGTAAGCCCAAAGCACCTTCTATAAGGTAAAAAATAAGTGTGAAAAAAGCTAACTTGGCTCCATATGCCATACCTATTATAAAAACAACAAACGTTTGCATTGTCATTGGAACTGGCCAAAAAGGAACCTGTACTTTTGATGATAATGCTAAAAATAAAGTACCGATTAAAATTATAGAAATATTTTTAAAATAAAGATTAATTTTATAATCTGAAAGAATTAGCTTAATCAGTATAGCATTGTTTTTCATAAAGTTTTCATATTAAAACATAGATCTTTAAAAATGTTTAGTATTTTTTTTATTATGATTGAAGTTTTTCTAAATCATTTATATTTATATGACATTTAATGGCATTGCCGCTTTTGGTAATTTGCCATGGTGGAGTTTCTTTTTTACACTTATCTCCCAATATCCTGGAACATCTTCCTTGAAAAGAGCAACCTTGCTCTGGAGGTTTTTCTTCAACAATATCTTCTGCCACAAGTTTTGGTTTTATATCTGGGTCAGGCTCTAACACAGCCCCAAGTAAAACTTCTGTGTAAGGATGAGAAGGAAATTGATAAACATTTTTTGAAGGACCAATTTCACACAATCTTCCTTGGTATAAAACAGCAACTCTATCGCTTATAGCTCTAACTACAGCAAGATCATGAGAAACAAAAATATAAGTCGTACCAAAATCATCTTTTAATTTTTGTAAAAGATTTAATACTGCAGCTTGGACCGAAACATCTAAAGCTGATGTAACTTCATCACATAGAATTATATCTGGTTTTGCGGCAAAAGCTCTAGCGACTGCAACCCTTTGTTTTTCTCCTCCAGATAATTGTCTTGGATATCTAGACATATAAAATTCTCCAAGTCTAACTTTTTCAAGTAATTCAATTATATTTTTTTTGAGTTTTTCTCCTGACAATCCAAAATATAGTTTTAATGGTTGTGAAAGTATTTCTTCAACATTATGATTTGGATTTAATGACTCATCAGGATTTTGAAAAATTAATTGTATAGCTCTAAGATCACTTGGGTTCCTTTTTTTTAAATCTGAAGATAAATCTCTGTCTTTTTCAAATCTAATTTTTCCATCTTTTGTTTTAAGTAATCCTGCTATAGATTTTAAAATAGTAGATTTGCCACTTCCTGACTCTCCAACTAATGCAATTGTTTCTCCTTTATTTATATTAATGTTAATATCTTTAACTGTTGGGTTTGTATCTACAGTTTTATTTAAAATTTGATCAATTAGTTTTTGTTTTGCATAGCTAATTGATAAATCAGTTAAATTTAAAATTTCATTTTCTTTAATACTTGTTTCATTTTTGCTTATTGGGCTAGAAATATGATTTTTATCTTTCAAGCTTTTATAATTAAAACATCTAACGCTGGTTTCTAGATCATTTATATATTCAAGTTGAGGGGAATTATTTTTACATTTATTTTCTCTCAAATTACATCTATCAAAAAAACTACATCCTTTTAAGACAGTTCCTGGCTGTGGTTGGCTACCTGGCATTGACTCAGGCAAACCAGCCAATGAAAGTTTAGGTATAGATTTTAAAAGTCCATAAGTATAAGGATGAATTGGTTTTTTTAGTATACTTCTTGAAGGGCCCTCTAAAACAATTTCTCCAGAATACATAACTATAATTCTGTCACTAACTTGTGCTATAGCACCAAGGTCATGACTAACATATACCATTGATGTGCCAGTGTCTTTTGCAATAAAATTTAATAATTCTAAAACATGAGCCTGTGTTGTTACATCTAACCCTGTAGTAGGCTCATCCAATAATAGCAATTCAGGATTTCCAGCTAAAGCCATTGCCACAGCAACTCTTTGTTGTTGCCCTCCTGAAAGTTCATGTGGATATCGTAAAGCAATTGTTTCTGGTGAAGGAAGTCTTACCTTGTTTAATAATTCTGAAATTCTATTATCTCTGTCAATTTTACTAAGATTTGTATGCAATTTTAATGCTTCATCTATTTGATAACCTATTTTTAAATTTGGAGTAAGTGATTGACCAGCATTTTGAGGTATCATTGCTATTTTTCTACCTCTGATTTTTTCCAAATCTCTATTACTCATTTTGAGCAAGTTAGAGTGGTAAAACAAACATTCTCCTTCTGTAGTATAAAGACCTTGTTTTACATATCCCATCATTGCTAAAGCCAATGTGCTTTTTCCAGAACCAGACTCTCCTACTATCCCTACTGTTTCTCCTTTTTTGATGCTTGTTGAAATATTTCTAAGAATCAAAATTTCTTCTCCTTTTTTGCTCCTAAAGCCAATTGAAAGATTTTTAACTTTTTGAATTATTTCACTCATATATTTAAACTGGAGCTTTCGTTGATCTATCAATACCAAGAGCTTTTGCAAATGCATCTGCTGTCAGATTTATTCCAATGATTAAGCTACTTAATCCTACTACTGGCGCAATAACAGCCCAGTAAGCAAATGACATTAATCCTCTTGCATTTGAAATCATTAGTCCCCAGTCAGGAGTCGGTGGACTCACGCCAAATCCTAAAAAAGATAAAGAACTAAATCCAAGCAACATCCATGACCATCTCATGGCGCCTTCAACCAAAATTGCATCTCTAACATTTGGTATAATTTCATTCCAAATAATTGACATGTTGCTATGACCTCTTGCACGAGCAGAAACAATAAAATCTTTTGCAATTACATCATGAGTTGCGGCTCTTGCTACCCTTACTATTCCTTTACCATAAAAAAAACCAAGGGCAGGGATTAATACCTCTGTTGAAGTTCCTAAAAGAGATACTATTAACAACATTGCTAATATCCACGGTATAGATAAAAAAGCATCTACTACTCTCATTACAACGTCATCTATCTTTCCACCTACCAATCCACAAAATATTCCTAATAAACCTCCCCAAAGTAAAGCTATTAAAGAACCAAAGAAAGTTATAGTTAGAGCAGTTCTTCCACCCATAATTGTTCTTGTAAAAACATCTCTACCCAAACTATCTGTACCAAACCAATATTCTGAGGATGGTGCTTGAAGCATAAGCGATGGGTCGATTGCTTTGTAATCATATGGTGCCAAATAAGGACTTAAAGATGCTAAAAGAATATGAAAAACTAAAATACAAAGACCAATAAAACCAGAAGGTTTTGAAGCCATGGTTTTTAATACCTCAAAAACTTTCGAAATTATATTTTTTTGATCTTCTTCAGAAATTTTATCTATATCCATATCTACTTTCTTATTTGTAAACTTTTTAATCTAGGGTTTAATGTTAATGTTAATAAATCAGCTATTAAGTTTATGCTTACATAAATTGAAGCAAGAATAATTGCTAAAGCCTGAACAGTTGGCAAATCTCTATTAGAAATAGATTCTATAACAAGTCTTCCAAGACCTGGATAATTAAATACAACTTCTGTAACTACAACTCCTCCCAAGAGCCAAGCAATAGTTAAAGCCACAACATTAATTGCTGGCAAAAGTGCATTAGGCAAAACATGTTTAAAAACCATTTTCCAATATGGTACTCCTTTTAAAATTGCCATTTGCACATAATCACTTGCCATAACCTGGATAACGCTTGACCGAACCATTCGAGCCATATGAGCTGTCATTATCATGGCAATCGCTATTACTGGTAAGATTATATTTGGAAGTAACTCAAAAAATGTAACATCTGTGGGCACTATTACAATTCCTGGCAACCATTGTAGCCAAATAGCAACTATTAAAATTAATAAAGTGGCACTAATAAATTCTGGAATAGTCATTGCAAAAATTGTTATTGTTGAAATAGTTATGTCTGGCAGTTTATCTCTCCAAAGAGCTGTAATTATTCCAAGTATTAAAGCTAATGGTATTCCGATAATTATTGCAGCAGAAGCTAAAACCATTGAATTTTTTATTCTTGGTCCTAAAACTTCGTTTATTGGCATTTGACCACTTAACGAGTATCCAAAATCTCCTTGGATAACATTATATGCCCATGACAAATATCTTTCATAAGCAGGGATATCTAATCCTAACCTTTTATAACAAGCTTCTAATGCTGCACCATAAGCTTCTCTTTCAAGATAAGTTGTACAAGCATCGCCTGGTAATACTTCTGTACCTACAAAGGTAATTAAGGATACAATAAATAAGGTAATAAAACCTAGTAAAATTCTTTTAATAATTAAAAATAACATAATTAACGATTACCGTTCTAGATTTTAAAATTAATTATTAATAAATGAAAGAAATTTTACAGGCCTAATTAAAGGCCTGTAAAACTATATATTGTATTAATCTACTGACAATGTGTGCCATCTAATTGAGAAGAACTCAATTTCGTCAAGATTTTTAACTCTTGAAGATGTAACTACTAGTTTTGACACATGGTATGGAATCATAGTTCCAGCTTCTTCCCATAAAGTCTTTTGAGCATTTTGATAAGCTGCTTTTCTTTTGTTAAAGTCAAGCTCTCCTCTAGCATCTGCTAAATTTTTATCAAATGATGAACTTTTATAAAAAGACTCATTCCATTTTGCACCACTGTGATATGCCTCGTGTAAAATGCTATCAGCAGGTCTTTCATTCCAACGCGTCATTGATACTGCTTTTTTCATCCAAGTTTCTTTCCAATAACTTTTTGATGGAGTCATTTTAACTTCAGCTTTAATTCCGGCTTTCGCTAGTTGTTGTTGAAGCACCTCACCTATTGTTGGCCATGTAGGCTCTTTGGTTGAAACGTGAATAACCATTTCAATTCCATTTGGATATCCTGCTTCTCTTAATAGGTTTTTTGCTTTACTAATATTTTGAGGACAGTCCATATCTAGACGATATTGATCAGAAGGCGCAACTGGAGTATCGCAAGATACTGTTGCTGCTCCACCCATTACAAGATCAACAAGCTCTTGTCTATCTACTGCTAGACGTACAGCCTTTCTCACTTTAGGATTATCAAAAGGAGCAGTATCTGTTCTCATAACCATTCCTCTCCAATTTCCCGTAGGTATTACTGAAACATTGAACTTAGAGTTACCGTCAAATATTTTTTTCTGAGTAAAAGGAACATATCTGTTCATATCAATCTGACCAGTAAGAAGAGCTTGTACTCTTGCTTCACCGTCAGGTATTGCTATTACATGAACTTCAGCAACTTTTGGTGCTCCTTCCCAGTAATTAGGATTAGCTTTAAGAATAGTTGTTCCTTCTGCATCAAATTTATCTACTATAAATGGACCTGTTCCAATTCCTGTTTTTCCAATAGTATCTCCTGAACCAGAAGGTATCATTCTTAATCTATAATCTGTTAATAGAAGTGGAAAATCTGCAAAAGAAGTATTTAACTTCATTTTAACTGTGTGTGAATCCACAATTTCTATATCTGTGACTGAGCTCATGCTTTTTTTAGCAGGCGATCCAATGTCAGGATCTTTAACTCTCATTAAAGAGTATTTTACATCTTCTGCATCAAAGTCTGAACCGTCGTGAAATTTAATTCCTTTACGAAGATTAAAAGTCCACTCTGTAGCATCTGCATTACCCGACCAATCAGTTGCTAATTCAGGTGAAGTTACTCCGTCAAGATTTTTTCTAACTAAACGGTTTTGTGTCATTATAACAACTTGAAACAAACGACCTTTAGTTATCGCATCTAAATTTGTATCCTTTCCAAATCCAAGATCATGCGATAGTTTAAAAACTCCACTTGATGCATTGGCTAAAGAAAATGATAAAAATAGTGATATCAAAGAAAATGATATCAATTTAAATATGTTTTTCATATATTTCCCTCTCTATTAAAAAAAAGAAAGTTAGCAATTCAATACCTTTATGGCAACAGTCAAAATTGTTACGTTTTTATTGATTGTATTAAATAGTTAAACTAACTTGCTTAATATATTAAATAAAATGAACAAAATCTTAAGTAAGTATAGATTTTCTGTTAAACCTATTATTTCTGAAGGAGAGAGTGCTTTAGAGTTGGCAAGAACTATAGGTTTGCATCCTTTAACTTATCAAGAATTGCCTTTTGATCCAGAGTATTCTATTTATGCAGGTCGACTTACACCAGAAAAACTTTCTAATGCTTCTGCAGAAGAAATGTATTGGAAAATAAGACAGGAATTAATTTTTCGACATACAGGGGAGCATCCTTATGAAATATCTGGACCTGATGCGTTAAAACTTTTACAAAAAATTTTTCCTAGAGATGTTTCAAAAGTTAAAGTTGGAAGATGTTCTTATCAATTTGCTTGTTATCACGATGGTGGGATGATTACTGATGGAGTATTATTGAGACTAGATCAAAACAAATACTGGTTTGCTCAAGCTGAGGGAGATATGTTTTCTTGGTATAAAGCTCAGGCAGAAGGTTTAAATGTAAATATTACCGAACCAAATGTTTGGGTAAGTCAAATACAAGGTCCAAAATCAATGCAGCTTTTAGATTTGTTAACAGAATCTAATATTTCTTCAGATTGGAAATATTTTGACTGTAAAGAAGTAAATATGTCAGGAGAAAAAATAATAATAAGTCGCTCTGGATTTAGTAATGAACTTGGATGGGAAATATATTTTCGCCCAGAAAATAATATAGAAAAATTGGGAGATTTAATTCTCGAGGAAGGAAAAAAGATTGGGATGATCTTAACAGCTACACCTGTTTTCCGTTGTAGAAGAATTGAAGCGGGCCTACTTTCGGCTGGCCAAGATTTTACAAATAAAACGAACCCATATTCTGTAGGACTTGGAAGATTCATTGACATAAATAAAGATAATTTTATTGGCAAAGAAGCCTTACAAAAATCTAATAAAGAATGTTTGACTTGGGGTATACGTATTGAAAAAGGAACTGCAATAAGAGGAAAAAGTTTGAAAATAAATGGAAAAATTGTTGGAGAAGTTACCTCAAGCACATGGTCGCCTTATCAAGTTTGTGGAGTTGGAATTGCTCGTATGGAAAATAGCAATTATGGTCCAGGAACAATTCTTGATGTTGAATGTACAAATGGAAATACTAACAAAGGAGAACTATGCAAACTTCCAATGTACGACTCTAAAGGTGAAATAGTTAGAGGAATAAATAAAGATATTCCTAAAGAACCAAATCCATGGATAGGAATAGAAAAAAAATAATTTCCATTGGTGGTGGGGGTTTCACTCATGAAACAGACAAAAATCTGGATCAATTTATTTTAAATCAGTTAAATATAAAAAATTTTAAAATTGGATTTTTACCGACGGCAAGTAAAGATGATCAAAAAAAAATTGATTTATTCTATAAAAGATTTGATGATAATTATTCTCAATTATCACATTTTAACCTTTGCTCAAAAATAGAAGGTTTTCGAGATTGGCTTTTAAGCAAAGATATTATTTATGTTGGTGGAGGAAACACTTCATATATGATTAAAATTTGGGAAAAAAATAATTTAATAGATATTTTTAAAGAAGCTTACAATAAAGGAATAATTTTGTCGGGGGTAAGCGCAGGAGCAATTTGCTGGTTTGATTGGATGCTGTCAGATTCTGAAGGTTTAGAGTTAAAACCACTTAGAGGTATAAATTTAATTTCAGGAAGTTGTACGCCTCACTCGTCAGAAAACAAAAGAATAAATAAGTTCCAAAATGACATTAAAAATAGCAAGATGCCTGAGGGGATAGCTATTGATGATGGTGTAGCGGTGCTTTTTATTGACGGAAAACCATCGGAAGTTTATTCTTCAAGAAAAAATCATGATGCTTATTTTATAGATAAAAATAAAAAAATTAGTCTAAAAGAGCATATAAAAAATAATTTATGAACGAAAAAATTATACCAAGTAAAAAAATACATAGTCTCGAAGATGCGCGAAAACTTGCTAAAAAAAGACTTCCAAAAATGTTTTTTGACTTTGTAGATGGTGCTTCAGGAGATGAAAAACTTTGTGAATTAAATAGTTCAGCGTTAGATCAAATCAGACTTGAGCCAAAAGTTCTTAGAAATGTTGAAAGAAGAAATTTAAGTAAAGAATTTTTTAAAATTAAATATGATCTACCTTTTGGTTTCGCGCCTATGGGAATGTGTAATCTAACTTGGCCCGGTGCAGATACAATGCTCGCAAAAGAAAGTGTGATCAATAATGTTCCAACATGTGTATCTATGGCATCATCTACTTCACTAGAAAAAATGTTTGAATTATCAAAAGGAAATTCTTGGCTACAACTATATATATTTCAAGATGAAGATTTTGTGATGGAACTCATAGAAAGAGCAAAAAAAACTGGCTACAAAGTATTGATATTAACAGTAGATGTTCCAATTCAATTTAGAAGAGCCAAAGATGATAAAAATGG
>CACDJC010000020.1 GCA_902552475.1 uncultured Pelagibacteraceae bacterium | reverse complement strand
TCAAAAGTATTGATAAATTAGAATTAAATTTTTTAAATAATCAAGGTCAACTAAATGATATCAAGATACTTAAATATAAAGATAAATTTCAGTTAATAGGTAAAAATTATGATGGAAAATCTTTAATAGAAAATATAGTTAAAGGAAATTCAAATGATAATTTTTTCAATATATTCGAAAATTTAAACTCTGAAGTTATTTTAAGCATTGATCAATTTTATTTAGGTAACTCTTCTTTTTTAAATAAAATCATCGGTAGATTAGTTATAAAAAAAAATAAACTTGAAGATGGAAAAATAGATGCTTTTGTAAATAAAAAAAATAAGTTTTCATATAGCTTAAAAACATCATCAAATAATGAAAAAATTACTAATTTATATATAGAAGAACCAGAACCATTTATAAAAAATTATAAATTTGTAAAAGGTTTTAAAGAAGGTAGACTTGAATTTACTTCTACTGAAATAAACAATGTATCTAAATCAAAATTAAATATTTATGATTTTAAAGTTAAAAAAGTCCCTCTCCTAGCCAAAGTACTTACTCTTGCATCTTTACAAGGTATAGCTGATATTTTAACAGGTGAAGGTATCAGATTTGATGAATTTGAGATGGAATATATTAAAAGGGATAAAAACAATACAACTATAAAGGAAATGTACGCAATTGGCCCCGCTATATCTGTTTTAATGGACGGTTATATAGTTAAAGATGAGCTAACTAGTTTAAGAGGGACTTTAGTTCCAGCAACTACGATTAATAAATCAATAAAAAAAATTCCTATAATTGGGAATATATTAGTTGGTAAAAAAGTAGGTGAAGGAGTTTTTGGAGTGAGTTTTAAAATAAAAGGACATCCTAAAGATCTTAAAACAACTGTAAATCCAGTTAAAACGCTAACACCTAGATTTATCACTAGAACATTAGAAAAATTAAAAGGTAACTAATTAGTAATCTTAAAATGTTTTTTTTTTCCTATAGATAATTTTATAAATCCATTTTCTTCAAATAGTTTTTGATTAATTATAAATTTATCGTTATCAACTTTCATATTATTTATTTTTACACCATTAGAATTAATTAATCGTCTAATTTCACTTTTGCTTATATTTTTGTTAATGTGAGATATTATTTCAACTATATTTTTTTTTAAAATATCTTTTTTAATTTTTATACTTGGTAAATTTTCACCTGAAGAATTATCATTGAATGTTGATTTAGCTAATTTTTCAGAATCTTCTGACTCTTTTCTTCCATGCAACATCTCTGTAGCTTTATTTGCGAGCAATACTTTCAGTTCATTAATATTATTATCTTTTATTTTTTCAATTTCGCTAAGAGATATTTCAGTAAACATTTTTAAAAACTTTAATACATCTCTGTCATCTGTGTTTCTCCAGAATTGCCAATAATCATATGGAGATAATAATTTTTTATCTAGCCATATAGCGCCTTTCTCAGTTTTACCCATCTTTGCACCAGATGCCAAAGTTATCAAAGGAGTTGTTAATCCAAAGACCTGTTTTCCAGATTGTCTTTTAATCAATTCAACACCATTTACAATATTTCCCCACTGGTCTGAACCACCAATTTGCATTAAACAATTTTTTGTTTTATTTAATTCGAAAAAATCGTATGCTTGTAAAATCATATAATTAAACTCCATATAGCTTAAAGATTGTTCTCTTTCTAAACGAAGTTTTACACTATCAAAAGTCAACATTTTATTTATAGTAAAATGTTTTCCAATATCTCTTAAAAATTTTATGTAGTTTAATTTTCCAAGCCAGTTGTAGTTATTGACAAATATAGGTTTTAATTTTGGATCATTTGTTTTTAAAAAAATTTTAAAGACTTTTTGAATATTATTTATGTTATTTTCTATTTGTTTTTCAGATAAAATTTTTCTTGTTTCTTCTTTTCCAGAAGGATCGCCTATTCTTGTTGTTCCACCTCCTAACAGTACTATAGGTCTGTGTCCATGTTTTTGTAATAATCTTAGACACATAATTTGCAACAAACTACCAACATGCAAACTTGAAGCAGTGCTATCAAAACCGATGTAGGTATTGATATTTTTTTTATCTAGTAAATTAGACAATTCAGTTTCATTTGTGCATTGATAGAAGTAACCTCTATCTTTAAATTCTTTTAAAAATTTATTCATAGGTTTATAGTTCTACAATATACAAATTTTTTTAAAAAAAAATAAGAATGGATAAAATATATTGTGCATTGGGTTTTATGAGTGGTACTTCTGGTGATGGCGTTGATTCTTCTATAATTAAATCTGATGGCAAAGATCAAATTTTTATTGAAAATAATGAATACAATACTTTCCCCTCATATCTTGCTGATGAAATCCACAGTATTAGGGATAAAATCCAAGAATCAGCAGATTTAAATAAATTTAATGATAAAATAATAAATTTAGAGAAAAAATTGACCGAATTTCATGCTGAAATAGCAAATAAAATAATTAAAAATAATAATGTTGATATTATAGGTTTTCACGGTCAAACAATTTTTCATAATTCTCATGAAAAGATTTCAAAACAAATTGGAGATGGAAAGAAACTTTCTAAATTAACAAAAAGACCAGTTGTATTTGATTTTAGACAAAATGATATAAAAAATGGTGGAGAAGGAGCGCCTTTGACCCCAATTTATCATACAGCCATGGTAAAAAATTTAAAAAAAAATAATGAAATAAAATTACCAATAACAATTTTAAATATAGGAGGAATTTCAAATATAACAATTATTCATAAAGATTATAAAATAACTAGCATGGATATAGGTCCTGGAAACTGTTTGATTGATAAATGGATAAGACTTAATTCAAATAAAAAATTTGATGAAAATGGTAATTTGGCTAAATCTGGAAAAATAGATAATTTTTTATTAAATCAATCTTTGGACACATATTACAATCAAAGTGTTAGTAGAAAAAAATCACTAGATATAAACGATTTTGATATTTCTTTTGCAAGAGGTTTATCTTTAGAAAATGGTGCTGCAACAATTACAGAATTTACTGTAGAAATTTTATCTAAAAAAATTTCTAATAATAATATTTATGTTTGTGGAGGAGGAAGAAAAAATAATTTTATGGTTGAAAGACTGCAAAAGAAATCAAAAAATAAAATTATTTTAATAGATGAAATGGGAATTAATGGAGATTTTATAGAATCCCAGGCTTTTGCCTATCTTGGAATTAGATCTTATTTAAATTTACCTATTTCTTTTCCAACAACTACCGGCTGCAAAGAACCATCTACCGGAGGCGTAATTATTAAAAATTTTTAATATAAAGCTGTTTCTTTTTTGATATATTTATTTAAGGATTTTATTAATGCAGCATCTGCCTTAGAAAAAAAATGGTTTGCATCATTAATTTCGTTGAATTCAACTTTAATTCCTTTTTGTTCACTTAACCTTCTATCTAATTCTTTAATATGTTCAATTGGAACTAATTCATCTTTTTTTCCATAAATCATAACTCCAGACGCTGGACATGGTGATAGAAAAGAAAAATCATAAACATTGGGCTGAGGCGAAACCACAACAAATCTATTAATTTCTGGTCTTCTCATTAGAAGTTGCATTGCAATTAATGAGCCAAAAGAAAAACCAGATATCCAACACTGAGAATTATCAAAATTTTCTCTTTCTAACCAGTCTAAGGCTGCAGCTGCATCAGCTAACTCACCTTGGCCATTATCAAATTCACCATCACTTTTTCCAACTCCTCTGAAATTAACTCTACAAACAGAAAAGTCGTTTTCAACAAAAGTTTGAAATATATCTACAACAACTTTATTATTCATTGTTCCACCGTATTGAGGGTGGGGATGTAGTATTAAAGCGATAGGAGATGTATTTTTTTTACTTTTAAAATATTTTGCTTCTAACCTTCCAGCAGGACCTGGAATAAAGATTTCAATAATTTTACTATCTATTGATGTCATTGATAATTAATCTCAAAAAAAAATTAAGTTTTTCTATCAAAACTGAGCGACAAAAAGCAAGTTTTTTAAAAACGATTTAAACTTGACTAAATTAGTCGGGTATATATAAACCCCGAAGATTGCGGAAAATATGAAATTATCAAGTAAAGGAAGATACGCTGTTATGGCGCTAACGGATCTTGCAAAATTTGATCCGAAAGGTCCAGTTTCACTAAGAGATATATCTTTAAGACAAGGAATATCATTGGTCTATTTAGAACAGTTATTTTTAAAACTAAAAAAAAATAGAATAGTAAATAGCGTTAGAGGAAATAAAGGAGGTTATGTTTTATCAAAAAAACCATCTGAAATAAAAATATCTGATGTTTTTGTTGCTGTCGATGAGAAAATAAAAACAATTGGATGTGAAAAACAATCCAAGCAAGGATGCAATGGAAGATCTTCAAAATGTATAACCCATGATTTATGGGATGAATTAGGAGATTATATAAATGAATTTTTTAAAAAAAAAAATATAGGAGATTTAGTTAATCAAACAAAATTCAATTAAAATGAGAGAAAAGGAATTAGAGAAATTAAAAGATTATAAATATGGTTTTACCACAGATATTGAAACTATTAAAGCCCCCAAAGGATTGAATGAGGAAGTAATTAAATTTATTTCAAATATAAAAAAAGAACCAGAGTGGATGTTAAATTGGAGGTTAAAAGCTTTTGAAAGGTTAAAAGTTTTACAAGAACCAAAATGGCAAAAACCCAAATATCCAAAAATTGACTATCAAGATATATATTATTATTCTGCTCCAAAAAGTGCTAGTGAAAAACCTAAAAATATAGAAGATTTAGATCCAAAGATTTTAGAAACCTATCAAAAACTCGGAATACCATTGCAAGAGCAAAAAAGACTTAATGGAATTGCGGTTGATGCTGTATTTGACTCAGTATCTGTAGCTACTACTTTTAAAGATAAACTTACAGAGAAAGGAATAATTTTTTGTTCAATTTCTGAAGCTATCCAAAAACATCCTGAATTAGTAAAACAATATATTGGAAGTGTAATACCTATCAATGATCATTTTTTTGCAACTTTAAATTCAGCAGTTTTTACAGATGGTTCATTTGTTTATATTCCTCCTGGCATTAGATGTCCTATGGAACTATCAACATATTTTAGAATTAATGCCTCTGATACAGGACAATTTGAAAGAACATTAATTATTGCTGATAAGGGTAGTTATGTAAGTTATTTAGAAGGTTGTACTGCTCCCATGAGAGATGAAAACCAATTACATGCTGCAAACGTAGAACTTGTTGCTCTAGATGACGCTGAAATAAAATATTCAACAGTTCAAAATTGGTATCCAGGAGACAAAGATGGAAAAGGTGGAATATATAATTTTGTTACAAAAAGAGGACTTTGCAAAGGAAAAAACTCTAAAATTTCATGGACACAAGTTGAAACTGGTTCTGCAATAACATGGAAGTATCCAAGTTGTATTTTAAAAGGAGATAATTCTATTGGCGAATTTTATTCTATAGCTATTACAAATAATCATCAAAAAGCGGATACAGGAACCAAAATGATACATTTAGGAAAAAATACAAAAAGTAAAATTATTTCTAAAGGTATTAGCGCTGGACTTTCTGATATGACCTACAGAGGTTTAGTAGACATTTCTCCAAAAGCTAATAATTCTAACAATTATACCCAATGTGACTCTTTATTGATGGGCAATAAATGTGGTGCACATACAGTTCCATATATAAAAAATAAAAATTCAAAATCGAATATTGCTCACGAAGCAACAACATCTAAAATAAGCGAAGATCAGCTATATTATTGTCAGCAAAGAGGTTTAAATTCTGAAGAAGCTGTTGGATTAATAGTCAACGGCTTTTGCAAAGAAGTTTTGCAACAATTACCTATGGAATTTGCAGTTGAAGCACAAAAGTTGGTTGGGATTAGTTTGGAAGGAAGTGTAGGTTAAATGCTTAGAATAAATAATCTAAGTGCTAGAATTGATAATAAATCAATATTAAAAAATTTCTCTCTTCAAGTAAATGCTGGTGAGGTACATGCCATTATGGGTCCAAATGGGTCAGGCAAAAGCACTCTATCAAATATATTGTCAGGAAAAAAAGGCTATGATTTGTCAGGTGAAGTTTTATTTGAAAATAATAATTTATTTGAACTTGAAACAGAAGAAAGAGCTCATAGAGGTATATTTTTAGCATTTCAATATCCATTAGAAATTCCCGGAGTTAATACTAATATTTTTTTAAAAACATCTTTGAATGCTATAAGAAAAGCAAGAGGTGAAAAGGAGTTAGATGCAATTGAATTTTTAAGATTGGTAAAAGAAAAAGCAAAAGAATTAAAATTTGAAGAAGAAAAATTAAATAGACAGCTTAATGTTGGATTTTCAGGTGGTGAAAAAAAGAAAAATGAAATATTACAAATGTCAATTTTAAATCCAAAGCTTTCAATTTTAGATGAGACAGACTCAGGTTTGGATATTGATGCTTTAAGAATTGTTGCTGATGGAGTTAATTCTTTAAGAAAAAAAAATAATTCTTTCATTATAATAACTCACTATCAAAGACTTTTAGATTATATTAAACCAGATTTTGTACACGTTCTTATGAATGGCAAAATTATTCAATCTGGAGGTCCTGAACTAGCTCTAGAATTAGAGAAGAAAGGTTATGAAAATTTTAATTAATGGAAAAACAATTAAAAAATGATTTTGAAAAAATTATAAAAACGACTAATTTTTCAAAAGAAACTATAAAGATAAAAGAAAATCACCTAAATCAATTTATTGCAACTGGTTTTCCAAACAGAAAACTTGAAAATTGGAAGTTTTCAGACATTAATCAAATAATAAAAAAAAATATTGGAGATTTAGGTTTTTATAATGACTATTCATTTGCAAATAAGATTGATCCATCAATATTTATAGATGGAATAGAACATAATAAAATTGTTTTTATAAATGGCAGAATTGAAAAAATAGATTTTACTTATGAGGATATAAATAAAATAGAGATATTAGATCAAGATCAGTTAGAAAATAGTATAAAATACGACAACTCTTTAATTAGTTTAAATAGCGCTTTCACCAATAAATATTATAAAATTGTAGTTAAAGAAAATTATTCATTAAAAAAGCCATTAATTATCTACCAAACATCAACAAAAAACTTAAAATATAAAAACATTAATTTAAGATTGGATTTTTTATTAGAAAACAATAGCTGTTTAAAGCTTATTGAAATATCTGATGATAATTCGAGAAAAAATTTTACAAATACTTTTTTTAATTTTGAATTAAAAAAGCATACAATCTTAAAAAATTATAAAATTGATAAGAAGATAAATGATAATATTAAATATTCTTTTAATAATATACAACAAGATACAAATAGTATTTCAGAAACATTTATTTTGTCATCAGGATCAAACTTTATAAAAAATGAAATTAATTGTAATTTAAATGGCAAATATTCATCAGCATTTATAAATGGAATCTTTTCTTTAAAAAATCATTCCCATCATGAAATTAGAACAAGTGTAAATCATTTAATTGATAACACAAAAAGTTATCAACTAATTAAAAGTGTTCTGGATGATAATTCAAAATCTGTCTATCAAGGAAAAATATTTGTAAATTCTAAAGCTCAAAAAACAGATGGATATCAGTTAAGCAAGGCAGTGCTTCTGAATGAAAATTCAGAGTTTAATGCAAAACCTGAGTTAGAAATATATGCAGATGATGTTAAATGTTCACATGGATCATCATCAGGTAATTTAAATAAAGACTCAATATTTTATTTAATGTCTAGAGGTTTAGATTATGAGCAATCAAAAGAACTTTTAATAAACGGTTTTTTATTAGAAGTTGTTGAAAAAATAACTGACTCAGAAATTAGAAATTTAATTAAAAATTTGATTGGTGTTAAAGAATGAATATAGAAAATATAAAGAAGGAATTTCCAATATTTGATGATAAAATCCAAAATAATGATTTAGTTTATCTGGATAGTGCAAATTCGGCTCAAAAACCAAAGATGGTTGTTGACCGTATATATGATTTTTATACAAAAGAATTCTCTAATGTTGGAAGAAGTGTTCATTACTTAGCCGTCGCAGCGACTAACTTATATGAAAATACTAGAACCGCAGTTCAAAAATATATAAATGCAAAAAATAAAAATGAAATAGTTTTTACAAAAGGAGCTACAGAAGCAATAAATTTGGTTGCTAACACTTTTGGTCAGAAATATTTAAAAGAAGGAGACGAAGTTTTAATTACAGAGCTTGAGCATCATTCAAATTATGTTCCCTGGCATTTTCTAAGGAAGGCAAAAAATATAAATATTAAATTTGCAGAAGTAAATAACGAGGGAGAAATAACATTAGATTCTATAAAAGATAAAATGACCGAAAAAACTAAAATTATAAGCGTAACACACTTGTCAAATGTTACAGGAGCAATATTGCCTATTAGAGAAATCGTAAGTTTAGCACATTCAAAAAATATTCCTGTTTTAGTTGATGGTTGTCAAAGCGCTCCACATTTAAAAATTGATATGCAAGATTTAGATTGTGACTTCTATGCAATTTCAGGTCACAAAATGTATGGACCAACTGGTATAGGTGTTTTATATGCTAAAAAAAAATGGCTTGAGGACCTTCCTCCATATCAAGGTGGTGGTGGTATGATCGGAGAAGTTAAAAAAGAAGGTATAACTTATGGAGATTTACCCAACAAATATGAAGCTGGCACAATGGCAACTGCACAAGTTATTGCATTTAACGAGTCTATAAAATTTATGCAAAAAGTTGGAATTGAAAATATAGAAAAACATGAGAAAGATTTGATGGATTATGGACTTGAAACACTTAGAAAAAATAATTCAGTTAATATTATAGGAAATCCAAAAAAAAGAGGTGGAGTTATATCTTTTACGATTGAAGGTATTCATCCACATGATATTGCAACAATTCTTGATGAAGATGGGGTAGCTATAAGAGCGGGGCATCATTGTTGTCAAATATTACACGACAAATTAAAATTAACCGCAACTGCTAGAGCATCATTTGGAATTTACAATACAAAAGATGATATAGATAAGTTAAATAAATCTTTAGAAAACTGTAAAAAAATATTTAATTTAAAATGAATTTAAAAGAACTATATCAAGAAATAATTCTGGATCATGGCAAGAATCCTAGAAATCTTGGAAAGTTTGATAATTACAATAAAGACGCAAAAGGACATAACCCTTTGTGTGGTGACGATGTGCATATTTATTTAAGACTAAATGAAAATAAAAAAGTTGACGATATAACCTTTGAAGGCAAAGGCTGTGCTATTTCAATGGCTTCCGCTTCAATAATGACTGAAATGGTAAGAGGAAAAGAAGAAACAGAAGTAAAAGAAATTGTTACAGATTTTTTGGAAATGATTAAAGAAAAAGATGAATTAAATAATAATCTTCTTAACGAAGATGAAAAAACTAAATTGATGAGTTTATCTGGTGTTAAACAATATCCAATGAGGGTAAAATGTGCTACTTTATCTTGGCATACACTATCCTCTGCACTGGAAAATTCTCAAGAAATAGTTAAAACGGAAAAATAGATATGGAATTAAAAGAAAAAGTAATAGCTGAAATAAAAAAAATATATGATCCTGAAATTCCAGTTAATATTTATGAATTAGGATTAATTTATGATATTTCCATTAAAGACAAAGATGTTAGCGTTAAAATGACTTTAACTACTCCAAATTGCCCTGTTGCAGAAAGTTTGCCTAAAGAAGTCAAAGATAGTATAATGGAATTAAAAGAGGTGAACAAAGTTAATCTTGATTTAGTTTGGGAACCACCTTGGGATAAATCAATGATGTCAGAAGCTGCTAAATTAGAATTAAATTTATGACAAAACAAATTATTTCATTAAGCGAAAGTGCAGCAAATAGAATAAAAGAAATAATGTCCGTAGCAGAAAAAAATTCAGTTGGAGTAAGAGTTGGTGTTAAATCTGGAGGATGTGCTGGGATGTCGTATGTTATGGAATATACTAAAGAAATAAATCCTAATGATGAAATAATAGAAGACAAAGGTGTAAAAGTTTTTATAGATTCTGCAGCTGTAATGTATCTTTTTGGAACTGAAATGGATTATAAAAAAGAACAATTTTCATCTTCATTTGTATTTAATAATCCCAATGAAACTGAACGTTGTGGATGTGGAGAATCTTTTAAAATTTAGTATTAATTTTACGCATATCTGTGTTGTGTCTTTTGCATACCTGTGATATATTTAATATATGAATAAATTTGAGCTTAAAAATATAAAAAGTGATGCCTCTAAAACTGAAAAAAGAAAAACTTTTTTTAGGTCTTTAATCAAACCAGTGCAAGCTGGAGCTAATGGCACTTTAGATTATGTTGTTAAAGAAGGTTCTGGAAAAAACAAAATTGCTTCTAAAAAACAGTAACTAAATTAACAACTATAATACATATCAAACTCAATTGGATGAGGCGTGTGCTCAAAATTATGTATTTCTTCAAATTTCAAAGCTATGTAAGCATCTATTTGGTCATCAGTGAATACATTTCCTTGAGTTAAGAATTTTCTATCTTTATCTAAACTTTCCATTGCCTCTCTTAAAGAGCCACATACTGTTGGAACTTTTTTTAGTTCTTTTTCAGACAATGCATACAAATCTTTATCAAAAGATTTTCCAGGATCAATTTTATTTTTTATTCCATCTAATCCAGCCATTAACATAGATGCAAAAGTTAAATATGGATTACCAGAAGCATCTGGGAATCTAATCTCACACCTTGCTCCTTTTTTGCTTAAAGTTATAGGAATTCTACATGATGCAGAACGATTTCTTGCAGAATAAGCTAATAACACTGGAGCTTCAAAGCCAGGAATTAATCTTTTATAACTATTTGTTGTTGCGTTAGCAAAAGCATTAATTGCTTTCGCATGCTTTAAAATTCCACCAATATAATATAAAGCAGTTTGAGACAATCCTGAATATTTATTACCTGAAAAGACAGGAGTTTTACCTTTCCAAACTGATTGGTGAACATGCATTCCTGAACCATTATCACCTTTTACAGGTTTAGGCATAAATGTTGCGGTTTTTCCAAATGAATGAGAAACCATTTGAACAACATATTTATAAAGCTGAATATTATCTGCTTGGTCAACTAAGGTACCAAAAAGCATTCCTAATTCATGTTGACTTGGAGCAACTTCATGATGGTGTTTTTCAACAGTAATTCCAACATCTCTCAAGCCTTTTAGATATTCTCCCCTCATATCTTGAGCACTATCAACAGGAGGAACAGGGAAATATCCACCTTTTATTCCAGGTCTATGACCCATATTACCATTTTCATATTTTTTACCAGAATTATATGGACCTTCAGAACTATCTATAGAAAAACTTGTCTCATTCATATCATTTTTAATTCTAACATCATCAAAAACAAAGAATTCAGGTTCAGGACCAAAATAAGCTTTATCACCAATTCCAGTTTTTTTTAAATAAGCTTCAGCTTTTTTTGCTATACCTCTAGGGTCTCTTTCATATGGGTTTCTCTTAACTGCATCTAGGATATCACAAAACAAAATTAGAGTATTATGAGAAGTATAAGGATCGATTACTTTTCTGCTTAAATCAGGTTTCAAAATCATGTCTGACTCGTTGATTGCTTTCCATCCTGCAATAGAGGAGCCATCAAAAAAAACACCATCATTTAACATGCTTTCATCAACTATTGTTGAATCCATTGTTAAGTGTTGAAGTTTTCCTCTAGGGTCTGTAAATCTTAAATCTAAATATTCTATTTCTTTAGATTTCATTAATTTTAATACATCTCTAGCACTCATTGTTGTCTCCTATAAAATTTTTTACCGATACATAGCAGTAAACAAAAGATAAATAATGCCTATAAAATAGATATCACTTATGCAATTTTTACATATATATTAACCTTAAAAAATTAGGATTTTCAATCAATTTAAAGATCATAATGACCTTATTAAATAAAGAACCAGTAAAAAGAGCAGAAAAAGCTCTAAAAGAATTTGATAATTCAATGATGGTAATAGAGTTAAATAGCACAGCAAGAACAGCAGTGGATGCTGCAAACTCGCTAAATTGTGAAGTTGGAGCAATAGTTAAAAGTTTATTATTTAGAACAGATGATACTTTTCTTTTATGTTTAGTTTCAGGTGATAAAAGATGTTCTTTAAATAAGTTAAAAAAAATTACCTTAATAAAAGATATCAGCATGGCATCACCAGAAGATGTAAAATTGCAAACAGGTTATACAATTGGTGGAGTTTCTCCAGTAGGACATATAAAAAAAATAAAAATATTTATTGATGAGTCTTTAAAAAGATTTAAAGATATTTTTGCAGCTGCTGGCCACCCAAATTGTGTATTTAAAATAAATTTTGAAAATCTTTTAAAAATTACTCAAGGTGAGATAAAGGATATTGTAGAATGAGGGAACCTAAATTAATTGACTATACTTTATTAACATTATTATCGTTAATTTGGGCCTCAGCATTTTTCAATATTAAAATTGCAACATATTCTTATGGCCCAGTAATGATTGCTTTCATGAGAATTTTTTTTGGAGCAATTCCAGTAGTTGGGCTATGTTTAATAAAAAAAATAAAAATAGAAGCTTTCTCAAAGGATTGGTATTGGTTTGCATTAATTGGAGTTATTAATTTAGTTATTCCTTTCTTTTTAATAGCTTATGGTGTTCAAAAAGTACAAAGCAATTTAGCTGCAATTTTAATGGCATCAACACCACTAAGTGCTACTTTGCTTGCACATTTTTTTACTAAAAATGAAAAAATAAATTTTATAAAAGTAGTTGGAGTTTTAGTTGGTTTTTCAGGAATAGTTTTTTTATTTTATGATAAACTTTTAATTAACGAGGAAAATTTTATTTCCGCAATCTTTATATTGGTTGGTTCAACTTTTTATGTAATAGGCGGTTTATTAACTTTAAGAGTAAGTAATAAAAAGAATGAAAACGTAACCTCATCAATTTTAATTTGGGCAACAATATTTATTTTACCAATAAGTATACTACTATATTTTATAAATCCTTTAGAAGCTTTTAATTTTGTAGATGATTTACATTTTTCTCATAGATTAGATTCAACAATTGCATTAATTTATTTGGGAACTGTACCAACAGGAATAGCCTGGCTATTAAGGTTTAGAATATTAAAAAATAATGGTTTAGTTTTTCAAGCTCAAGTAGCGTATTTAATTCCTATTTTTGGTATTATTCTTGGGTATATTTTTTTAAAGGAATTAATTACTCCAAAAGTTATTGTAGCACTTTTAGCAGTAATAATTGGAATTTACTTAGTTAAAAAATCAACTAAAATTAGTATTAATACCTCATAAATAATTTATCATGAGTTCAATTGTCTCAAAATCAGAAATCGAAAAATATAATAATGATGGAGCTGTTTTTTTAAAAAATAAATTTGATATTAAGTGGATAGAAAAATTAAAAAAAGGTATTGAAAAAGATATAAAAAATCCAAGCCCTAGATTTAAATCACATACTTTGAAATCTAATTCACCAGCTTATCTTGAGGATTATTGGACTTGGGATTTGGTGCCAGAATTTAAAGATTTTGTATTTAATTCACCTTATGCTGAAATTGCATCAGAATTAATGTCTGCAAATAAAATAAATCTTGTTATGGATAATTGGTTTTTAAGAGAAGCTGGGTCAAGATCGTCAACACCTTTTCACCATGATGTAAGTTATTTTGATATGGAAGGCACCATGTGTGTTCTATGGCTACCATTGCAGTCTACTGGCAAAGATGAAGGTGTTGCATGGGTAAAAGGTTCTCATTTGTGGAATAAACTTTTTTTAAGGGTACTTTTTAAAGATGGACATAAAGTAGAAGGCAATGAATGCGTTATAAATGGAAAAAAATATGAATTGCCTCCTAATATATTGGGCAACAAGGATAAATATGAATTTTTAAAATGGGATTGTGAACCAGGTGACTGTGTAATTTTTAATATGAAAACACTTCATGGAACTCTTAATTCTTCAATACCAAAAAAAACATTAAGTAGATACACTTTAAGAGTTGCAAAAGAAGATACAAAAATTAGTTATGTTGGAGATTGGACAAGCTATAATTATAGAAAAGCAATGCAAGATGCCGGGTACAAAGAAGGAGACAAATTAGGTGGAAAAATGTTTCCGACTTTATTTGAATTAAATTAATTTTATTTTTTCAAATTTTTTTGATTTTACAGACAATATAGCCTTTTGAGCTAGCGCTAATGATTTTCTGCCATCTTCGAAGTTAGCTAATGGTTTTCGGTTTTTACTATACATCATAAACAAATCTTCAAGTTGTAACTTGTATGATTCTGAGTATCTTTCTATAAAGAAATTTAATAATTTTGATTTATTATTTGTAGAATTTCCAGAATAAAATGTTGTTTCCGTTTCTCTTTTATTATCTGATATTATCATGCCTTTCGTGCCAAATAACTCTACTCTTTGATCATAACCAAAACTACAATGTCTTGAGTTAGTAATTATACATTGAATACCTTTTTTTGTTTTTAATATACAAGATGTTAGTTCAAAATCTTTTATTTTATTAAACTTTTTGTCATGTAAGTTACTTCCTGTTGCGAAAATAGATACAAATTCATCTTTTCCAGCATAATATCTAGCTAAATCAAAGTCATGGATCATCATATCTTTAAAAATTCCACCTGAAGTTTTCAAATAGTCAATTGAGGGTGGCGATGGATCCCTGCTTGTAATAATAATTTTTTCTAAATTTCCTATTTTTCCTTTTAATAAATTTTTTCTCAACAGTTTATGACCTGGATCATACCTTCTATTAAAACCTATTTGAATTTTTGGATTGTATTTTTTAATTTATCAAATTTTAAAAATGATTTTATTTTTAAATCTTTGACAATATTTTTGTCACTAATTGAAAAATTAATTTTATTGTCAGACTCTAAATCAATATATTGATCTTTAATTAAATTATTATTTATATTTAAATATTTTGTAATTTCTTTAGAATTTATCTTTGCTTTATTTGTTTTGAAAAAAGTTTCAATATCTATAGAATTTTTTTCATTATTTTTTATTTTTAATATTATATTTTGATCTTTTTCGTTACTGTTATATTTGCTAGTAAAAAAAACGTATTTACTATCAATTTTCACATCAAAACTTTTATCTTTGAAGATCGATACAATTTTTCCATTTTTTAAATAAATTAAATTTTGAAAATTCTTATTAAATTTTAATTTATCAAAATTTAAAGTTGAATTTATTGATAAATTTTTAACTTTATTATTTTTCCCAATCTGAAATGCAAATTCATTATTTGAATCAATTAAAATTTTATCTTCTGATAAAATATCACGATCAATTTTTAAAATTTTAAATAAAGCATTATTTGTATCTAAATAAGTTTTATCGTTAGTTAAATTGCCTTTTATTTTATAGTTTTCATCATTTTTCTTTGTTAA
>CACDJC010000019.1 GCA_902552475.1 uncultured Pelagibacteraceae bacterium | reverse complement strand
GGCAATACAACATTATCAATTTATTTTAGAAAATTTCAAAAAATATTGCAAACCTGAGCTATTAACTAGTAAAACAGATTACAAGAAAAGAAAAAAAATTTTATCTGATTTATCAAATAACAAAATTAATATATTAGTTGGTACTCATTCATTATTTCAAAGTAAATTATCTTATTTTAATTTAGGACTTATAATAATTGATGAACAACATAAATTTGGAGTTAATCAAAGAAAAAAGCTTTCTGATAAAGGTGGAAATAACTGTGATGTTTTGGTTATGTCTGCAACACCTATACCAAGAACAATGATGATGACAGTATATGGTGATATGGATGTTTCATTAATAAAAACAAAACCAAAAAATAGAAAACCAATTAAGACATATAGCAAGAATGAAAAAAAAATAGATGATGTGATTAAATATATTAGAAGAGAAATTTTAAATAAAAACCAAGTATTTTGGGTTTGTCCACTAATTAATGAATCAAAAAAAATAGATCATGAATCAGCAATACAAAAATACAAATCATTAAATAAAATTTTTAATAACAAAGTAGATATTATTCATGGTTCTATGGATAAAAATCAAAAAGATTTAGTTTTAAAAAAGTTTAAGAATAAAGAGATCGATATATTGGTATCCACAACAGTCATAGAAGTTGGTATAGATTTTCCAAATGCAAATGTAATTATAATAGAAAATGCTAACAAATATGGTTTATCACAACTTCATCAGTTAAGAGGTAGAGTTGGAAGGGGCAACAAAGAAGCAACATGTATACTTATGTTTAAATCAAATTTAAGTGAAAATGCTAGAAAAAGAATAACTATTTTAAAAAATAATAATGATGGTTTTAAAATTGCAGAGGAAGATTTAAAAATAAGAGGTTACGGTGATATATTGGGTTTTAAGCAAAGCGGTATAAAAAAATATAATTTAGCTGATCCTATGCAACATAGAGATCTATTTGAACTTGCGGAAATACATATTAAAAAAATTGAAAAAAATAATTACAATTTTCAAAATTTCAATAAATTAATAAAACTATATGATAAAGTTTCAATAATAAATGATACTATTTAATATTCTTATCTGAAGTACCTGCAGATACAATAAATTTTGATGCTTCTTCAAAAGTCATATCTAAATAAACAATCTCACTCTTTGGAAACATTAAAAGAAAACCACTTGTTGGATTAGGTGTTGTTGGGACAAAAACATTTACCAAATCTGTATTTGTTTTTTCAGATATTTCACCTTTATTATCTTTTGTAGCAAATCCTACTGCCCAAGCTCCTTTTCGAGGATATTCAACTAATACTACACTTTTTTTTGCAGAACCTGATTTTGGAGCCAATGTTTCGGTCATTTGGCCTATAGCTGAATATATAGTTCTTAAAATTGGAATTCTTTTCAAAATATCATTAAATAATTGTAAAAATTTTTTTCCAATAAAAGACAAGGATAAACCACCTACTAAAGTAATAAAAATGATAGATAAAAATATTTCAAGTCCTGGTATAGCAAAAGGTAAATAATTATTTGGATTAATACCTTGTGGAATTAATTTCGATGAAACAGATATAAAAAATTTTGTTAAATACAAAGTTATTCCAATAGGAACCAAAACTACAATTCCAGTTATAAAATAGTTTCTTAGTCTCGCAAGGAATGATATTCTTTTTCTTCTAAATGAGCTCATATCTATTTATTGATTATTCGTAAGATGTATTATAATTATTATAAAAAGTGAATAGAAGAAATTTTATATATTTGTTAAGTTGTGGTTGTTTTTCATTAGGTTTTCATTCATGCACATCTGCACCGATTACTGAAAGACGACAATTAAAGTTAATACCAGAATCAAAATTGAATGCTCAAGCAGCCGCTATTTTTGAAAAAGTAAAACAAAAAGAAAAATTAAGTGAAGATAAAGAAAGTTTAAATAAAATTGTTGAAGTAGGATCAAAAATAGAAAATTCTATATCACAGTATTTTGCTAAAAATAATATGCCAGACCCAACTGTTAATTTTCAATGGGAGTATATTTTAATTGATAATAAAAAAGTAAGAAATGCATGGTGTATGCCAGGTGGCAAAATTGCTTTTTACACGGGAATGTTAGATATTACAAAAAACGATGATGGTCTTGCAGCTGTTATGGGACATGAAATTGCTCATGCTGTTGCAAAACATTCGGTAGAAAGAGCAAGCAGAGGTGTTTTGGTTAATACAGCAACTGGGATAATAAATATAGCCTCAGGTGGTAAACTATCTGAAGTAAACAGAACCACAGGCATGGATACCATAGGTTTGCTATCTCAAATAGGTATAATGAATCCTTTTAACAGAAAACAAGAAAGTGAAGCTGATTATTTAGGTTTGATTTTTGCATCTCTATCAGGATACGATATTAGAGAAACTGTTAAGATTTGGGAAAGAATGAAAGAAGCAAATAAAGGTAAAGAACCACCTGTTTTTTTAAGTACTCATCCTTCTAATGAAAATAGAATTAATAAAATTAATGAATGGATGAATAAAATTTTATTAGAGTATCCACCTATTGTATAAAAGATTATTGGTGAGCCGTGATGGACTCGAACCATCGACCCATTCCTTAAAAGGGAATTGCTCTACCAACTGAGCTAACGGCCCAACGAATTTTCTTATATTGATTTTTGTTTATTTATCAATGCTAAAAATTTACAAAATATTAATATACTTATCATGAAACTCTTCGAAAGTTCCATTTTTTATATTTTTCCTGATTTCAATCATTAGTTCTTGATAAAAATTGATGTTATTTAAGGTCAAAATCATTGAAGCTAATATTTCATTCGTATTATAAAGATGATTTAAATAGTTTTTAGAATACTTATTTAAGTTAAATTTTGTAACATTTTCATCCAAAGGTGAATTGTCATATTTATAAATAGAGTTTCTAATTTGCACTTTACCATTCCAAGTAAAGGCTAATCCTGTACGTCCTGATCTTGTTGGCAATACGCAATCAAACATATCAATGCCTCTTTTTACAGCTCCTAAAATATCAGACGGAGTTCCAACTCCCATTAAATATCTCGGTTTATTCTTAGGTAAAAATTTTTTAATATTATCCAAGACATTAAACATTTCATTTTGGCTTTCACCAACTGCTAATCCACCTAAGGCATATCCATCAAAATCTATATTAATTAATTCATTTAATGACTCAATTCTCAAATCATCAAATAACCCTCCCTGAACAATCCCAAATAAAGCTTTATGTGGATTTAAACCAAATTCATCTTTTGACCTTTTGGCCCAATACATTGAAAGTTTCATAGATTCTTTAATTTTTTTGTAATCGTTGCTATTCTTTGGACATTCATCCATAACCATAACAATATCCGAGTTAAGTTTTTTTTGAATTCTTATACTTTCCTCGGGACTTAATATAAATTTTTTACCATCAATATGAGATTGAAATATTGCACCTTTTTCTCTATCAATCTTATTAAATTTTGATAATGACATAACTTGAAATCCGCCTGAGTCAGTTAATATTGGTAACTTACAATTCATAAAATCGTGTAGACCACCCGCAAGCTCAATCCTTTCTGCGCCAGGTCTAATCATTAAATGATATGTGTTACATAATATTATTTCACTGCCTGTTTTAATTATGTCTTCAATAAATGCACTTTTAATCGTCGCTTGTGTTCCAACAGGCATAAACGCAGGTGTATTAATAGAACCTCTATGTGTTTCTATTTTACCTAGTCTAGAGCTGTTTTCTTCTTGAATAACATCAAAAGTAAACTTTTTTAATGACATTCATCAATTTTTTATTCAGACTTAAAACTTATAATTTTATCAGGATCTGAAACTGATCCATTAGGACCATCTCCTTTTTTAATTTTATCTACAAGTTCCATTCCTTCTATTACTTTGCCAAACACAGTATACTGACGATCCAAATGAGGTGCTGCCTCAAAACAAATAAAAAATTGACTATTTCCACTATTTGGATCTTGGGATCTTGCCATAGATACGGTACCTCTTTCATGAGGCAAATTATTAAATTCTTCTTTTAAATCAGGTAAATTAGAACCTCCCATTCCAGCTCTATTTAAATCAAAATCTTTTGATCCTGAATTTCCAAATTGAACATCACCTGTTTGTGCCATAAATCCATCTATCACTCTGTGAAATACAACATTGTCATATTTTCCATCATTCGCGAGTTCAGAAATTCTTTTAACGTGATTTGGTGCAACTTCAGGAAACATTTGAATTTTTACATTTCCATCTTTTAATTTAAGTATCATAATATTTTCCTTTGCGTTTATATTTGTTGTTAAAAATAAAATTAAAATAATCAATAATTGAAAAGTTTTAGACATATTTTTCCTTTAATGATTTAATAGTACTTTTTGTAGTAAATTTCTTTAAATTTCCATAATGTTGAGCAATTTCTTTAACAAATCTGGATGATATAATTTGATTTTCAACATCTGACATAACAAAAATAGTCTCAACTTTATCGTTTAATTTTCTATTCATGCCTGCTAATTGAAACTCATACTCAAAATCAGATACTGCTCTAAGTCCTCTTAATATAAGGTTAGATTTGTATTTTTTACATAAATCTGTTGTTAAAGAATTAAAACTTATGACTCTTATTTTTTTTTTTGAAAATTTTAAGTCCTCAAATAAAGCTTTTGATACAATTTTAATTCTTTCATCAATAGGAAAAAGAAATTCTTTTTGATTTCCATTAGAAATTCCTACAATAACATTATCTACAAACTTTAAAGCTTTTTTTATTACATCTATATGGCCAAAAGTTATTGGATCAAATGTTCCTGGATAAATAGCTATATTTTTCATTAAATTAAATTATCATCTAGTTTAATAGATGAAACAACCTTTTCATCGCCAGATAATTTGATAATTCTAACACCTTGAGTATTTCTGCCAGCAATTCTAATTTCTTTAACAGCGGTTCTTATTACTCTGCCTTTATTAGTAGAAATTAAAATTTGATCTCCTTCAAATACTGGGAAAGAGGATGAAACATTACCATTTCTTGTTGAATTTACTATTCCTATTATTCCTTTACCACCCCTATTGGTTACCCTGAAATCATAATGTGAAGTTCTTTTTCCATAACCATTTTCAGTAATTGAAAGTATAAATTTTTCTTTAGCTTTTAATTCACTTTTAATATTTTTATCAGATTTATTTAATCCTTTTTTACTATCGTGATCTATAATTGATAATGATACAATTGAGTCATTATCAGCCAAATTAATACCTCTTATTCCTTTAGAAGATCTGCCTTTAAAAACCCTAAGTTTTTTTGACTCAAATCTTATACACTTTCCAAATTTAGTGCTTAATATGATGTCTTGATCGTCTTTACATATTTTAACACCTATAATTTTATCGTTAGAGTCAAGTTTCATAGCAATTTTACCTGAGGTATTTATTGACGAAAAATCTTCCAAATTATTTTTTCTTATTTTTCCATTACTTGTAGCAAAAATTATATGCATATTTTTTTTATCAACATTTTCATCTGGAAAAGGCATAATTGAGCTTATAGATTGATGATTTTTCAGAGGTAAAATATTAAATAATGACTTGCCTTTTGATGAAGACGAACCTTCTGGAATTTTCCAAGCTTTAATTTTATAAGATAACCCTTCTGTAGAAAAAAATAACACTGAGGTGTGTGTATTAACTGATAATGTTTGAACAACGGAGTCTTCTTCTCTAGTTTTAATTCCTGTTTTTCCTTTTCCTCCTCTTTTTTGTTGTTTTACATTACTTAAAGCACCCCTTTTAATATATCCCTGAAGAGTAATTGTTATAATTACAGATTCTTTTTGTATAGTTTCCTCAATATCATAATTTAATACTGCATCTATAATTTGTGTTCTTCGTGGTGCGGAAAATTTTTCTTTTATAAGTTTTAAATCATTGCTTATAACATTTAATAATTCATTTTTTGAATTTATTATTTTTTTATAATTAGAAATTAATTGAGCAAGTTTTTTTATCTCAATTTCAATTTCATTTATTCCTAACGCTGTTAATTTTTGAAGTCTTAGATCTAAAATTGAAGCTACTTGATCATTTGATAGAACGTATGACCCTTTGTTATTTTTGCTATTTAAAAGTTTAATAAGTTTTAAAGTTTTGTTAATTTTCCATTTAGTTTTTAACAATTGGTTTTTTGCTTCCTCAGGATTTTTTGAAGATCTTATAATTTTTATAACTTTGTCAATATTTTCTACACTTACAGACAATCCAAATAATATATGAACTCTTTCTTCTGCTTTTTTAAGATCAAATTTAGTTTTTTTTATAACAACATCTTCTCTAAATTTTAAAAAATTCTCTAAAAAATCTTTTAAACTACATGTTTTGGGTTTGTTATCTACTATTGCTAATGAGTTAAATCCAAAAGAGCTTTCTATAGATGTGTATTTGTATAATTGTCTCTTTACGGTTTCTGGTTCTACATTTCTTCTTAAATCAATTGAAACTCTGATGCCTTCGCTATTTGACTCATCTCTAATATCGCTAATTCCTTCTATTTTTTTTTCTCTTACAAGTTCAGCAATTCTTTCATTTAGATTAGATTTATTTATTTGATAAGGTATGGATGTAATCACAAGTCTATCTTTACCATTTTTCAAATTTTCAACTTTAATGTCACCTCTAATTTTAAATGAACCTCTTCCTGATTTATATCCTTGCTTAATAATATCTTTTCCGATTATCAATCCGCCTGTAGGAAAATCTGGCCCCGGAATATGTTTCATTAATTCATTTAACTTTATATCTTTGTTTTTAATTAAAGCTAAAGTTCCATCAATTATTTCACCCAAATTATGTGGTGGAATACTTGTTGCCATACCTACCGCTATACCGCCAGCTCCATTAACTAATAAATTTGGATATTGAGCTGGAAGAACTACTGGTTCTTTTTCTGTTTCATCATAATTGCTTTTAAAAGAAACAGTATTTTTATCTATGTCATCAATTAAGTATTGTGAAATCTTTGCTAATTTTGTTTCTGTATATCTCATAGCAGCAGCCGGATCACCATCTATTGATCCAAAGTTTCCTTGGCCATCAATCAAGGGTAAACTCATTGAAAAGTCTTGGACCATTCTAACAAGAGCATCATAAACGGCTTGATCTCCATGAGGATGATATTTACCAATAACATCTCCAACTATTCTTGCAGATTTTCTAAATTGTTTTGACCAATCAAAACCACCCTTGTGCATTGCAAATAAAATTCTTCTATGCACAGGTTTTAACCCATCTCTTATATCTGGAAGAGCTCTGCTCACTATCACACTCATTGCATAAGATAAATACGATGAACTCATCTCATCATACATTGAGATCGGTTTAATATTTGTGTCTTTTAATATTTCGTTTTTTTGCATGAAAAACTAAAAAGGGATATCGTCGTCTAAATCATTTTGATTAACACCACCATCTTCAAAATTTTGCTTTGTATCTTGAGAAGGCATGTTATTTTGATTGCCACCACCTAACATTGTTAATGATGAGTTATAACCTTGTATTAAAATTTCTGTAGAATATTTATCTTGTCCAGTTTGTTCATCTTTCCATTTTCTAGTAGATAATTGACCTTCAACGTATACTTGTGCTCCCTTTTTTAAATATTGTTGGACTACATTTACAAGGCCTTCATTAAAAACTACAACTCTGTGCCATTCTGTTTTTTCTTTTTTTTCACCAGTATTTTTATCTTTCCAAGATTGACTTGTTGCAAGGCTAAGTCTAGCAACGCTTTTACCATTAACCATTTGTTTTACTTCAGGATCTGCGCCTAAACGACCAATTAAAAGTACTTTATTTAAACTTCCAGCCATATTATTTTAATTTTTTTGATATATTTAATTATACACTATTTATCTTGAATATTAATTTTATTAAACTAAAGCAACAAAAAATATGCTTAAAAAGATAGTTATTAAGGGCGCAAAAGAGCACAATTTAAAGAATATTGGGTTAGAAATTCCCAAAGAAAAATTCGTTGTAATTACAGGGCTATCTGGATCTGGAAAATCATCTTTGGCCTTTGATACAATCTATGCTGAAGGACAAAGAAGATACGTTGAAAGTCTATCAGCTTACGCAAGACAATTTCTTGATAAAATGAAAAAACCAAATGTTGATCTTATAGAAGGGTTAAGTCCCGCTATCTCTATTGAGCAAAAAAACACATCAAAAAATCCAAGATCGACAGTCGCAACTGTTACAGAAATATATGATTACATGAGAGTTTTGTATGCTAGAGCTGGTATACCCTACTCCCCATTTACAGGGCTGCCAATTACTTCGCAAACAATAAGTCAAATAGTTGATAAAATAAAAGAACTACCTAAAAAAAGTACAATTTATTTATTTGCTCCAGTTGTGAGAGGAAGAAAGGGTGAATATAAAAAAGATATATTAAGTTATAAAAAAAGAGGTTTTAGAAAAATTAAAGTTGATAATCAGTTATATGATATTGAAAATGTTCCTGAATTAAATAAAAAATTAAAACATGATATTTCGATATTAGTAGATAGAATTGTAATTAATTCTAGTTTAGGTAATAGATTAGCAGAAAGTGTTGAAACAGCTGTTAATTTAGCAAATGGTTTACTTTTTGTTGAATATGAAAACGAAACATTGCCTAAAAAGTTTAGAAAAACAGAAAAACTTATTTTTTCAACAAAATTTGCATGTCCAGAAAGTGGTTTTACCATAGAAGAAATTGAACCAAGATTATTTTCCTTCAATAGTCCTTATGGAGCATGTGAAGAATGTGAAGGTATTGGAGTAAAATTAAATGTTGATCCTAAACTTGTTGTACCAAATGAAAAAAAAAGTATTGCCGATGGAGCCATAGAACCTTGGTCAAAATCATCGTCTTTATATTATGCTCAAACTTTATCTTCAATATCTAAACATTATAGTTTTTCTTTAAATGAAAAATGGTCAAAATTACCAAAAAAAATTAAAGATATAATACTTTTTGGTTCTGATGATGAAGAAATTAAATTTTCTTATGATGATGGTTATGAAAAATATTCACACAAGAAAACTTTTGAAGGTGTCATAAATAATTTAGAAAGAAGATATCTTGAAACTGATAGTGATTGGAAAAGAGAAGAAATTGCACAATATCAATCTGATACTAATTGTGAAAGATGCAATGGTTATAGACTTAAAGAAGAGGCTTTATGTGTAAAAATAAATAATTTGAATATTAGTGAAGTTACTGAAAAATCTATCCTAGATGCAAAGGAATGGTTTAAATCACTAGAATCTAATTTAGATAAAAGACAGTTAAAAATTGCTCAACATATACTAAAAGAAATTAATGAAAGATTAAATTTTCTTTTGAATGTAGGTTTGGATTATTTGACTTTATCTAGAGAGTCTGGAACTTTATCTGGTGGTGAGGCACAAAGAATAAGATTAGCATCCCAGATTGGATCAGGTTTAACTGGAGTGTTATATGTTTTAGATGAGCCATCTATTGGATTGCATCAAAAAGACAATGTAAAATTAATTGATGCATTAAAAAGACTTAGAGATCTTGGAAATACAGTAATAGTCGTTGAGCATGATACTGAAACAATGGCTAATGCGGATCATATAATAGACTTAGGTCCCGAGGCTGGAAATAAAGGTGGAGAAATAGTAGCACAAGGTTCTTACAAAGATGTTTTATCTAATAATGATAGTATTACTGGTAGATATTTATCAAATAAAAGCTTTATACCTATTCCAAAAAATAGAAGACTTGCTAAAAACGGTAGATTTTTAGAAATTCAAGGCGCAACAGGAAATAACTTGAATAATGTAAATCTAAAAGTTCCGTTAGGAAGCTTTACTTGTGTAACAGGAGTGTCTGGCAGTGGAAAATCAACTTTAATTCTACAGACACTTTATAATGCGTTAAATCTTACTTTAAATAATAACAAATCAAGAAAAATTCCAAAACCATTTAGAGGATTTAAAGGAATAGAATTAATAGATAAAATTATAGATATTGATCAATCTCCAATAGGAAGAACTCCCAGATCAAATCCAGCTACTTATACTGGTGCATTTGGTCCAATTCGAGATTGGTTTACAAATTTGCCAGAGTCAAAAAGTAGAGGCTATAAGCCTGGAAGGTTTTCGTTTAATGTTAAAGGCGGCAGATGTGAAGCCTGTGAAGGAGATGGTGTAATTACTTATGAGATGCATTTTTTACCTGATGTTTATATTACATGTGATGAGTGTAAAGGTACAAGATATAATAGAGAAACCTTAGAAATAAAATTTAAAGAAAAAAGTATTGCAGATGTTTTAAATATGACGGTAGATGAAGGTTGTGAATACTTCGAAAACATTTCTAATATACGATCTAAATTATTAACATTAAAAAAAGTTGGTTTGGGGTATATAAAAATTGGTCAACAAGCAACAACGTTATCAGGTGGTGAAGCACAAAGAATCAAATTAGCTAAAGAACTTTCAAAAAGATCTACAGGAAGAACCATGTATATTTTAGATGAGCCAACTACAGGATTACATCAACATGATATTAAAAAATTATTAGAAATTCTTCATACTTTTGTTGCTACTGGTAATACTGTGGTAGTTATAGAACATAATCTAGATGTAATTAAAACAGCAGATTATATTGTTGATATGGGTCCTGAAGGAGGTGTAAAAGGAGGAAATATTATTGCTGAAGGAAAGCCAGAAGAAATCATCAATGTAAAAGATAGTTATACAGGCAAATTTTTAAAACCATTATTGGACTTAAAATATAAAAAAACTGCTTAAATTTTTTTTTAAAAATAGTATAATAAAAAAATATGACATCGATTCTACAGTCTCTATCAAAAACAATTCATGTTTCGTTAGCTATCTCAATTCTCCTTTTTTTGGGTCTCTATTTTGGTAATGGAGGTTTTGACTTTGATATTTTATTTTGGAGTTGGTTATTTAGATATATTCATGTGATTGTAGCAATAATGTGGATAGGTCTACTTTGGTATTTTAATTTTGTTCAAATTCCTAATATGCCAAAAATACCCGATGAACAAAAACCAGCTATAGGAAAAGTAATAGCTCCTTCAGCATTGTTTTGGTTTAGATGGGCAGCTTTATTGACGGTTATCTCAGGATTAATTTTAGCCTATTTAAATGGCTACGTTCATGAAGCATTAGTTTTAGGTATAGGATCTGGTGGCGGTAGATCTACTGCAATTGGTATTGGAATGTGGTTAGGTATTATAATGGCTTTTAATGTTTGGTTTGTAATTTGGCCAAATCAAAAAAGAGCTTTAGGAATAGTTGATAGTGAACCTGAAATTAAAGCTAAGTCAGCAAAAACGGCAATGCTTTTTTCTAGAACTAATACATTGCTATCATTACCAATGCTATTATCGATGGTTATTGCTCAAAATCTTTATTGATCTTTTTCTTCTTTAACAATTGTTCTTTGAGAAACTCTAAGTAAAACTAATATAGGGTTTGCAATATATATTGATGAATAAGTACCAAATACGACTCCTAATATCATAGCCAATGAAAAACCTTTTAAAATTTCTCCGCCAAATAAATAAATTGATAATAGAGCTAATAATGTAGTAATCGATGTAATTATTGTTCTTGAAAGGGTTTCATTAATTGAAATATTTGTTAATTCAAAAATTTTAACGTCAGAGTATTTTCTAAGATTTTCTCTTACTCTATCAAAAATGACAACTGTATCGTTCATTGAATAGCCAACAATTGTTAAGACAGCTGCTACAATAGACAAGTTTATTTCTAATGAGAATAATGAAAAAATACCTAATGTTATTATTACATCATGAAATATAGCCAATATAGCACCTAAGCTAAATTGCCATTCAAATCTTACCCAAATATATATAAGCATAGCAGCCAAAGATAGGGTTATAGCTATTATTCCAGATTTAAGAAGTTCTGAACTTACTTTGGGACCAACGTTTTCTACTCTTCTAAAATCTACATCTCCTATTGAACTAGATAGTTTTAATTTTATATTTTCGATAAATTTTGGATCGTTAGAGTTTTGTTTTTCAAATTTTACTATAAAATCAGTTTCATTACCAAATTTTTTAACTGATACATCACCTAAGTTCATTTGATTAAAACTATCTCGAATTGTGCTAATATTGATTGAATTTTCTCCAGTTCTTATTTCTATTAATGTTCCACCTTTAAAATCTACTCCATAATTTAAACCTTTGAACAAAAGGAGAAGTAATGAAATAATAATCAAAAATAACGACAAAATATTAAATTTTTTATAAAATTTATTAAAAGATATATTTGTCATTTATATAATGCCTTCTTTATTTTTATTTCTTATAATGTAAATTGAAGTTAATAATCTTGCGATAAAGTAAACTGAAAAAAGTGTGGTAAGAATTCCAACTCCAAGAGTTACGGAAAAACCTTTTACAGGTCCAGATCCCATAAAAAACAATATAAAAGCCGCAATTAAAGTTGTAATATTAGCATCAAGTATTGTTGTTCTTGACTTAGTATAACCAGAATCAAAGGCAATAATTGGGTTTTTTTCATTTTTGATCTCTTCTTTTATCCTTTCAAAAATTAGAACGTTAGCATCCACTGCCATTCCAACAGTTAAAATAATACCTGCTATACCAGGCAAAGTTAGTGTTGCTTCGAAAAGTGTAAGTATACCAATTAATAAAAACAGATTTGTAATTAATGCTAGATTAGCAATAAAACCAAAAGTTTTATATTTATAAATCATAAAAAGTATCACTAGAATAAAACCTATTATTAGCGATAAAATTCCTGCATCTATTGAGTCTTGACCTAAATCAGGACCTACTGTTCTTTCTTCAATAATATTTAAAGGAGCTGGCAATGCCCCTGATCTTAAAAGTAAAGCAAGATCTGTAGCAGATTGAAAAGTAAAGTTACCTGAAATTTGCCCTGAACCACCTATAATTGGCTCTCTAACTGACGGAGCACTTATTATCTTTCCATCTAATATTATTGCCAATCTTTTGCCAACACCAGAACTAGTTGCTTTTCCAAATTTTTTTGCCCCTACTCTATCTAAAGAAAAAGAAACTACAGTTTCATTTGTTTGAGAATTCATTGAAGGTTTGGCATCTACCAAGTTATCACCACTTAAGATTATTCTTTTACTAACAATTGCCTCTTCAGTTCCATCTTCAAAAGAAAGTTTTTCTGTGCCGAAAGACTCTTCAGAATTTTGTGTGATAAATTGGAATGTTAAATTAGCAGTTTTACCTAAAAGTGATTTAATTCTTTCAGGATTATCAAGTCCGGGAAGCTCTACTAGAATTCTGTCATTTCCTCTTTTAAGAATATTTGGTTCATTGGTTCCTACTTCATCTACTCTTCTTCTAACAATTTCAATTGCTTGATCTAATGAAGAATTTTTTAATAAGACTAATCCATATCTAGAAAAGGACAATTTAAAAAAATTATTTTCTTCTAAAAAATCAAATTGATGTGATTTATATTGTTGAAAATATGGATTAATTTCACTTTCATCATCGTCAAGGATTTCTTTAACAAGATTAACATCTTCTGAGTTAACCTCAAAAATTATATTATCATTATTTATAGAAAAATTTTTTAGGATTAAATTTTTTTCTTTAAAATATCTTTTTAGTTCTAAAATTTTTGATTGTATTTTTTGTGTGACTACGGGTTTATTGTCAACTTCTAATAATAAATAAGATCCACCTTGAAGATCCAAGCCTAAATTTATATTTTTATTAAAAATATTATCATCAAATTTAAAAAAATTTGATAGAGCAAAATATGAAAATAATAAGGTAAATATTACAACTGAGATTATTCTTAGTTTTGAAAAGTATAACATTTTTTTTGAATGTTATTTTTTTGGTTCTTGTGTACTAACTAAACCTTGTATTCCAGTTGCTCTTACAACTTCTACATTAACATTTTCTGAGATTTGAACTTCTACCTTCTCATTATCTATAACTCTTTCAACGGTCCCTATAATGCCGCCAGAGGTGATAACTTTGTCACCTCTTTTTAATGCTTCAACCATAGCTTTGTGATCTTTTACTTTTTTTTGCTGAGGTCTTATTAGAAAGAAATAAAAAATTACAAAAATTAGTATTAAAGGTATAAATTGTCCAATTCCAGCATCCATAAAGTACTCAATAAATTAATGGTTATTTATACTAAATAAAAATTAAAGACAACTCTTAATTGATGGATATTTTATCAATATTATCCATATAAGGTTTTAGAACATCGGGAATTTGTACTGATCCATCTTCAGTTTGATAATTTTCTAAAATAGCAATTAAAGTTCTTCCAACGGCCAAACCACTTCCATTTAAAGTTCCAACAAAATCAGTAACATTTTCTTTATTTTTATATCTTGCTTTCATTCTTCTAGCTTGAAATGTCCCGCACGAAGAACAGCTGGAAATTTCCCTATACTTATTTTCAGATGGAAGCCATACTTCAATGTCATAAGTTTTTTCTGCGCTAAAGCCCATATCTCCAGTACTTAAAATTATTTTTCTATATGGAAGTTTTAACTTGTCTAGTATCATAGTGGCTGAATTAGTCATACGCTCTAGCTCATCAATACAATTACTATTTTCAACTATACTTACAAGTTCTACTTTATAAAATTGGTGTTGTCTGATCATACCTTTTGTATCTTTACCATAACTGCCTGCTTCCTTTCTAAAACATGGAGTAGATGCAACAACTCTTATTGGTAGAGAATTTAAATTAATTATTTGATTTTTTACCATATTGGTTAAAATTACTTCGGCAGTAGGAATAAGAAATTTTCGACCTTCTTTTTCATCAAATTTTATTTCAAATTGATCATTTTCAAATTTTGGTAATTGTCCCGTACCAAACATAGTTTCATCTGTAACCATTAATGGTGGTGAAATTTCTGTATAACCATTAATTTTAGTATGGGTATCTATCATAAAGTTTGAAATTGCTCTTTCAAGCGATGCTAATTTATCTTTAACAAAAACAAATCTTGAGCCCGTTGTTTTAGTGGCCAAATCAAAATCAAGCATATTTAACTTTTCGCCTATTTCATAATGAGACTTTGGTTTAAATGCAAAATTTTTTATTTCACCAACTTTTAAAATCTCTTTGTTGTCATTTTCATCTTTACCAATAGGAACATCTTTTAATGGTATATTGGGAATGGAAGATAATATATCATCAAGTTGTTTTTTGATTGAATGCTGTTTTTTACTCAAATCATCAATCTTTGTTGATATTTCTTTAGATTTGGCAAAAAGTTTTTCGTCTTTGCTTTTAGATATATTTTTTTTTTCTTTTTCAAGATTTTCTTTTTCTTGAATAAGAGCTCTATTTTTTTCATCTAAAGATAAAATATTTTCAAAATCTAAATCTGTATTTCTCAATTCCATAGATTTTTTAAAGTCTTCAAAATTTTTTCTTATATCTTTAATATTGTGCATTTTTTTCTTCTAATTTTTTTTCAATTATATTTACTGAAAAAATTGATAATTCATATAAAATTAATAAAGGTATTGCTAAACCAATTTGAGTAATTGGATCTGGAGGTGTTAAAATTGCTGCTGCAGCAAAAATCATTACGATTACGTATTTTCTTCTTTCTTTCAAAAATGTTGAATTAATTACTCCTATTCTAGCTAACAAACTTAAAACTACTGGTAATTGAAAACTTAATCCAAAAGCAAATATTAGTTTCATCACTAAGGATAAGTATTCATTTACTTTAGCTTCTAGTTGAATTGGTAAATTTGTTGTAGTGCCCAAACTTTCAAAAGATAAAAAAAATTTTATAGCTAATGGCATTATAAGATAATAAACAAGCATACCTCCAAGCAAAAAAAGAATAGGGGTAATTATTAAATAAGGCATAATTGCTTTTTTTTCATGATTATAAAGGCCAGGTGCAATAAATTTCCATACTTGAATTAAAATAAAGGGACTCGTA
>CACDJC010000018.1 GCA_902552475.1 uncultured Pelagibacteraceae bacterium | reverse complement strand
TTATTTATAAAAAAAATGTAAAAATAATTGATGCTAGAAAACCTTTTGAATATGAAATTGGTTCATTTAAAAATGCTATTAATCCAGAAACAGATAATTTCAGAGATTTTAAAAAATACCTTTCGCAACTTAGAAGAGATGATCCCGTTGGTATGTTTTGCACTGGTGGGATTAGATGTGAAAAGGCATCAAATTATTTATATAAAAAAGGTTTTAAAAATGTCTACATGTTAAAAGGTGGTATTATTAATTATTTTAATAAAACAAAGCCTAAATTGAGTAATTGGGTAGGGGAATGCTTCGTGTTTGATAATAGGGTAACTATAAAAAAAAATACTAAAACTGGAAATTATTCTATTTGTAATGCATGTAGAATGCCAATCAGTAACAAAGAAATGAAATCACCAAAATATAAAGTAGGTTTATCTTGTCCTAAGTGTTATGACAATCTAACTTCAGACCAAATAAAAAGATTTACAATGAGACATCAACAAATATTAAAATTTAAAAATAAATATAAATTTAAAAAAAGTATTATTAATTAATGAATCTTCTTACTGATGACATAAAAGTACTATTAAAAAAGCTAGCTATACCAGCAAGTGTAGGTACACTATTTCAAACACTTTACAATGTTGTAGATACTTTTTTTGCAGGTAAAGTTTCACCAGAAGCTTTGTCAGCTTTGAGTAAATCATTCCCAATATACTTTATAATTATTGGAACTTGTATTGGTGTAACGGTTGCCAGCACTTCGTTAATAGCTAATAGCATTGGTGAATCTGACGAACGAAAGACATTAAATTATTTTACTCATTCTGTTTATTACGGAATTATAGTAGCTATAATTATAGCATTCATTGGATTAACTTATGCTGATGATATCTTTGACTTAATGGTTACCACACCTGAAGTAAAATCTTTAGGTTTAGAATATACAAATATAATATTTTCTGGTTCAGTGGTATTTATTTTAGTTGTATGTTTAAATTCTCTATTACATGCTGAAGGCGATACAAAGACATATAGAAACCTTCTCATTTTAAGTTTTTTTTTAAATATTATACTTAATCCAATTTTAATATTTGGTTTCATGTTTATACCTGCCATGGGTGTAAAAGGTATAGCGGTAGCAACTATATTATCTCAATTCATTAGTTTGTTGATAATTTTTATAAAAATTATAAATAATAAAAGAGTAAAACAACTATCATTAAATTATTTTAAACCCAAGTTTCTATATTTTAAAAATTTATTTTTTCAATCGGTTCCAATTACAGTTTCAATTAGTGCCTCATCTTTCGCTTTTACAATAGTTATAATTTATGTAGGTAATTTCGGAGAATATGCTGTAGCAGGTTATGGTGCTGGAGAAAGATTTGTTCATGTCATGTTATTACCAGTTTTAGGACTTAATACTGCTATTGTATCAATCATAGGTCAAAATTTTGGAGCAAAAAATTATGAAAGAATTAAAGAAGCTTATTTTACCGCTATAAAATATGGAGTATCAATAATGATAGTATCTGGATTTATTGTCTACATTATAGCTGATATCATTATAGGTTTATTTTCGAGCAATTTAGATGTAATTAATTCAGGCAAACAATATTTAAAAATTCAGACGTTTGCTTTTCCAGCGTATACTATTTTTTTTATGTGTAATGGTTTTTTTATTGGTTTAAAAAAAGCTGAATATGCAATGGTATCAAACATAATCAGAAATTTTGCTATACCCGTAATAGTTTATTATATAGCAGTTAAAATGACAGTAAGTTTGAATACATTCTTTTGGCTATGGTCCTTATCAAATATAACTTATTCAGCGCTAATATTACTGTTTGTAATATTTTTTATAAAAAATAAATTAGATAAATCTGGCGCTGTCGTTCAACCATAACATTAAATGCTCTGAAAAAGAGCGCCTCACAAAGAGATTAATTTCATTTAATTCTTTATGATGTATTGTAACATCAATGTGATTAAGCAGTGTTTGAACAACATGGTTTTTATTATTTTTAAATTCTCTAAAATCAAATGGTGAACCGTTAGACAATAAATCAAATACTTTATTTCCTTTTATATTAATACATACCCATTGATCGGATACATCTGTAACAGAACCTAGGTTTAACTTTGATATTTCATTAAAAAGACTATCAAAGATATTTTCATTTAAATAAATCATCCATTCATCAGGACTTAACCATAAGGCATTAAGATTTCCATTTGATGTGCTCGTATTTGGTTCAATAGGAAGAATTATAGACAGAATTTTTCCAATTTTTGTATAAAAATCTTTATTTTTTCCTCTTACATTAATTTTTATTTTTGGCTCTTCAATTTTAAAATTTAAATCTTCAAAATTATTTAATTCGAATTTTGGATAATTAATTTTAAGCATTTAACTTACTATTCTCCTTATCTAGAAAAATAAAATCTGAAACAGTTACATTTATATTTTTATTTTCCATTGGAACTATTAATTTTTGACCTTTCATTTTTTTCCCACTTCTAACAACAGCTAATGCGATTGATTTTTTTAAATTTGGACTATAATAACTTGATGTAACATGACCCAACATATCAATTGGTTTCTTGTTTATATCAGCAACAATTTGTGCACCTTCCTCAAGAACTTCATTAGGATCATCAGTCAAAAGACCAACCAATTGTTTTCTATCATCTCTAATAGTGTCACTTCTATATAGAGATCTTTTTCCAATAAAGTCGTATTTCTTTTTGCTAACTATCCAATCCATTTGTAGATCAACTGGTGTCATTGTGCCGTCTGTATCTTGACCAACTATAATAAAACCTTTTTCAGCTCTTAGTAAATGCATTGTTTCAGTTCCATATGGCGTTATGTCAAATTCTTTTCCAGCATCTATACATTTTTCCCACAATGATTTTCCATATTTTGAATTAATATTTATTTCATAACTTTGCTCTCCAGTAAAACTAATCCTCATAATTCTACATTCTATTTTATCCAAATACGCTTTTTGAAACGACATGTGAGGAAAGTTTTCATCGTCAAATTTTAGGTCAGGAAATAATTTAATTAGTATTTTTTTTGAATTTGGACCACATACACTAGCTGTAGCATAATGATCTGTTACAGAAGTCATATATACATCAAGTTCTGGCCATTCTGTTTGTAAATAATCCTCTAATTTTGATAACACATTAGCAGCACCTCCAGTGGTAGTCGTCATTAAGTAATGATTTTCTCCTAATCTAGTTGTAACTCCATCATCATAGACCATTCCATCTTCATTAAGCATAAGACCATATCTGCATTTACCTATCGCTAATTTTGACCAAGCATTTGTATAAACACGATTAAGAAATTCCGAAGCATCTGTACCTTGAATGTCTATTTTTCCAAGTGTTGATGCATCAAGAATGCCCGCACTTTCTCTTGCAGCTTTGCTTTCTCGTTGAACTGCTTTATGCATATCTTCATTATTTTTTGGATAGAACCAAGCTCTTTTCCACTGGCCTACATTTTCAAATTCTGCATTGTTATCTAAATGCCACTCATGCATAGGTGTTTTTCTAGTTATATCGAAAAATCTTCCCACATTTCTTCCAACTATGGCACCAAAAGTGAGTGGAGTGAAGGGTGGTCTAAAAGTAGTAGTACCAAGTGTACCCATTTTTACTCCAGCAGTTTCCGCGATTATACCAAGAGCATGCATATTTGATAACTTTCCTTGGTCAGTAGCCATACCAGTTGTCGTATATCGTTTAACATGTTCTATAGATCTAAATCCTTCTCTTAGAGCAAGTTTTATATCTTTAGCTGTGGAGTCATTTTGAAAGTCAACAAAAGATTTAGTTTTTCCTATAGGTAAGTAATTTGGTAATAACCATATATTTCTTTTTTCTACTTCTTTGGAACATGAAATATCTAAATTGTCATAATCAGTATTTTTAATATCCAGATAAATTTTAATATTTCTATTTGTATTTTTAATTATTTCATCAAGTTCAAAATCACCATTGCATGAACCAACGCTAATTTGATTTGGATATCCATCTTTAGGTAAGAAAACTTGATCATTTTCTCTAAAATTCAGTTTACCTCCAGATTGTGTATGCATGTGTACCATTGGTGTCCAACCACCACTAATTCCTAAACAATCACAATTTATTTTAATTTTATCTCCCATAACATTAGAGCCATCATCAGATAACTTCATAATTTCAATGGAATTTATTTTTCTATAACCAAAAGTATTAGTTACAGTAGAATTCCAATATATTTTTATGCCTAATTTTTCTGCTTGTTTAACAATGTTAGATGTTGCTTTTTTTCTTATATCAATCATGTTTACCGATATACCTTTTTCAAATAAAGAAATTGCTGTTTCATAGGCACTATCATTATTTGTAAAAATAAAATTATTTAAACCGCAAGAAACACCATAGAAATTTAAATATTTATTAATAGAATTTGCAAGAAAGATTCCAGGTCGGTCATTATTATTAAATACTAAAGGTCTTTCTATTGAACCAGCGGCAATTACTACTTTTTTTGCTCTTATTTTCCATAATCTCTGTCTGATGGAATTATTTTTTTTATCTTTTGGTAAATGATCTGTTAAATTTTCTTTAGCTAAAAGGTAATTATAACTATGGAAAGCAGCTATGCTAGTTCTAGTTTTTATTGTCAAATTATCTAATTTTTGTAGTTCTTTAATTTCTTTAATTAACCAATCTTTAGAAATTTCATTATTAATTTTGAAATCTTCATTTTCTTGAATAATTGTTGAACCACCTAAAGTATTTTTATCATCCACCAATATTGTATTTAAATTTTTTTGAGCAGCTAACTTAGCTGACATAATACCTGATATTCCACCACCAATTACCAAGACATCACAATGTACATGTTTATGATCATAAATTTCAGGATCTGGCTTTGTTGGAGATTTTCCTAACCCTGCAGATTTTCTAATTAATGGTTCATAAATATTTTTCCAAAAACTTTTAGGCCACATAAAAGTTTTATAATAAAAACCAGCTGGTATGAATGGTGAAATAAAATTATTAATACCTCCTATGTCAAAATTTACACTTGGCCAACAATTCTGAGCACTGACCTCTAGTCCTTCATACAATTCTATCTCAGTGGCTCTGACATTCGGTTCTGACAGTTCAGTTTCATCATTAATTTGACAAATAGCATTTGGTTCTTCAGAACCACATGACATAATTCCACGAGGTCTATGATATTTAAAACTTCGCCCTAGTAAATGAATCCCATTTGAAAGTAGGGCAGATGCTAAGGTATCACCTTTATAACCAAAATAAGTTTTTCCATCAAATTTGAATGAAATTCTACTTGTTTGATCTACAAAGTCAGTTTTATTTATTCTGTAATTTGACATTTAATAATCTTTAGGAGGTTTTTCACCCATTTTATATACAGCATGAATTTGATCGTTAGTTGTGTCTCTGACAACATTGAACCATTTTCGACATCCATGAGTATGGTTCCATCTTTCAAATTGAATACCTTTTATATTTTTTCTCATAAATAAAAATTCAGCCCACTCGTCATCACTTAATTCAGTTGGTTGTTTTGGTCTAATTATATGAGCTTCTCCGCCAGAGTTAAATTCACTCTGATCTCTTTCTCCACAATAAGGACAATTAATTACAAACATTAATGTGCTACAGCTGCAGCACCATGTTCATCAACTAGATCTCCACTTACAAATCTATTAATATTAAATGCTGCATTTAATTTATGCGGTTCATCATTTGCTATTGTATGAGCAAATAAATCACCAGAACCTGGAGTTGCTTTAAAACCTCCAGTTCCCCATCCACAATTGAAGTAAAGTCCTTTAATACTAGTTTTACTAATAATTGGACTTGCATCAGGACAAATATCAACTATTCCACCCCATTGTCTTAACATTTTCATTCTACTAAAAATAGGGTAGAGCTCCAATATAGCTTTTAAAGTTCCTTCAACTACATCATGACTTCCTCTTTGTGTGTAAGAAACGTATGCATCCGTACCAGCTCCTATAACTAATTCACCCTTATCTGATTGACTTACATAAGCATGAACTGCGTTAGACATTACGACAGTATCTATAATTGGTTTTACAGGCTCTGACACTAAAGCTTGCAAAGGTTTGCTTTCTAGAGGTAATTTTAGTCCTGCCATGTTCGCAATAACGCTTGAATGACCAGCAGCAACAACTCCAATTTTTTTAGTTTTAATAAATCCTTTAACAGTATCAATTCCTTCAACTTGATTACCGTTTCTTTTAATACCCTTAACTTCACAATTTTGTATAATATCTACACCCATCTCATTTGCGCCTCTGGCATATCCCCAAGCAACAGCATCATGCCTAGCAGTTCCAGCTCTTTTCTGTAATGTTCCTCCCAAAACAGGATATCTTATATTTGGAGATGTATTTATTATTGGACAAAATTTTTTTACTTCATTCGTATTTAACCAAATTGCATCAATACCATTTAATCTATTTGCGTGAGTTCTTCTTTTTAAATCTCTTACATCTTGTAAATTGTGAGCAAGATTCATTACTCCTCTTTGACTAAACATAACATTGTAATTCAATTCTTGTGATAAATTTTCCCAAATTTTTAAGGCATGATCATAGAGACCTGCGCTTGCATCCCATAAATAATTTGATCTAATTATTGTTGTATTTCTTCCAGTATTGCCTCCGCCTATCCAACCTTTTTCTAAAACTGCAATATTTTTCATATTGTGCTTTTTAGCTAAGTAGTATGCAGTAGCCAAACCATGGCCACCACCTCCAACTATAACCGCATCATATTCTTTTTTAGGGTTAGGATCTCCCCAAGCCTGTTGCCAATTTTCATGCTGCGAAAAAGCATTTTTAATTAGTGAAAAAATAGAATATTTGTTTTTCATATTTGCCAGAAATTACTTGATTAATATTGAATATTCAATGATTTCAAGTTACACATGTACTTACGGAAGGATGGGTGAGCTGGTTTAAACCAGCGGTTTGCTAAACCGCCGTACGCTTGAAAAGGTGTACCGAGGGTTCGAATCCCTCTCCTTCCGCCATCATTTAGTATAAAGGATCATCTTTAAAAAAATCTTTCAGATAAATAGGTTTTTGGGACAAAATGTATCTATAAACATTATAGTTTTCCAATACTCTTTGAACATAGTTTCTAGTTTCCTTAAATTTAATTAATTCTATCCAATCAACATAATCTATTTGATTTTTTTGAGGATTTTTATTTATTTTTTTCCAATATTTTACTCTTTTGGGACCAGCGTTATAAGCAGCCGTAGCAAAAGGGTATGACCCTTTATAGTTTGATAATAAACCGGCTATATAAAATGAACCTAGGTTAATATTATATTCAGGATCTCTGGTAAGCTTAGATTTAGAATATGATGTTTTAGATTGTTTTGCGACAGTTTTTGCTGTGAATGGCATTAACTGCATTAAACCTTGGGCACCTACACGGCTTCTCGCTGAAGTATCAAATTCACTTTCTTGCCTGATTATCGAAAGTATTAATGCTGGATTTGGTATTTTTCTTCCACCAACGTAATTTGGTACACTAATAATTGGGTAGTTATATTTGTTGTGAAATCTTTTTTGGTAGGATGCAATTTTAGATACTTGAATTGCAAAATCAAATCTAGATATATCTGTTGCTAATTTTGCAGCCAAAACTTCGCTTCCTTTTTCTACATTATCATTAGCCAGATATCTTAATATATGTTTGGTATATTTATCCTTTCTTAATTGATCTAACAAATCAACTATAGCAACAAGTTTTTTACTATAAAATAATTCATAATAATTATCATCTATTTCCATTAATTTGTTTAGTTCATATTTATGATCAGGTTTAATTTTCATGTGTGATAATTGACCATAATATGTTGTCAAAAATTTTGATCCTTCTAAATACCAAGTTCTAGCCTCTTCAACATTGTTTAATTTTTCAAAGGTTCTTCCTAACCAATAAGCCCCTCTCGATAAACTGATTGGATAACCAACATTTTCATAAAAATTCAAAAAATGATTTTTAGCTAATAATGGATCTTTAAGAAAACTTAATGCTATCCATCCACTCATCCATTCAGCTTCAGCGAACTCAGGTCCTTCACTTAAGCCATGTTTGCTAGTTATATTATAGGCAGTTTGATATTTTTTTTTATAAATTAATGATCTAGAGATTATTGATCTTTCAATCCACCACTTATCAGGTTTAATCATATATTCTTTAGTATTTTTAATATCTAAAAGTATTTCTAAAGAGCTATCGATTCTTCCTTTTTTTCTTCTCCATTTTAATCTGTCATATTTTAAACCTGGGTCATTTTTAAATTTTTTTGGAACTTTTGATATTGCAGAGTCAACACCATATCCTCTAGTAATTAACAATTGTCTAGCAGTATATAAAAGCTGATAATCCTTAGGCAGATATCTAATTGTTCTTTTTAGATCCCAATGTTTGCCTTCCCATGCAAAATGATCGGCTCTTTTAATATAATCACTTGTAGTTAAATAATTTTTAAATTTTTTCCTAAAATAAATAATATCATTTTTAGTTAAATCTGCTTTTATAAAGCCATTTTTGATTAAACTTATACCTTGTTCATTTTTACCTATTTTTATATAGCTTTCTCCAAGAACCATTTTTCCAAAACCACTCAATGGTTTATGTTTGTCAAACCAGTTTATAATTTCCGCCGGTGATTGATTTTGTAAAGAAATTTTATGTTCAGCTAAATATTTTATTCTTTCTAATCTAGGATATCTTTCTAATCTCTCAATAAATCTCTTATAGTCATTAAATGTTGCTTTATTTCCTGTCGTTAATAAATGTCTCCATTGAATAAAATCATATATTGATTGAGCTCTTGCTTTATTAGCTGTCTTTAAGGCATCTCTCCAATTTCCTTTTTCCATAAAAATAATTGCTTGTTTTGCATACTCAAAATCTCTTTCACTATAATACTTTGTTTTTTTAACTAATTTTAATCTTTGTTTTTTAACAATTAGTGGTTTTTTTTTTGGTATTAATATTCCACTAATTTTTTTTGTAATATTTTCAACAACTATTTCTTGATCTTTCCTTGGTTTTTCTTGTGGAATTATAATTAATGATAAAATATTGGGTTTATTTTTAGGAATAATTATTTCGTTTGAAAAAGCCAATTGAATACTTGACAAAAAAAAGATAACTATTGATATAATTTTTAATAATTTTAAAGACATTTTTTTTATTATTATTAATTTATGTTATAAATATTTATGTTTAAAGGCTCAAATGTAGCATTAGTTACTCCATTCAAGAATAATAATCTTGATGAAGAAACTTATATTAAAATTATTAATTTTCATTTAGAAAATGGCACTAATGGTTTGGTACCCGCTGGAACAACTGGAGAGTCACCTACATTATCTCATAAAGAACATGAGAAGGTTATAGAATTATGCATAAATGAGTCAAAAGGAAAAATACCAGTTATTGCAGGGACTGGTTCTAATTCAACCTCAGAAGCAATTTCATTAACAAAGCATGCTGAAAAAGCTGGAGCAAACGCCGCATTAGTTGTTACTCCGTATTATAATAAACCTACCCAAGAAGGCTTATATCAACATTACAAATCAATAAATGATAACTGCGGCATACCGATTATAATTTACAATATTCCAGGAAGATCTGTAATTGATATGAGCGTAGATACAATGGCGAGATTATTTGAGTTAAAAAATATTGTTGGCGTTAAAGATGCAACAGGAGATTTAAATCGTGTCGATCAGTCATTAAAAAAAATTGGCAATGAATTTATACAGCTTACAGGTGAAGATGGAAATGCTTTCGAATTTAATAAAAGAGGCGGAGTAGGATGTATATCAGTAACAGCAAATATCGCACCTAAACTTTGTTCACAGATGCAAAGATTCTCAAAATCGTCTTCAGAAAATGAAAACAAAGAAGCTAAAAAAATAGATGAGATTCTTCAACCTGTTCATAAATCATTATTTATTGAAAGCAATCCATCACCAGTAAAATATGCAGCAAAGTTAATTGGTTTATGTGATGACGAAGTTAGATTGCCTTTAGTTAGAATTATGGAAAGTACCAAAAGTGAAGTTAAAAAATCACTAATTTCTGCAAAGTTAATTGATGAATAAAAAAACCAATAATGGTTTAAAAATAATAACATTAAACAGAAAAGCTTCTTTTAATTATTTTTTTAAAGAATTATTTGAAGCAGGATTAGTTTTAAAAGGTTCTGAAATCAAATCTGTAAGATCAGGAAAAGTTAATATTGCAGATTCTTATGCTGTAGAAAAAAATGGAGAAATTTATTTAGTTAATTCTCATATACCTATTTATAAACAAGCAAGTTATACAAATCACAATCCTTATTCTGAAAGAAAATTGTTATTTAATAAAAAAGAAATAAATAAACTAATTGGACGAGTTAATGAAGATGGATTTACTTTAGTACCAACTAAAATGTATTTCAAAAAAGGTAAGGCAAAAATTGAAATTGCTGTAGCAAAAGGTAAAAAACAGTTTGATAAGAGACACACAAAAAAAACAAGAGATTGGAATCGTGAAAAAGCAAGATATTTCAGAAAATCAAGTTAACAATGTCTATTTGGCTCTAGGATCAAATCTTGGTGATAGAATAAAAAATTTAGAATTAGCTAAATCTTTAATCAACTCAAAAGATATGAATATTTTGAAAATTTCACAGTTTTATAAAACAGAATCTTGGCCAAACAAAAACTTTCCTTATTATATTAATTTTGTGATATTAATTAACACAAAGTTAAATTTAAAAAAATTATTTAGAGAAATAAAAATTATAGAAAAATTAGTTGGTAGAATTAAAGCGCCCAAAAATTATCCAAGAGTATGTGATATAGATATAATTGATTTTAATGGAATAAATTTTTTAACAAAATATAAAAATAATAAAATAATTGTGCCACATAAGGATATGCACAAAAGAAGCTTTGTTTTATTGCCTTTATATGAATTAAACAGAAATTGGATTCATCCAAAATATAAAAAAAATATAGTTAATTTAATGACAAATTTGTCTAATTTGGACTTAAGATCTATTAATTTAATTTAAATTAATGATATAAGATAACTATGTTAAAACGTGATGATTTGATAAATAAAGTAAAATCATATAACAAGTTTCTTAACCCAGAAACTTTATCAAAAGCTTATGAATTTGCTGTTAAAGCTCATGAAAAACAGAAAAGAGATGAAGGCTCTCCTTATATAATTCATCCAATTGCTGTAGCTAATATTTTAAGTGATCTTAAACTTGATAGTGCAACTATAGCTACAGGTTTACTTCACGATACAATAGAAGACACTCACGCAACATATAATACTATCAATAAGGAATTTGGCAAGGAAGTAGCAGATCTTGTTGATGGAGTTACTAAAATTTCTGAATTTGAAAACCAAGTAATATCGAATTCAAAAGCTGAAAATTTTAGGAAATTAATATTAGCAACATCAAAAGATATTAGAGTATTGCTAGTTAAGCTTGCTGACAGATTACACAATATGAGAACTATAAAATTTGTTACAGATAGTGAAAAACAAATTAGAAAAGCAAAAGAAACAATGGAAATTTATGCACCATTAGCAGACAGAATGGGGATGCATCGAATTAGAGATGAATTAGAGGATCTATCATTCGAAGTTTTAAATTCCGATGCTAGAAAATTAATTAAAGATAGATTGGACAAAATAAAAGAAAATAACCTAACAAATTTTAACAACATATCTGATGAATTTAATAAAATTTTATTTAAAAAAGATATTGAGTCAAAAATTTACGGTAGAGAAAAAACCCCGTTTTCCATATGGAGAAAAATACAAAAGAAAAGAACTTCTTTAGAACAAATAACTGACATTATAGGTTTTAGAATAATATTAAATGATGTAGATAATTGCTACAAAGCTTTAGGTGTATTGCACAGTAAATGGAATTGTATACCTGGTAAATTTAAAGATTATATTTCTTCGCCAAAAATTAATAAATATCAATCAATACATACAGCTATAATTGGACCCAATAAAAGACCGATTGAAATTCAATTAAGAACTATGCAAATGCATGAATTTGCTGAAAGAGGAATTGCATCACATTGGAAATATAAATCTTCAGAAAAATTTAATTCTTTAACTTGGAAAGAATATGATTGGTTAGCTGATTTAGTCGAGATAATTGATAAAAATGAAAACCCTGAAGATTTTTATGAATATACAAAACTTCAAATGTTCCAAGAAAATGCATTCTGTTTCACACCAAAAGGTTCGATAATAAAATTGCCAAAAGATGCAACGCCCATTGATTTTGCTTATGCTGTTCATACACAAATTGGTGACTCTGCTGTAGGATGCGAAATTAATGGAAAAGAGAGCGCTCTACAATCAATATTGAGAAATGGTGATGTTGTTAAAATAATAACTTCAAAAAAAGTCTCACCATCTTTACACTGGCTAACAGCAACTAAGACAGGTAAGGCAAGAGCTGCTATTAGAAGATATTGGCAATATAGAGAAAATTCGAAACCACTTAGAGAAAAAAGGTACAATACTACACTTTGGATCTCTTTAGCTGACGAACCTGGTAAAATGGGAGAAGTTACAACAATGATTGGTGAAAATAATGTTAATATTTCAAGTGTAGAAATGGTCGAAAAAACAAATAATACAATAAATTTTAGATTCAATTTGATTATTCACGACTTGAAAAACTTTACAAAATTAATTAGTGAACTAAAACAAAAAGAATTTAATTTTAAAATAATAAGACACAAAAATAAAAAATATGCTTTCTTTAAAAGACTCTTTAGCGGTTTTAAAAAGAACTAAAGCTCTAGTTGAAGGTCACTTCATTTTATCTTCTGGTTTACATTCACCTTTATATGTCCAGTGTGCTAAGTTACTCAGCTATCCAAGTAAATCAAAAAATTTTTGCATCTCTTTAAGTAAAAAAATTAAGAAAAAAATTAAAAATATAGACTTAATTTTATCACCAGCCGTTGGTGGAATTGTTATTGGTTATGAAATTGGAAGATTGTTAAAAAAAGAAACAATTTTTTGTGAGAGAGTTAATGGAAAATTTAAGTTAAGAAGAGGATTTTCTATAAAAAAAAATTCAAGAGTATTGATTGTAGAAGATGTTATTACAACTGGAAAATCGAGTTTAGAGTGCGTTAAATTAATAAAGAAATCTAGAGCTAAATTATTAGGTTTCGCTTGCTTAATTGATAGATCAAATAAAAATTCTATCAAAATTAAAAATAAAAAAATAATTTCACAAATAAAGTTGGATATACCTACTTTTAATAAAAATAGTCTACCAATTTCTCTTAAAAAAATACCCATTACTAAACCCGGAAGTAGATTTTTAAAATGAGTATAAGACTAGGTGTTAATATAGATCATGTTGCCACACTAAGAAATGCTAGAGGAGAGCTACATCCTGACCCCTATATTGTAGCAAAAAAAGTAATGAAATGCGGTGCTGACTCAATAACTATACATTTAAGAGAGGATAGAAGACATATTAAGGACAATGATTTAAAAATTTTATCAACAAATAAGTCAATACCTTTAAATTTAGAAGTTGCGTGCAACAAAAAAATTATAAATATTGCCTTAACAAATAACCCTAATTTTGTTTGCTTTGTACCTGAAAAAAGAAATGAAGTTACCACAGAAGGAGGTTTAAATTTAAAAAAAAATAAATTTAAGTTAAAAAAAATTATAAGAAAATTTAATAAAAAAAAAATTAGAACAAGTTTATTTATTAATCCATCTAAGATTGACGTTAAAATATCAAAAGAAATGGATGCAAAATGTGTTGAATTTCACATGGGTAAATTATCTAATTTAGTTAAGAAAAATAAGAATTATTCAAAGGAATTAAAAAAGATTAAATTTTGCTGCAAATACGCAAAGTCTTTAGATTTAGAGGTTCATGCTGGTCATGGAATTGATTATAAAACAGCAAAAATATTAAAAAAAATTAGAGAAATTGAAGAATTTAACATAGGACATTTTATTATTGGTGAATCAATTTCCCTGGGAATAGATAAGACGATTAAAAACTTTAAAAAAATTATTAAATAATGAATATAGTTGGAAATGGTGTTGATATAGTAAAAAATAAAAGAATCGAAAGATCTTTGAAAATAAATGGTTTTAAAAACAGAATTTTCACTAAAAATGAAATTTTGCAATCAAAAAAAATTAAAAATAAAACAAATTTTTTTGCAAAGAGATTTGCTGCCAAAGAAGCTTTTGTTAAATCTATAGGCTCAGGTTTTAGAAAAAAAATTAATTTTATTGATATTGAAATAAAAAATAATAAAAAAGGTAAACCCTTAATCAAAATATCGAAAAATATAAAATTTTTTTTAAAAAAAAATTTTGATATTAATAAGTTTAAAATTTTTTTATCTTTATCCGATGAAAAGAATTATTCGATCGCTTATGTAATATTAAATAAAATTAAATGATTAAAAAAATTGTAATTGAAAATTTAAAAACTCTTTTTTATGCATTGATAATAGCTATATTCATAAGGTCAATTCTTATTCAGCCTTTTTATATACCATCTTCATCAATGGAACCGAATCTGTTAGTTGGTGATCGTTTATTTGTAACCAAATTTTCTTATGGTTATAGCAAACATTCATTTCCATTTAGTCCTCCAATTTTTAAAGGAAGGTTGATGAGCTTCAGTCCAAAGAGGGGAGATATTGTGGTTTTTAAAACACCAGCAGATAACAGAACAGATTATATTAAAAGATTAATTGGTTTACCTGGTGATAAATTGCAATTTATAGATGGAGATTTGTTTTTAAATGATAATCAGATCTTAAAAACATTAAAGGAAAAAAATAACATATTGTACTGCGGTAATATAAAATTACAAACTAGGTTGTTTGAAGAAAAACTACCAAATGGCAAAACATATATAGCCTCATATAATATTGATCAAAGTTTTCAAAATTCTGATATATTTATTGTCCCAGATGATCATTATTTTTTTTTAGGTGATAATAGAGATTGCTCTAAAGACAGTAGATATTTATCTGAAGTTGGCTATGTACATAAAAATAATTTAGTAGGCAAAGCTCAAATACTTTTTTTTTCATCAAATCCTAGAGTCGGCAGTATATTAAAAATTTGGAATTGGGACAAAATATTAAGAATAGAAAGATTTTTTAAAAAAATAAAATAATGGATGAAAATATTAAAAAACTACAAAAAATTTTAAAAATTAATTTTAAAAATACTGATTTAATAAAACAAGCTATTACACATAAGAGTTTTAATACCAAAAAAAATTATGAAAAACTTGAATTTTTAGGCGATAGAGTATTAGGATTAACTATATCAAAAAAATTAATTCAACTTTATCCAAATGAAAAAGTTGGAATTTTGGATAAAAAACTAGCATCGTTAGTAAATAAAAACATATGTTATAAAGTTGGAAATAAACTTGAACTAAAGAAGTTTATTTTAATAGGAAATAAAAATACTCTAAAAGCAAATATTGAAAGTAAAATTATTTCTGATTGTTGTGAATCAATTATTGGCGCAATATATATAGATCAGGGTTTTAATGCTTCAAAAAAATTTATTTTAAAAATTTGGAAAGAATTTATTGATGAGTCATATATAACCATAGTTGACTCTAAAACAAAACTGCAAGAATATTCATTAAAGCAATACAAATCTTTACCAATTTATAAATTAATTTCTAATACAGGGCCTAGACATAAACCAAAATTTAAAGTTGGAGTTAAACTAAAAAATACAAAATTTATATTTGCTAACGGCTCATCAATTAAAAATGCCGAACAAAGTGCTGCCTCTGAACTAATAAAAAAATTAAATTTTGTATGAATTGGCAAGATAAAGGATATTTATTATTAAATAATAAATATAATGAAAATTCTTCTATAGCTAATTTTTATACAGAAAATTATGGTAAAGTTGTAGGTACAATATTTGGTGCAAGTTCAAAAAAAATTAAAAATTATTTATTTATAGGAAATAAATTTCATTTAAATTCAAATTTTAAAGATGATGGCAAAAGTGGATATTTTAAAATTGAAATAGATGAAATTAAAACACCTTTTTTTTTAAATGATAAAAAAAAACTTTATTGCA
>CACDJC010000017.1 GCA_902552475.1 uncultured Pelagibacteraceae bacterium | reverse complement strand
TAAATTCCTATTATCTTCTAAAATTGCATTACTGAGATCTGTTTTATTTATTGGATAAGATTTTATATATTTAGGTAATTTTTTTTTCAATTTTTTAAAACAAGTTCTATTCTTAGAATAAATTTTATTGACCTCTTTGTCGGCATTAAAGATTGGATATCCAAATTGACGTGCTACAAAACTTTTTCCTGAACCTATATCTCCTAGTATTCCAATTCTTTTAACCATTTAAATACATCTTCCTCCATCTACTTCTAATATAGAACCGGTAATCATGCTAGATTCATCAGAACATAAAAAACATGCAGCATCTCCTAGATCTTTAGGAGTTGAGAATCTTCCTATAGGTATGGTTGATAAAAAAGCATTTCTTCTTTCTGGAGTATCTTCTCCCATGAAAGACTTTAAAAGTGGTGTTTCGCCAGCTACTGGGGCCAATGAATTTACTCTAACATTAAAAGGAGCAAGTTCTATTGCCATTGCTTTGGTTGCGGTTATCATCCATCCTTTAGTAGCATTATACCAATTTAAGTTTGGTCTGGGAGAAATACCAGCAGTGGAGGAAATATTAAGAATTGAACCTTTTCTTTGTTTTTTCATATGTGGGACAACAAATTTACCGCACAAAAAAACTGATTTAGAATTTACCTCAAAAACTCTAACAAATTCTTCTTCACTAACATCTTCAAGGGGTTTGGGTAAATGGGTTATTCCTGCATTATTTACCATAATATCAATATTTCCATATTTATTTAATACATATTCAGATAATTTTTTCATACTACTAGAACTTGATACATCCACATGAAAAAAATCTTGATCTAAACCATTTGAAACTTTTTCTAAAAGATCTTTATTAATATCTGCCAATATTACTTTTGCACCCTCATCAGAAAATTTTTTTGCAATACCTTTACCAAATCCAGAGGCTGCCCCAGTTATTATAGAAACTTTTTCTTTTAACCTCATAATTATTCAACCAATTTTATAACTTCATCATCTATTTTTGGCATTAATTTATGCCAAATTGTAAACGCTTGATGCGCTTGATAAATAAACATCATTTTTCCATTTTCAGTTCTATTACCTGAAGCTTTTGCTTTTTTAAGAAAATTTGTTTGTTTTGGATTATAAATCACATCATAAAATAATTTATTAGAACCTATATTTGCATAATCTAATTTAATTTCATCATCTTCATTAAGACCAATACTTGTTGCATTAATAATTACATCAAAATTTGGAATAACACCCCACTCAACAATATTTAAATCTTTAAATAAATTTTTTAAATCTTCTGCTTTTTTTTTAGTTCTGTTGCTTATAGTTATTTTAGATGTTTTCATTTTTTTAAGTGAAAAAATTATTGAAGAAACCACTCCTCCTGCTCCTAAAATTAATATTTCTTTGTTGGTTAAATCATATTTTGAATATTTAATTGCTAATTCAAAGCCAGCTATATCGGTATTATGACCAATTATTTTGTTATCATTTAAATATATTGTATTAACTGATTGAGTTTCATTTGCCTCAATGCTTAGTTCGTCTAAAAATGGAATAACTGATTTTTTAAAAGGTACTGTTACATTAATTCCATTAACTTTTTGTTCTTTAACATCAGAAATAATTTTTTTTAAATCATTTTCACCTAATTTTTTTTTTTCATAAATGGCATCAATATTTTTTTCTTTAATCCAATAATTATGAAGTTTGGGAGATAAAGAATGTTCAATTGGATTTCCTATAACTAAATATTTCTTCATTTTTGTAGATTTAAATATTCTTTTATTTTTTTTACAGGGAGACCCATAATCGTATCCTCATCTCCTTCAATATTAGAAAACAAATTTCTGCCTTCTCCCTCAATTTGATATACATTATATGCAAATAAAGTTTCATCGTTTATTTTTCGTAAGTATTCTTTAAGTTCTTCATCAGACATTTTTTTCATAGTCAGTGCGGCTTTATCTGTATGATTCCATATCATTGAGCCATTTTTTGAAAAACAAACTGAGCTTATTAAATAATGTTTCTTTCCATTTAATTTTTGCAAAATTTTCATTGCTTCTTCTCTACTTTCGGGTTTTGAAATTAATTCGCCTTCTAAATCAATAACACTATCTGCTCCTAAAACTATATTTTCATTTTTTTTTTGACTTACTTTATTTGCTTTTAATTCAGCTAAGTTTTTAGATATTATTTCTGGTGTAGCCCCTTCATTTAAGAGGCTGTTTTTAACTGGATCTTCATCAATATTCGACGGCTCTACTAAACAATTTATGTTGTGTTTTTCCAAAATTTCTTTTCTAACCTTACTTTTTGAAGCCAAAATTATATTAGACATTCTTCTTATTTTTTATTTCATAAATTTTTATAACTGAAGCGGCAGTTTCTTCAACAGATTTTCTAGTTACATCAATAGTTGGCCAATGATTATTTCTAAATATTTTTTTTGAATTTTCTAATTCATTTTTTATTGTATCAATATCAGTATACTCCATATTTTTATCTTCCTTTATTGAAACAAGTCTATTCTTTCTTAAATCATATAATCTTTCTGCTTCGGTTATTAAACCAATAACGCAAGGAGAAAAGTTTTTTTTCATTATTTTATCTGGTAAAGAGTTTGCGTTTACAAGTGGAATATTCGAAGTTTTATATCCTCTATTAGCAAGATATATTGAAGTTGGTGTTTTGCTGGTTCTACTAACTCCAAGTAAAATTATATCAGACTTTTCTATATCTTCCAATTGATTGCCGTCATCATGATTCATTGTGAATTGAATGGCCTCAATTCTTTCATAATATTCTTCATTTAGTATATGCTGGCCGCTAGGCTCATGGGAAGCTTTTTGATTCAATATTTTAGAAAAGTTAAGAATAAGATCTCCTAATACTCCAAAGCAAGGAATGCCTTTTTTATTAGATTGGTCAGCTAGAAATTTAGCTAACTTGCTATTAACAATAGTGTAAAGAATTATTGGATTTTGTCCTTTTTTTGCTTGGTCTAAAATTTTAAGAATTTGATTTTCAGTTCTAGTAAAAGAAAATTGATTAGTTTCATATTCAAAATTTGAAAACTGTGCTTTTAATGCCATAAAGATTCTATCAATAGTTTCTCCGGTTGAGTCAGATATCAAATATATTTGATGTGAATTTTTCATGTATAAAATGTTTATAAACTATTAGTTTAATAACAAAAATATAGATTTGTTTTAAATGATAAAATATCCCTTATATTATCACTTAAAATTCACATAAAATTACATTGTTGATAATTTTTTTCACAATTTTAATGATTAGAAAAAGTGTTTATTTGGCCTTTAAAATATAAATTTTTGGTAAATAATAATGTTAATAAATGCTTAATAATGTGTGATAATTCAGTAATTTACGTAATCCACAAATCATAATACTAATACTACAAATAATTAATTATCTATTATTAAATGAGACCAGTTAAAAATTGTATTGTAAACAAAGATACTAAAACAAATCCTATCTGGTTAATGAGACAGGCTGGAAGGTATTTGCCAGAATTTAGAGAAATAAGAAAAGTAAATCAAAATTTTATAAAGCTTTGTTTGAACGAAAATTTATCATCTGAGATTACTCTACAACCAATAAAAAGATTTGGATTTGATGCCGCAATTATTTTTTCTGATATTTTAATGTTGCCATACGGTATTGGACAAAAAGTAGAATTTGAGAAAAATTTTGGTCCCAAACTTGGAGATTTAAATTTAGAAAAAATAGAAGATGTGAATGAAGATATATTCACCAAAAAAATTAATTCTGTTTATAAAGCAATTAGTATTACTTCTAATCATGAATTATTAAAAAAAAGAGACATGATAGGTTTTGTGGGGGCTCCGTGGACAATACTAGTTTATATGATTAATAAAATGTCCCCCAAAAAAAAACTTATTGATAGTTTTTTTGATGATGAAATATTAATTAATAAATTATTAAATCTTATTGAGAGATTTCTTAAAATTCATATTAAAAATCAAGTTGATGCTGGTGCAAATATAATACAGATATTTGATAGTTGGGCCGGACTATTAAATGATAAATTATCGGATTATATATATAAACCAACTTACAATCTTGTTGACTATACAAAAAAATTAGGAGTACCTGTAATTTGTTTTCCAAGAGGAATAAAAAATTATAAAGAATTTTGTAAAATTGTAAAACCAGATATGATTAATATTGATTATGATGTAGATCCAAAAAAAATTGCAAGTGAAATAGAGCTGCCTATACAAGGAGGACTAGACCCTAAGATTTTGTTAACTGATAAAGATAAAGTTAAAAATGAAGTTGAAAAATATCTTACAATTTTTAAAGACCATCCATATGTATTTAATTTAGGGCATGGAATTTTACCTGAAACTAAAATTGAGCTAGTTGAGCAATTAATTAAAATTGTAAAAAATTTCAAATGAATATTGCAGTAGTGTTATTTAATTTAGGAGGTCCTGATAAATTGGATAACGTAGAACCTTTTTTATTTAATTTATTTAATGATCCGGCAATATTAAATTTACCATCATTTATAAGATATCCACTTGCTAAATTAATTTCAAAACGAAGAACTCCTACTGCAAAAGCCATATACAAAGAAATGGGGGGATCTTCTCCAATAGTAAAATTAACCAGAGATCAAGCTTCCTCCCTTGAGCAATATCTTAATATGAATGAAAAAGACAATAATTATAAGGTTTTTATTGCTATGAGATGTTGGCACCCGAGAGCATCAGAAACAATGCAATTAGTAAAAGAATTTAATCCAACAGAAATTATACTACTTCCACTTTATCCTCAATATTCTGCGGCAACTTCAGGCTCATCCATATTAGAATGGAATGAAATTGCAAAAAAAAACAACTTAAACATTAATACAAGTACTATTTGTTGTTATCCGCAAGATGAAAAATTTATAAAAGCTCATTCAGAATTAATAAAAAAGAACATTAATGGACTTTCAAATTTTAAATTAATCTTTTCAGCACATGGTTTACCAGAAAAAAATATTAAAAAAGGAGACCCTTATCAATGGCAAGTTGAACAAAGTGTAAATAAAATTATAAATGAAATAAATAACGATAATATTGATTATATATTAAGCTATCAAAGTAGAGTTGGTCCTTTGAAATGGATTGGACCTTCAACAGATGAAGTGATTATAGATAATGCTAAAAGAGGTAAAAATTTAATTGTAGTTCCAATAGCTTTTGTATCCGAACATTCTGAAACATTGGTAGAATTAGATATTGAATATGAGAAACTTGCTAAAGAAAATGGTTGTAAAAATTATATAAGAGTAGAATCACTAGGTATTAATAAGTATTTTATTGAAAGTTTATCAGATCTTATTTTAAATAAAGAAAAATATAAATTTAATAATAACTTATACCCACCTATAAAGAGATGCCCATCCAATTTTACTAAATGTCCATGCTTGAATTAATTTATGAATTACTATTTATTATTTAAATCTTTACATTTAATAGCAGTTATTTCATGGATGGCAGGACTTTTATATCTTCCAAGAATTTTTGTTTATCATGTTGAAAATTTTGAAAAAAAACAAACTACTGAAATTTTCGAATTAATGGAAAAAAGATTGTATTTTTACATTATGAGGCCTGCAATGATTTTATCTTGGGCATTTGGCATTATATTAATTTTAACAATAGGATTTGAGACATTTTCATTTCTATGGCTTCAAATAAAATTAGTTTTAGTAGTTATTTTAACTATTTATCATGAATATTTGGGGAAATGTCTGAGATCTCTTAAAGAGGGTGAAAATAAGAAATCGGCCAAATTTTACCGAATAATCAACGAAATACCCACTATTTTGCTTATTTTTGTAGTTTTTATAGTAATATTTAAACCTTTATAGTCTTGAAATTAATACATCAGTATATATATTTACTTCATCTAACAAAAACAAATCCCCAAACATGAATATACAAGAGTTAAAACAAAAGAGTTCTGAAAAGCTTATTACAGAAGCAGAAAAACTAGGTATTGAAAACGCAAGTACATTGCGAAGACAAGAAATCTATTTTGCAATATTAAAAAAATTAGCAGAAAAAGGCGAGGAAATTACTGGAGGAGGAGTATTACAATTGCTTCAGGATGGCTTTGGTTTCTTAAGAGCCATGGAGTCAAATTATTTACCAGGAGCTGATGATATTTATGTAAGTCCAAGCCAAATAAGAAGATTTGGTTTGAGAACAGGAGATACAATAGAGGGGCCAATAAGATCTCCAAAAGAAGGTGAGAGATATTTTGCACTACTTCAAGTAAGTAAAATAAATTTTGAGGAACCAGATAAATTTAAGCATAAAATAGCTTTTGATAATTTAACGCCATTATATCCTAACAAACAACTTGTTATGGAAGTTGAGTCCAATAAAGTTGAAAAAAAACCTGATCTAACGCCAAGATTAATTGATCTTGTCAGCCCCATAGGAAAAGGACAAAGATCATTAATTATATCTCCACCTAAAGCTGGTAAAACTATGATTTTGCAAAGTATTGCAAATTCAATAACCGCTAATCATCCCGAATGTTATTTGATGGTTTTGTTAATTGATGAAAGACCCGAAGAAGTAACAGACATGCAAAGAACAGTGAAAGGTGAAGTTATAAGTTCAACTTTTGATGAACCAGCACAACGTCATGTTGCTGTTGCTGAAATGGTAATCGAGAAAGCTAAAAGATTAACCGAACATAAGAAAGATGTAGTAATTCTGTTAGACTCAATTACTAGGTTAGGTAGAGCTTACAACGCTGTTGTGCCAAGTTCTGGAAAAGTATTAACTGGTGGTGTAGATGCAAATGCACTTCAAAGACCTAAAAGATTTTTTGGTGCAGCAAGAAATATTGAGGAAGGCGGTTCTTTAACGATAATAGCAACTGCATTAATTGATACTGGAAGTAGAATGGATGAAGTAATTTTTGAAGAATTTAAAGGTACGGGTAATAGTGAAACTATTTTAGATAGAAAAATTTCTGAGAAAAGAATATTTCCTGCAATGGATATAACTAAATCTGGTACTAGAAGAGAAGAACTTCTATTTGATAAAAATGATCTTCAGAAGATGAATGTTTTAAGAAGAATTATTGCTCCTATGGGCGCAATGGATGCTATAGACTTTATTAATTCTAAGTTAAAGACAACAAAAAACAATGCAGAATTCTTTAACTCAATGAACAAACCATCATAAATTATTTACAAATATCCTAGCTCTTTCATTTCATTTCTAAATTGGTTTTTTATTTCATTAGCAATATCTTTATCTAAAGTTTTCCTCCAGTCATTTTTAGGTCCTAAATTAAAAAATTTTATAGTTTTATTTTCTTTATCTACTGTAGCTTCAGGAAATTTACCTTCAATTTCAAGACTCTGTAAATTTTTAAATGAACATGTGTCTATAGCTCTACTTATTTTTTTTTGTTCGAATTTAATTTTTAAATGATTTTCTAAATATTTTGAAATTTTTAAAAATTCATCACTTGGATTTTCAATTAAATTTTCATATTTGATTAATAAATAGTTTTTTGTTTTATTTTTCCATGATAAATAATTTGTTTTCCAAGAGCTAATTAAAGTTGGAATTTTGTTATCTAGCGGTTTAATATTTTTATTTGAAACTATGCCAAGCCAATTATGCTCTCTAAACATAAATTCTTTCACTTTTTCAAAATTTTCAAGGGAGTAATGATTTTTTACTGAACATGCTACATTTCTTGGATCTCTAACGATATATATTACACCTATTGAATTATTGTCATTTGTAAATTCGTAATTATCAATTTTACAATTGATATGGTGTGTTTTTAAAAATTTAATTTTGTTATCAAGATTTAAATAATTTTGAACTACAGACCAGTTTTGATAAACTTTTTTGATATTCTGAAAATCATCAATAAAATTTTTAAATTGAGATCTGTCTGGAAATTGTTTTATATTTTTTAAATATGAGAAATCATTTGTCCCATCATTACTATATAAAAGCGAAGATATAAAAGATCTAACCCAAGTATTTCCACTTTTAGGGTATGAAGCTATCCAAATTATCATATAAAAAATATATAAAATGTAATTAAATCTATCTATAATAAATTTATGAGCATTTATATATATCCTAATTCTTTCATTTCGGACTCAAACTTAAAAGAAATTTCGTCTGCAATTTTTTTATCCAATATTTTTTCCCAATTATTTTTTGGCCCAAGGTAGAAAAATTTTTTTTTCTCCCCATTTATATTTTGTGCGGCTTCTGCAAAGCCAAGTGTTTGTTCCATTTTTTCTAATTTTTCAAAAGAACTAGAATTGATAGCATTATTTATCTGCTTTTTAGAAAATTTTATTTTTAAAATTTTTTCCAAAAATTCTGCAATTTTTGAAAATTCTCTTTTAGGTTTTTGGCAAAGACTCTCATATTTAATAAGTAAAAAATTGTTTTTCATTGTTCTCCATGATCTAAAATGATTTTGCCACGAGCCTATTATTTGAGGCAAAGGATGATCTTTTTTATTTTTAAATTTTTCTTTTTCAATTTCTGATAATGTAAGAACTTGTGTCTCATTAAATAAAAATTTTTTTGACTCTTCATAATCTTTGAAACTGAAATGATTTTTTAAAGATGTTATAATATTCCTGGGATCTCTAACTATATATATCGCCCCAATAGTATTACTTGGATCGGTAAAATAACTATCTTTAAAACGAACTAGCATATTATGTGTTTTTAAAAGCCTAATTTTTCTACTTGAATTAATTTTAATTTGTGATTTTTGCCAATTTTTTGCAACTTCTTCTAAACTTAAAAAATTAGATATTATACCCTCAAATTGAGATTTTCTTGGATATTGATTGATAGTTGCAAGATCGTTAAAATTTATATTATTTTTATCTTCCAATAACAAAGATACTATAAAAAATCTTAACCAGGTGTTTCCACTTTTCGGATAAGATGGTAGCCAGATTATCATATAAAAAATATATAAAATGTAATTAAATCTATCTATAATAAATTTATGAGCATTTATGCATTATCTTCTGGTCCTGGTATATCTGGTGTAGCAGTAATAAGAATATCTGGCTTAGAAACAAAAAATATTATAGAGAAATTAACTAATAGTGAATTACCAAAGCCAAGAGTGGCAACCCTTAAAAAAATCAATAAAATAAAAGAAAATGAGCTTATTGATGAAGGTATAATTATATGGTTTCCTGCTCCTCAGAGCTACACAGGCGAACATATGGCGGAATTGCATGTCCATGGAAGTATTGCCGTTGTAAGGGCAATTTTAGATCAACTTTCAAAAATTGAAAATTGTCGTTTGGCTGAACCTGGTGAATTTACCAAAATTGCATTTCAAAATGGGAAAATAAATCTTCTTAAAGCAGAAAGTATCTCTGATCTTATTTCTGCAGAAACAGAAATTCAAAGACAGCAAGCAGTCAAAATTATGAGCGGCAGTAGTTCAGAAAAATTTAATTTACTAAGAGAAAAACTTTTAAAAATTTTATCCAACGTTGAAGCCAAAATTGATTTTCCAGACGAGGATTTACCAGATGATGTAATTAAAAATATAAAAATTGATTCTGAAAAAATAAGAAAAGAAATTGAAAAAATTTTGAACGATCAAAAAGTAGGAGAAAGGATTCGAGAAGGTTTTAAAGTTGCAATTATTGGACCTGCAAATGCTGGTAAATCATCTTTGCTTAATTATCTATCTAACCGTGATGTTGCTATCGTTTCAGAAACTGCAGGAACAACAAGAGATGTAATTGAAGCTCATTTAAATTTAGATGGATACCCTGTTATAATTTCTGATACTGCCGGTATAAGAGAGTCTAAAGATGAAATAGAAAAAAAAGGTATTAAACTTGCTCTTAAAAAAGCAGAAGATGCTGATTTAAACATAATAGTCATTGAACCAAAAAGTGTTGATTTTACTGGTTTTTTGAATGATTTGGTAAGCGAAAAAGCAATAATTGTGATTAATAAAATAGATCTTGGTTATAAAAATGTTAATCAACAATTTACAAAATTTAATCCAATTTTTTTATCAATTAAAAATGAAACAAATTTAGATGAGTTAATAAATCAAATCAAAGAAAAATTAAAAAATAAATTTGTTAATCTGAATGATACTTTAATAACTAGGGAAAGACATCGACAAAGCCTAGAAGCTTGTGTAAATCACTTAAAAAATTTTGAAGAAAAAAACTCTAAAGAAGATTTTGATAAAGGTGCAGAGGATTTAAGATTAGCTACTAGGCATCTTGGAATGATCGTTGGAAAAGTAGATGTTGAAGAGATATTAGGTACTATTTTTAATGATTTCTGTATAGGCAAATAAGTACTGATTTTGCTTACTTTTTATCCTTTTTTAAGTGTTTTCTTGTAAATTTTAATATCAATAATAAATTATATTTATGAAAAATGAGTTGTCATTCGATGTTGTTGTAATTGGTGGTGGGCATGCAGGATGTGAAGCAGCTACTGCGTCAGCTAGATTAGGAGTAAACACTGCCCTATTCACTCATAAATTTGATACTATTGGTGAAATGTCCTGTAATCCAGCTATAGGTGGTTTAGGAAAAGGTCATTTAGTTAGAGAGATAGACGCACTAGAAGGAGTTATGGGTGAAGTAGCAGATAAATCAGGGATTCAATTTAGATTGCTAAACAGAAGTAGAGGCCCAGCAGTGCGAGGACCACGTACACAAAGTGATAGATCACTATATAAGAAATATATGCAAGAAAAACTTGTAAATTATTGTAATTTAAGCATTTTTTCAGATCCTGTAATTAAGTTTATTTTTAACAAAAACAATATAATTGGCTTTCATACTCAAGAGGGTAAAAAAGTAGTAGCATCAAAAATAATTTTAACAACAGGAACTTTTTTAAATGGATTGATCCATATTGGTGAAAAAAAAACACCAGCAGGAAGATTTAATGAAAAACCTTCAATGGGCTTAAGTGAACAATTAGAAAAATATAATTTTAAAATTGGAAGATTAAAAACAGGAACACCTCCAAGACTAGATGCATCGACAATCAATTTTGATAATCTTGAAGAACAGCATGCAGATGAAGATCCTTATTTTTTTTCTTTCTTAACAAAAAAAAATATTAATAAGCAAATTTCATGTAGGATGACATATACGAACGATGCTGTACATAAAATCATTTCTAAAAATATTAAAAGAAGTGCAATGTACTCAGGAAGCATACAAGGAGTGGGTCCAAGATACTGTCCATCAATAGAAGATAAAATTGTTAAATTTGCAGACAAACAAAAACATCAGATTTTTTTAGAGCCAGAGGGATTAAATGATAAAACTATATATCCAAATGGTATTTCGACATCACTTCCTGCCGATGTACAACAAGAAATATGTAATAATATCAATGGTTTAGAGAATGTTAAAATTTTAAGACCAGGATATGCAATTGAGTATGATTTTATAGATCCAAGAGAGCTATTTTTAACTTTAGAGACAAAAAAAATTAGAAATCTTTACCTTGCAGGCCAAATTAATGGAACTACTGGCTATGAGGAGGCAGCGGCCCAAGGTTTAATTGCTGGGATTAACGCAGCACTATCAGTTAAAGATAAAGAGCCTTTTATACTTGATAGGTCTGAAGCTTACATTGGTGTAATGATAGATGATCTGGTGACCAAAGGAGTTGCAGAGCCTTATCGAATGTTTACTTCGAGAGCGGAATATAGACTTTCTTTAAGATCTGATAATGCGGATCTTAGATTAACTCAAAGAGGAATTGATATAGGATTAATATTGGATGAAAGGAAAAAAATCTATAAAGATAAAGCACATAATCTTGAAAAAAACTTAAAAATTATGGAAAACTCATTTATTTCACCGTCAAAAGTTTTAAAGTATGGAATAAATATTGCAAAAGATGGTGTAAAACGAAATGCAATAGAAGTATTACGCCAAAAATCAGTAAATATGATGAAAATTAGAGAAATATGGCCTGAAATTAAATATATTTCACGTGAAATTGATGAACAGATTGAGATTAAAGCTCATTATAAGGGATACTTAAAGAAGCAAAATGCTGATATTCTAGCATTTAAACGCGATGAAAATCTTAAAATACCAGAAAATATTGACTATGAAAAATTTTCTGGTTTATCAAATGAAGTTAAGTCTAAATTTAAGGAAATAAGACCAAAAACTTTAGGTCAGGCTCTCAGAATAGACGGAATTACACCAGCGGCAGCATATATTTTGTTGTCACATGTTAAAAGAAAGTCTATTAAGCATATAGCTTGATTGATTCTAAAATATTAAAAACAGATAAAATTTTTCTCCCAAATGTTTCACGTGAAACATTGAACGAGCTAGAAGACTATTCAGAATCTATTTTGAGCAAGAACAAGAAAATAAATTTAATAAGTTTAAGCACAGAAAAGTCAATAAAAACAAGGCATATTTATGATAGCGCACAAACTATTGATTTTATTGATAAAAATGATATAAAAACATGTACAGATCTTGGTTCAGGAGCAGGGCTTCCTAGTATAGTTTTAGGTATTTTGATGAAATCAAAAAAACCTGATTTTAAGCTAATTTTTTATGAGAAGAGCTTTCATAAGAGTAATTTCTTAAAAGAAATGGTAAAAAAATTTAAATTAGAAGCAAAAATTTATCAAAAAAATATTTTTGAAGAAAAAAATTTAATTACAGATGTAATTATTTGCCGAGCATTCAAACCTTTGCCTGTAATTTTTGAAATCGCAACAAAAAATTTTAAAAATTTTAAATACATAGTTATGTATTTGGGCAAGAGTGGAAAAAAAATTTTGAAAGAGGTTTCAATCAAGTGGAAATTTGACTTAGAGGTAATGAAGAGTTTAACAAGCGAGGAGTCATCTGTAGTAAAAATTTCAAATTTAAAAAAAAAAAATGGATAGAAAAATTATATCAGTAATAAATCAGAAAGGTGGAGTAGGGAAGACTACAACAGTGATCAATCTTGCGGCTGGTCTATCAATGAAAGGAAAAAAAATTCTTGTTATTGACCTTGACCCCCAAGGAAATGCTACAACAGGTCTAGGATTATCTAACATGACTAGTTCAGATCTAACAATTTATAATGTTCTGAATGGAAATAAAAAAATTTCGGAGGTAATTCAATCCACAAGTTTTGAAAACCTGCATTTGATTACATCAAATGTTGATTTGTCTGGGTTGGAGGTTGAGACTGCTGGAGATAGTAGAAGAGCCTTTAAATTGAAAGATGAATTAACCGCCATTTTAAATGATTCTAGGCCATTGTATGATTATATAATTATAGACTGTCCTCCATCATTAAGTCTCCTTACAATCATGGCTTTGGTAGCATCCCATGCTCTTGTTGTACCACTTCAGACTGAATTCTTTGCTCTTGAGGGACTCACACAGTTAATGAAAACTATTGAGCGGATAAAATCAAACTTAAATACAACTTTAGAAATAAGAGGAATACTTCTGACCATGTATGACAAAAGAAATAAACTATCTAACGAAGTAGAATCTGAGGCAAGGAACTATTTCAAGAACAAAGTTTACAATACTGTAGTACCAAGAAATGTGAGACTATCAGAAGCTCCTTCACATGGTGTTCCAGTTTTGATTTATGATAAAGTTTGTCCAGGTAGTAAAGCATATTTTAGTTTCACAGAAGAGTTTTTAAATCAAGACAAGCCAGTGGAGAGTGCAGCATGATAAATCCTTTTAAATCTAAAAAGGGACTAGGAAGAGGTCTTTCTTCTCTTATTGGAGATAGTGAAGTAAATGATCAAAAAAGCAAAATCTCAATAAGTTCTATAGTCAGAAACAAATATCAACCCAGGAAAAAATTTGACAAAGAAAGTTTAGAAGAGCTAACAGCATCAATAAGAGAGAGAGGAATAATCCAACCAATCGTAGTTAGAGTATCAGAAGACGAAGAGGAAAAATATGAAATTATTGCAGGAGAGCGAAGATGGCAAGCAGCTCAAAATGCCGGACTTCATGAAGTGCCAGTAATAATTATAAAAGCGGATAATTTAAAATCTTTAGAATTTGCAATTGTAGAAAATGTTCAAAGAAAAGATTTAAATCCAATAGAGGAGGCAGAGGGTTATAAAAGGTTAATTGATGATTTTAGATACGACCAAGATAAAGTTGCAAAATTTATAGGAAAAAGTAGAGCACATATATCAAATTGTCTGAGACTTTTATCATTGCCAAAAGAAGTTATTGAACTAATTATAGAGGAAAAAATTTCTCAAGGGCATGCAAAAATTTTAGTAGGCCTTGAAAACGCATTGCTCTTAGCAAAAAAAGTGATTTCAAAAAAATTATCAGTTAGACAAACTGAAAGCCTGGTAAGATTAATCAAGAATAAAAATGTTGTTAATAACAAAAGAAAAGATCCTAATATATTGAGTATTGAAGAGGAGCTATCTAATAAGATTGGTATGAGAGTATTCGTTAACAATAAAAAAAACAATACTGGCACTATTAGTTTAGAGTATAAAGCTGTAGATCAATTAGATAGACTGGTGGAAATTATTAAGAAAAATTACTAAAGAAAACTTATTAATTTCTACATTTAATCATTATGAGCTTATATTAGTCTGGTTCAAAATTATTTATTGTTTTTTTCTTAAGTTCGACTTTTTGCTTATTTTTGCTTAGCAAACAATTACCTATAACTAAATAATCAAGCTCCGTTCCCATAAAGCAATTAAATGCTTCTTGAGGAGTATTTACTATTGGCTCGCCTCTTACATTAAATGATGTATTTACTAGCAATGGACAACCAGTTTTATTCTTAAATTTTGAAAGTAAATCATAAAATATTCTATTTGTATTTTTATTAACAGTTTGTATTCTTGCTGAGTAATCTACATGTGTTACAGCTGGTATAATTGATCTTTTAATGTTTAATTTTTTTATTCCAAAGAGTTTTTTTTCTTCATCAGACATTTCAATTTTTTTATCCGATTTTACATCGGCAACAAATAACATGTATGGAGATTTTTTTTCTATATCAAACCAATCATTTAAATCTTCTTCTAGAATTGCAGGTGCAAAAGGTCGGAAACTTTCTCTGTATTTAACTTTAAGATTCAAATTTTTTTGAGTATCTTCAGATCTTGGATCTGCCAATATAGACCTAGCACCTAGTGCACGAGGTCCAAACTCCATTCTTCCCTGAAACCAGCCAATTGCATTTTGTTTAGCTAAATAATCTGCAGTTTTATCGATTAAATTTTCATAATCTAATATTTCAAAATTAGCACCTATAGACTTTAATTCATTCTCTATTTCATTCTGACTATACTCTGGACCTAAATAAGACCCCTCTATGTTTTCGGTTTTGTTTACAATTCTTTTATTTTCATTGTGCATATACCACATTGCTAATGCGGAACCCAAAGAACCTCCAGCATCGCCAGAAGCAGGTTGTATCCAAATATTTTCAAAAATTTTTTCTTTTAAAATTTTACCATTAGCTACACAATTTAAAGCAACACCGCCAGCTAAGCATAAATTTTTGATATTATATTCTTTTCTAATAGATTTTGTTAATTTAATCATTATCTCTTCAGTTACTTTTTGTATAGATGATGCTATATCCATATGGAATTGTGTAATTTCATCTCTATCTGGATTTCTTGGCTTTTGTCCAAACAAGTCATTAAATTTTTCATTGGTCATTGTAAAGCCAGTAGCATAGTTAAAATATTTTTGATCTAATCTAAAAGATCCATCATCTTTAATATCAACTAATTTTTTAATTTTATCTTCATATAATGGTTTGCCATAGGGAGCTAAACCCATCAGTTTATATTCTCCACTGTTTACCTTAAACCCTGTATAGTAAGTAAATGCCGAATATAACAAACCAATAGAATGAGGAAAATGAATTTCTTTTTTAATATCAATTTTATTATGTTTTCCTATAGCAACTGTTGTGGTCGCCCATTCACCAACTCCATCAGCCGTGAGAATAATTGCTTCATCAAAACTTGATGGGAAAAAAGCACTAGCCGCATGTGAAAGATGATGTTCAGAAAAAAAAATATTTTCACTAGATTTATAATTTTCATCGTGTTTTTTTAAATTTTTAAAAATTAGATTCTTTTGAAAAAGTTTTTCTTTTATCCATATTGGTATTGCCGTTGAGAAAGAAGTAAATCCTCTTGGTGCAAATGCGACATAAGTTTTTAAAAGTCTTTCGAACTTTAGTAAAGGTTTTTCAAAAAAAACAATTT
>CACDJC010000016.1 GCA_902552475.1 uncultured Pelagibacteraceae bacterium | reverse complement strand
TTTATTTTCAGCATGTGACACATTCAGAGCTGCAGCAATTGATCAGTTAGAAAAATGGGCAGAAAAAGTTCAAGCAACCATTATAAAATCACCTCCTGGATCAGATCCTGCTTCAGTTGCTTATAAATCACTAGAACATGCAAAAAATAATAACGTTGATCAAGTCTTAATTGATACCGCCGGAAGATTACAAAATAAAAAAAATCTTATGGATGAATTTAAAAAAATAGGGAATGTAATCAAAAAAAGCGATAAATCAGCTCCACATGAAGTAATATTAGTTTTAGATGCAACCTCTGGTCAAAATATTATTAATCAACTAGAGGAGTTTAATAAAATCATTCCTGTAACTGGGTTAATCATGACAAAACTTGACGGTACAGCAAAAGGTGGTGTTTTAATTGCTATATCAAAAAAATATAAAGTTCCTATTGTGGGCCTGGGCATGGGTGAAAAAGAAGATGATCTTCAAATATTTAGTGCTGAAGAATTTGCAAAAGCATTTACGCAGTTTAATTAATTAAATTCTTGGAGACTAAAGGTTTATAAATATTACATTCAAAATTATTTTTTAAAGATTTGTATCCACAACTTTTAGCATATGTTGAAATTATAAAATTCAATTTCCCTTTACTTTTATAATTTTCAAGCTTTTTATTTTTGATATCATATTTAAGATTTTGATTAAAATTTTTAACTGCACTAACTAAAATTAAAGTATTATTATCATTTAACAAATAGTAAGCAAAATCTTCTGGAAAAACTGGATAGTTATACTCTTTTGAAATTTTTTTTACTTTTTTTGGAAACCATTCATAAGTTATTAATGGATAATCTTCATTCGTAAGATGATTATAAATATATAAATCTTGTGGGTAGTCATTAATATAATTTGTATTTTCTCCCCTTGCTAAAATAGCTTTTTCTCTAGTTTTAAAATATAAAGTAAATTCACTATGATAAGATTGCATTTTTCCAATGTAAAAATATTTGTCATATTTTAATTCTGCTAAAGTAGTTTTAGAATAAAATAAAAAGAAAAATAAAAATAAAATTTTTTTCATTAATAAAAAATATAGAAAAAAGATGAATAACCTCTGTTTAAAATGTGTCTTAATTTAAACTTTTTATAAAATTTTTTATCGAATTTATTAAGTTTTCATTATATTCCATCATATGATCGTCATATTTTGGAAAGTAATAATATTTTGGTTCATTGGCTAATTCGTACATTTTTTTTCCCATCCAAAATGGAACTATTGTATCGGCTTCCCCATGCATAATTAAAATTGGAGATGAAATATTTTTAATTTTCTTATCACTTTCATATTTATCTTTAAGAAGTAATCCAATTGGAAATATTGGATACTTGGATTTTCCGGCAGCTACCATTGAAGTAAATGGGGACTCTAAAATTACTCCGCCAAAATTTTTATTTTGTGCTAGTTCTGTTGCAACTCCAGTTCCAAGCGACTCTCCATAAAGAATTATATTTTCCTCAATAAGTCCTTTATTTTTTAACCACAAAACTGCACTTTTTGCATCTTTATAAAGACCTTGTTCAGAAGGTTTTCCATCATTGCCATTAAAACCTCTCCAAGAAATTAAAAGAAAATTTATATTCATATCGAAAAAGTGATTTATTTTATGAATTCTATTTTCTAAAGAGCCTGCGTTACCATGAAAATAGAGAATTGTTTTGTATTTATTAATATCTTTTTCATGATACCACGACATCAAACTAATATTGTCATCAGTTTTGATTTTAACTTTATAAATTTTTTCTTTTAGCTTATCTCCTTGATAATTATTTTCTGTTGGATGATACAAAAGATTTCTTTGATTATAATATAATAAAATTGTTATTACTAAATAAGCTAAAATAATAATAAAAATAGAAGAGCTTATAATCATTTTTTTTTTATTCATTTTTATTTTTTATAATAAAATAAATATAACTAAAAATACAAACTATAAAAAAAACACTAAAAGATATTTGATAGCTTTTTATTTGTTCAAATCCAAGATATTTGCAATAATCAATTATTAAACCTATTCCCCATTGCATAAAGAATGTTCCTGAAAAAAGTAAAACGTTAAAAGACGTAAGTGATTTACCTGCTAATTTTTTATCAAAAGATATAGCAATAGCCGGTTGTGTTAAAGAAATGACAATTGAAGTAAGAATATAAATTGTAAAATAAATAGCACCTGCTGCTTGTCCAGCTAATATAATTATTAATAAAGAAATATAACTTATTGGTAAACCAATTTTTATAAGCTTCATTGTATCTATTCCTATTTCAGAAATTTTTGGCAAAATATATCCCCAAATAAAATATGCAAAAAGCATTGTAATATTAATTAAAAATAAACCGGTTGCACTTTGTAGCTCACTATAACCTGCCACATTCAACATCCATGGTCCTGCCCAAAGTGTTTGGATTGCCATTACTCCACCATAATTAAAAAATCCTAAAGGTATACAGCTAATAAAAAACTTATTGGTCCAAATTTCTGATAATTTTCCTTTGTTAGTTTCATTATTTTTTTCATCTTTAAGATTCCAACTAGGAATAAATAATAATATTAAAATAATGCTTATTAAAATCAAAATTGAAATTAAAATAAATATCCATCTCCAACCAATTACTGGCAATAAAAGTTGAACAGGCAATGTAGATGAAACAAAACCTAAATTTGCAAACATTAACATCCAAGAATTAGCTCTCTGTTGATATTTTTCAGCAAACCAAACTCTATATCCAGTTAAGGGCCCCATCATGCAGGCACTTACTCCAACACCAATAAAAATTCTTGAAATTAGTAATCCACTAAAACTTTTTGCTATTGCAAAAGAAATTGTAGCAACTACAGCAATTAACAAAAAAGATGAGATAATTTTTTTTGGCCCATGCCTATCTAAAAGAAAACCAAGCGGAATTTGCATAATAGAAAATCCAATAAAATAACCTCCTGCTAATAAACCTAAATTTCCAGCAGATAATTCAAATTCTAAAGTTAAGATAGGAGTTAAGGTAGCGGTAATAGATCTTAATAAATTTGATAAGAAAAAACCAAATGCAAATACACAGAAAATGATAATGCTTTTATTTACTTTATTAATCATTTATATTTTTTTAGAAATTAAAGTTCTATTATGAATAATCAGTCAACAAAAGATAAAGATGCGCGTTCTTCAAACGCAATGGCTGCAACTTCTCATCCTTTGGCAACAGAAGAGGCTCTTAAAATACTTAAAATAGGAGGAAATGCTGTAGATGCATCAATTGCAGCTTCAATAGTACTTTCCGTGGTAGAGCCAAATGCAACTAGTATTGGAGGCGATTGTTTTGCAATAGTTAAAATGAATAATAAAGATGCTGTTGCATTTAATGGCTCAGGTATAGCGCCTGAGAAATTAAATTATGATTTTTTTAAGAAAAAAAATATAGACAAGATTGGATTAACAAGTCCACATTCAGTCACAATTCCTGGAGCAGTTCACGCGTGGCAAACGATTCACAATGAATTTGGTAAATTAGATTTTGAGCAATTATTTCTAGGTGCAATTGATTATGCAATAAATGGTCACAAAGTAACTAAAGTTGTTTCTAGCGCATGGCATAATAGTTTAAAAAAAATTTCTGGAAATAAAAATTCAAGAAATATTTTTTTGAAAAATGAAAAAACCTTCCAAGAAAATGAATTAATGAAAAATGTTGCTCTTGGAAAAACATTGGAGTTGATAAGTAAAAAAGGAAGTAAGGAGTTTTACGAAGGAACAATAGCAAAAGATATAGTTGAAAGTTTAAAAGATTTAGGTGGAGAACACTCTTTAGAAGATTTTTCGAAACAGACAACCATCAGATCAGATACAATAAAATCTGATTATAAAAATGAGTTTATTCATCAATGTCCACCAAATGGGCCAGGTGTGACTGTACTAATAATGATGAAATTGTTAGAAAAACTTAATATTCAAAATTATAAATTTAATAGTATAGAAAGATTTCACCTAGAAGCAGAAGCAACAAAACAAGCTTACAAGATAAGAGAAGAAAATATTGGTGATCCAAATTTTGCTAATTTTGATCTTAATGAAATTTTAAGCGATAAAAATATTAATGAGATTTATGACAATATAAATTTAAATTCTTGTAGCGATATTGGAAACTTAAATATACCAGCTCATCCAGAAACGATTTATTTAACAGTAGTAGATAAGGACCTAAACAGTGTATCAATTATTAATTCAGTTTGTTATGTTTTTGGTTCAGGAATAACAACAAATAAAACAGGTATTCTTCTGCACAATAGAGGAACAAATTTTAGAGTGGAACATGGTCACCCAAATTGTATAGATGGATTAAAAAGACCTTTGCACACTATTATTCCTGGCATGGTTATTGATAAAAATAACAACGCTACATTAAGTTATGGAGTTATGGGTGGTCAATATCAACCAGTAGGTCAAGTACATGTTCTTAATAATATTCTAGATTATGGCATGGGACCTCAAGAGGCACTGGGTTTTCCCAGAGCTTTTCATTTTAATAATATTTACAAGCTCGAAGAAACCGTTGATAACAAGATTTTTAACGGGCTTAAAAAAATTGGACATAATGTAGAATATATAGAAGGAACTCATGGTGGTGGACAGGCAATTAAAATAAATCGAAATGAAGGTGTTCTTATAGGTGGATCTGATCCTAGAAAAGATGGGTATGCTAAAGGATATTAAATAGTGTCAAAAAAAATTGTTAAAAATATTTTTGAAAATGCTGATGATAATAAAATTGCAATTACTTCAGAAAATAAATCACAAATTAATTACAAAAATTTAAAAATATTTATTGATAATATCTCAAAACAATTATCGGGAAATGGTATAACGAATAAAGACAGAGCGGCAATAGTTTTACCAAATGGACCGACAATGGCCACTAGTTTTTTAGGAATTTCAAGTTATATGTCGGCAGCTCCTCTTAACCCGTCATACAAATCTGAAGAATATGAATTTTATTTAAAAGATTTAAATCCTAAAATATTAATTGTCGAAAAAAATTCAAAAAATCCATCAATAGAAATTGCAAAAAAATTAAATATTGAAATCTGTGAATTAAAAATACATAAAGATCAACCTGAAGGTTTGTTTAATCTGTTCGAAAATAAAAGTGATTATTCTTTACCAGATGAAAATGATGAAGCTTTAGTGCTCCATACTTCAGGAACTACATCAAGACCAAAGATTGTTCCTTTATCAAATAATAACATTTATTCATCATCAGAAAATATTTCAAAAAGCTTAGATCTTACTGATAAAGATCATTGTTTAAATATAATGCCATTGTTTCATATACATGGACTTATTGCAGTTTTAGCAACATCTATGAAAGTTGGAGCATCTATATGTGCATCTAGTGGTTTTAATGCATTAAAGTTTTTAGACTTAGCTAAATCTGAAAAAATTACTTGGTATTCAGGTGTACCAACAATGCATCAAGCAATTTTGTTAAGAGCAAACAAAAGTGGAGATGTTGCAAAAAAACTGAATTTAAGACTAATTAGATCGTCTTCTGCTTCTTTGCCTCCTGCTGTGTTTAAAAATTTAAATGAAGTATTTAATTGTCCAGTTATTGAAGCATACGGCATGACTGAAGCAACACATCAAATGACCTCTAATCCATTGCCCCCTAAGCAACAAAAGGCTGGATTTGTAGGAATTCCAGCAGGTCCTGAAGTGTGTATTATGGACGATAATGGCAATATATTAAAACATGGTAATGTGGGTGAGATCTGCATTAAAGGGGATAATGTAACCCTAGGTTATGAGAATAATGATGATGCTAATAAAACAAGTTTTACAAATGGATGGTTTAGAACAGGAGATCAAGGATATTTTGATAATGATGGATATTTAAAAATATCTGGAAGACTTAAAGAAATTATAAATAAAGGAGGTGAAAAAATATCTCCATTAGAAGTAGATAACATATTAATGGATCATCCATCAATTGATCAGGCAGTTTGTTTTGGGTATGAAGATAAAATGTTAGGTGAAAATATAGCAAGTGCAATAATAATTAAGGATGGTATGGAGTGTTCAGAAAATGATGTATTAAATTATGCAGAAAAAAAATTAGCTAAATTTAAAATACCTAAGAAAATATTTTTCGTAGATGAGATACCAAAAGGTGTAACTGGAAAACTTCAAAGAAATGTCCTTGCAAAAAAATTTGGTTTAATAAATTAATGATAAAAGTTTGTATATTTGGAGCTGGTTCAATTGGAGGTTATTTAGCAGCATGTTTAAGTAAAACAGATATTGATTTGTCAATTATTGCAAGAGGTACACATAAAAAAGCAATCGAAGAAAATGGATTAACATTAATTAAAAAAGAAAGTTCTGAAAATTTTAAATTAAAAGTAACTGATGATCCCAAAACATTGGATATCCAGGACTATATATTTATTTCTGTGAAGGCTCATGCAATTTCAAATATTGTGGATTCTCTTAAAAATATTATTGGAGAAAAAACTTCAATTATTTCAGCTGTGAATGGACTACCTTGGTGGTATTTTTACAAAGCAAATACTGGAACAAATTTAGATAATAAATATTTAGATAGTGTTGATTTAGATGGAAAAATATGGAGAAGTTTGGATCCTGCAAAAGCTATTGGTTGCGTTGTTTATCCAGCTGCTGAAATAGTTGAACCTGGAATAATAAAACATAATGGAGGCGAAAGATTTACACTAGGTGAACCAGATGGATCAAAATCTGAGAGACTTAAAGTTATAGCAGATCTATTGATATCTGGTGGCCTGAAAGCTCCTCAAAAAAGTAACTTAAGAGATGAAATTTGGATAAAGCTTTGGGGTAACTGCTCGTTTAATATTATAAGTGCTCTATACGATAAAGCACTAGATGAAATCGGTAATGATGAAAAATTATTAAATATAGTAAGAAAAATGATGAAAGAATGTCAAATGGTAGGAGAAAAAATAGGCGTAAAATTTAATGTTTCAATTGACCACAGAATAAATGCTGCAATAGCAATTAAGGGACATAAACCATCCACTACTCAAGATTTATATGCAAAAAGAACTTTAGAAATAGATCCTATTATAGGCTCAATCATTGAAATTGGTAATAAAGTTAACGTAAATACTCACAATTTAAAAACTGAGTATAATAAAATAAAAAAGAAAGCTGAAGAGCTCGGATTATACAAAAGATCAAAAAAGATTGATCAAATTACTAGTTAGTTAAAAATTTAAAGAGATATCTCTATGAACAGCATTACAACTTGCAACTAGTTTAGCTTGTTCTTTGGTTAAACGCGACTGAAGTCTTAACCCAATATTATCCTTTATTGCTAAATTATATTTTTCAAGTTCTGGCATTAAGTTTTCTGATGCCTCTTTTCTCCAGTTTACTTCTTTGTTAAATAAATTTGTAACTTCTAAAATTGTATCTGTAATTTTGCTTATTTCTTTTTCTTCACTATCAATTAGAGAATATAAATCATCTAATCTGTTAGCAAATTCTTCAGATCCTGAAATCTCCCCAAGTTTTTCAAATAAATTATCTATAATTGAAATTGAATTTTCATAATCTTTATTTTCAATGTTATTCTTTAAGCTTTTTACCTCAGAAGAAAGTTCATTTAATTTTTTATGATCTTTTATGAACATAGCAATTTGATCTAAATTATCATAAGCCTGATCAACATTTTTTCTATATCTTTTTGTTTGAGTATTTTTAGCTTTTTGAAGAATTTCAAATTCCTTATTTTTAGAAGTCCAATTCTCCGGAATAGTATTATTTATTTCTTCAATTTCTAATTTATAATTTTCTATCTTGAGTTTAATTTTATTTTTTTGAGCTAAATCATCTTTGTCTAAATTTCTAATTTCAGCTTCTGATTTTTGTATTTTCTTTTCTATAGTTCTTATTTTCTTTTGTTTTTTTCTTACACTGTAATGAAGATCTCTATAATCTTTAGCAAAAGATTTATATTCTTTTTCAGTTTTTTGAAGTTTTGCAACTAAAGCAAAAGTTCCTAGAGCATTTTCAAAATGTTCTTCAAAAATATCCAATTTATCAATAGGGATATTAGTTGGAACTTTAGATTGAAAGCTAGTTATAGCAGCTTTAATTCTTTGTTCTTCATTGTTATACATATCAAATTTGTATTCTTGCAAACAATACTGAAGTTTTGGATTCATTGGAGGTGGAGCCACATTAGAAGTCAAATATGTTCTTGCTGGTAAATAATTTACTAAACTTGGATAAACACCTACAATTCCAAGACCAATAAGTTGTAATACTATGAAAGGAACAACTCCTTTCCAAATATTTAAAGTGGTAACATGTGAAGGAGCTACACCCTTTAAATAAAATAATGCAAAACCAAATGGTGGTGTTAAAAAAGAAGTTTGTAAATTAACCCCAATCATTACACCTAACCAAATAGCACTTACGTTTGCACCTGTTTCCGCTAATAATATTGGTGCAATAATAGGTACAACTACTACTGCAATTTCAATAAAATCAAGGAAAAAGCCTAAAAGAAAAATTACTGCCATCACAACTATAAACTGTACCCAAAATCCTCCTGGTAAATCTTGAAGAAAATCTCTTACTAACTCTTCTCCGCCAAAAGCTCTAAAGCCAGAAGTTAGCATTGCTGCACCTAGAAGAATTATAAAAACCATTGAAGTAGTAACACAAGTTTCTGTTACAACTTCTTTTAAAACATTATCAATTTTAAAAGCTCTCCAGAAACTCCAAACTACACCAACTAAAAACGTAAATGTAAAAAAACCAGCTATTAGAATTGCGGTTAGGTTTCTAGTTTCAATAGCTTTAATGTTTAAGTTATAATTACTTGCAATAAAAAAAATTGGGACTAACGATACAACGCTAATTATTAATGGATAAAAAGCATCTTTTCTACCTTGATGAAGTCTATATCCTGCCATCATAGTGGCACCTATAGCTCCAATTGAACCTGCTTGATTTACAGTTGCTATACCCATTAAGATAGAACCAAGAACTGCAAAAATTAAAGCAAGAGGAGGAATAATTACCCAAATAACTTTTATCCAAAATTTAAAATCAAACTGACCTTTAAATGGAACAGGTGGAGCGGCTTTAGGGTTTATTCTTGCATATATAAATACATACAACATGTACAAACCAACCAATACTAATCCAGGTAATAATGCTCCAAGAAACATATCTCCAGCACTTGTAGAACCAACTCTAAATTCTCCAGGCATATTAAACTCACCGGTAATTAATTTATAATCTGTTTGTCTAATTGTATTAGCAACGTCAGCGGCACTTGCTAGCTGATCAGCTATAATAATCAATACAATTGATGGAGGAATTATTTGACCAAGTGTTCCAGATGAACAAACAATTCCGCTTGCAAGACTTTTATCATATTTATTATTCAACATAGTAGGTAATGAAATTAAACCCATCGCAATTACTGTAGCTCCAACTATGCCTGTAGTTGCCGCAAGCAATGCCCCTACAAAAATTACTGAAATACCTAATCCTCCAGGAATAGGACCAAACAACTGACCCATTGTCACCAAAAGATCTTCTGCAATTTTAGATTTTTGCAACATTATTCCCATAAAAATAAACAAAGGAATTGCAATTAAAGTATCGGTCTCCACATCCCAATAGTTACTCCTGAAATTTGTAATACCAGCCGTTAACCATTCGATAGGGCCGTCAGTTGCAAAATAAGCACCTACATCCTGTTCAAATAAATATCCAAAAAAAGCAGCAAAACCTATAGAAATAATAGCTGAACCCGGTAATGCAAAAGCAACTGGAAAACCGGAAGCCAAAGCTACAATCATTATAATTACAAGAAGTGCTAAAAATAAATGTTCCATAAATTATCTATTCAAAAGTTTATAACTGCTCCCCATAAAATAACTTGTAAATTGGATTAACATTGTTGTTGCAAATACTGCTAAATAAACTGCCATCAAATATAACAAATATAATCCATTAGACCCTTGTTGAGTTATTTCAAAAGAAATAACTGGTCCATTAATAATACTTGCTTTGCCACCCATTCCTAAAAATAGAGTGATAAGACAAAGTGGAATTCCCAATATCAAAGATCCGATTGAATTTGTCCAAGCTTTTTTTCTTTCGCTAAAACCAGTGTACAAAACGTCTACTCTTACATGACCTTCATGCATTAAAGCATATGCGCTAGCAAAAAGATAAAGTGCTGAATACCAAAAACGAACTAAATCTCCTTGGAAAGCTTGTTCATACTCAAATATAAATCTAGATAAAACAATAAAAAATTCACTAGCAACAACTAAAACTGCCAACCAAATAAAACCTACCGATCTTGTAAAATATCCAATTACAAATGAAATTAATATTAAAGGAAAGTGAACAAATGTAATTCTAAATGCTGGAACAACTAATTTTACTTTTAAAGTTTCACCTAAAATTGGTTCAACTAATTTTTCAACAACCATAAATGAAACTAATAAATCTGCAATTCCAACGATTAAAACTGCCCAAAAAGATGAACGAATTATGTAGGCTGTAAATTTAGTAAGAATTTCTGCATCAGTTTCTAAAGTTTGTTTAATAGATTTTAGTACATAAAAAGCTGATAATATTATCGAAATAAAATAAAAAAATAATTGTATAAAAGAAAAAGTTAATACTGTCTCTTCTAAAGGTTTACTTAATTTTTTAAATCCAAATAAACCATAATGCGAAAATAATTTTTTAACACCTGGCCAATCAAACCAAACTGTTAAAACATTATTAATTAAAAAAACAAAAGTAACTGCTAATAACGAATAACTAAATATTCTAATAATTATTGGTAAATTACTTTTTGTAACCATAAATAAAATTTTTTACTTATTAAAAAAGGGCCCTAAAAAGGGCCCTTTATATCAAATTTTAATCAAACTTTAAGTATTATAGTCCTAAAGCTCTATTTCTTTGACTAATGTATGGTGAGTCTGACAAGTTAGTCCATGCACCAATCTCAGTACGAGCTTTAACGAAAGCTTTATGAACTCTAGCAGCTAAATCACTATGCTGTTGAACTTCATCATAAACTTCCGCAGCACCTTTAGCAAAAGCGTCATAAACTTTGTCATTAAATTTCTCAAGTTTAACACCATTTTCGTTAACTAAACGAGCTAATGCAGCACCATTTTTAGCATTGTACTCCGCCATTGTAATTTCATCTGCCCAAGCACATGCAGTTTTAATTATCATTTGGTCTGATTTTGTTAAGCTTGTAAACCATGATTTGTTAACACCACATGCTAACATTGATCCAGGCTCGTGCATACCAGGGTAGTAATAGTATTTAGCAGCTTCATGGAATTTCATAGCTTCGTCATTCCATGGACCTACCCATTCAGTAGCATCAATTGCACCTGAAACAAGGTTTTCATAAATTTGTCCACCAGGAAGTGAAATTGGAGAACCACCAAGTTTTCCAAGTACTTGTCCTCCTAATCCAGGCATACGCATTTTTAAACCTTTAAGGTCATTAGCTGATCTAATTTTTTTGTTAAACCAACCACCCATTTGAACTCCTGTATTACCAGCTATAAAACTTTGAGTACCGAAATCATCAGTTAGCTCATCCCATAGCTCTTGTCCTCCAGCGTGGTGAATCCAAGCGTTTATTTCTGAGTAAGTAAAACCAAACGGACATGCTGTAAAGTATCCAAAAGCTGGGTGTTTTTTTACCCAGTAGTAGTCAGCACCATGATACATTTGTGAGTTACCTGAAGCAACTTCATCAAATGAGTCAAATGCTTTTACTCTTTCGTTTGCAGCATAATATGTGACTTGAATTCTTCCATCACTCATATCGCTTAGTCTTTTTGCAAGTCTTTGCGCGCCAGTACCAAGGCCAGGAAAGTCTCTAGGCCAAGTAGCTACCATTGCAGCTTCAACTCTTTCAGCAGCAACAGCTGGAGCAGCTAATGACGATGCAGCAACAGCAGCAACACCAGTTGCAGCAGCAGCTTTAAAGAACTTACGTCTTGAAGGTAATTTTTTTTCCTTCAATGATTTTTTTTCTTTAATCATTTATTTCTCCTCTTTAGTTAATTAACTATCGGAAATTAATCACATAAGGCTATGAGAGTCATTATCAAAAATGTCTTTTATCAAATAAATACAATCCAAGATTGTATTAATTTACTTTATTCTTACAATTTCCTGTTTTGAAGTATTCATCAAGATTATCAATTGCAAGATTTGCCATAGCCGTTCTAGTTTCTTTTGTAGCACTTCCTAAGTGAGGTAGAATAAATGCGCTTTTGTGTTTGAGATAGCCAGGATTTAAATTTGGCTCATTTTTGTATACATCTAAACCTACTGCATAAACTTTTCTTCTTTCAAGAGCATCAATCATAGCTTCGTCATCAACTATATCTCCCCTTGCAACATTTGTAACGATTGCTCCTTTAGGTAAATACTCAATTGTATCTTTATTAATCATGTCCACTGTTTCTTTAGATGCAGGGCAACAAATTGAAAGAACATCAGAAACAGATAGTAAATCTTTTAAATTATCATGATAAGTTGCGCCTTGTTCCTTTTCATCACTTAATTTTGATCGATTATGATAATGAATTATCATACCTAAAGATTTTGCAATTTTTGCAATCTTTTGACCAATTCTTCCCATTCCTAAAATACCTAATCTTGCACCAGTTAATTGCTTGCCAATTAAATAATCTGCGGACCATTTCCAGCCTCCTTCTCTAGCACTAGTAATACCTTCTGAAGCTCTTCTGCATGCTCCAAGTATCAACAATACTCCTATTTCTGCAGTTGCATCTGTTAAAACATCTGGTGTATTTGTAACAGCAATCCCTCTATTCTTTGCAGCTTCTAAGTCAATATTTCCAAAACCAACTGCAAAGTTAGAAATAATTTTAACAGTATCTGGAAGTTGATTAATTGTTTCGGCATCTAATTTATCAGTTAAAGACGATAAAATTCCATCATATCCTTTGCTCATTTCGATTAATGTCTTTTGAGAATAGAGTTCATCATTTAAATTAAAATTTGCTTCAAATATTTTAGAAGCTTTTTCTTCACAAGATCTTAACAATCTTCTCGTAACTAAAATTTTTTTCATATGAAATCTATTAGTTTAAATCAAATATTTTTCCGGGATTCATGATGTTGTTTGGATCTATAGATCTTTTAATAGATTTCATGACTGGAAGATTATCTGGGTGCTCTTTTAATAAATAGTGTTTTTTTTGAAGTCCTATTCCATGTTCACCTGTTATAGTTCCTTCAAGTTCCAAAGCTTTTGAAATTAAATTATCACTATATTCTCTAATTTTTTTTTGTTTATCTTCATCTTTTGGATCATACAATACTATAGAATGAAAGTTTCCATCTCCCACATGACCTACCATTGGAGCTGTTAAACCTAATTTTTTAACTTCATTTTCCGCCCATGATATACACTCAACTAATTTTGATATAGGTACACACACATCTGTTGAATATACTTTCATATTATTTCCTAAAGCTTTAACAGAGTAATAAACATCGTGTCTTGCTTTCCATAATTTTTTTTGTTCTTCTGGTGAAGAAGCCCATTGAAAATCGCTTCCTCCATTATTTTTGGAAAGTTCCTCAACAATGCTTATTGACTCATTATTTGAGGCTTCACTTCCGTGAAATTCAAAAAAAAGTGTTGGGGATGCTTTAATATTATCTAATTTAGAATATTTAATACTTATTTCCATTTGCTCTTTATTTAACATTTCAATTCTTGCTATAGGAACACCATATTGAATTACTTCTTGAGCAGTTTGAACTGCTGAATCTAAATCAGGAAAATAACAAACTGCGCTCATTATACTTTCTGGAATTGGTGATAATCTAAGTTGAACTTCTGTTATAATTCCCAAAGTTCCTTCGGAACCAATAAATAAATTCGTTAAGTTATATCCTGCAGATGATTTTTTTGCTCTTGCGCCTGTTTTTATAATTTCACCATTTGGTAAAACTACTGTTAAACCTGAAATGATAGTTCTCATAGTTCCATATTTTACTGCCATAGTACCTGAAGCTGATGTAGCAGCCATACCTCCAAGAGCTGCATCTGCTCCTGGATCTATTGGAAAAAAAACTCCATCTTCTCTAAGATATTCGTTTAATTGTTTTCTAGTAACATTTGCTTGTACCCTACAGTCAAAATCTTCAGCGTTAACACTTAATACCTTATTCATTTTTTCAAGTGATATGGTAATTCCATTTTCATTTCCAACTACATGACCCTCAAGAGAAGTTCCTGTTCCAAAAGGCACTATTGGAACTTTATGTTTATTGCATAACTTGAGAATTTGAGAAACTTCCTCATTAGTTTCTGGAAAAACTACCGCTTGTGATAAAACTGGTTCATAAGTATCTTCTCCTCTAGCATAGTTTGCTCTAGTTCCTTCAGAAAAAGAAATTCTTTCTTTTAAAATATTTGATAATTCCTGCTTAGCTACTTCAATCATTATTATTATTATAAAAGCTTAATAAAAAAAATATACCCTAAATTAACCAAGCATTTTTTTGATATTTTCCAAAGCCTGAGAAATATTGTCCCTAGAAGCTGCAAAACTAAATCTTACATAATCTTTACAAGTTTTTCCAAATGCTGTTCCTGGAACTAATGCAACACCAGCTTCATGCATTGCTTTTTTACAAAATTCTGATCCATTCATTCCGGTTCCTTTAACATTTGGAAATGCATAAAAAGCTCCACCTGGTAAACTACATTCTACTCCAGGTAAATCATTTAAACCTTGGTGAATTAACTTTCTTCTTTCAGTAAATTTTTTCATCATTTCATGTATTGAGTCATCTGGGCCATCTAATGCAGCTATTCCTGCAAACTGTGCTGCAGCATTAACACAAGAAACACTATTTATTAATAATTTGTTTACGTGTTCTACTAAATGTTCTGGCCAAAAACTCCAACCTAATCTCCAACCTGTCATAGAATATGCTTTACTCCATCCTTCTAGAACAATTAATCTTTCTCTCAATTCTGGATAATTAAAAAATGTTGGCATTTCTTTATTATCAAATATTTGTCTACTATAAATTTCATCGCTTAGAATAGTTACATGAGGATATTTTTTTAAACCTTCGGCTAACTTATCAATTTCAGATTTTTCTACAAAACTTCCAGTAGGGTTATTTGGATTTATTAATATTAACAATCTTGTTTTGTCTGTAATTAAAGATAGAATTTTTTCTGCTGTAAATTTTAAATCTTTATCTTCTGTTAAATCATAAGGAACTGGTTTTGCGCCAGTATAATTGATCATTGACTCATAAATAGGGAATGCGGGTGTAGGATGAATTATTTCTGCTCCTGGCTCACCGTAGCATGATATTGCATAATACATTGTTGGTTTACCACCAGGCATAATTAAAATTCTTTCTTGATCTATATCTACATTATAAAGTTGTTTTATTTTTCTTGTAACCGCTTGTCTGCATTCTGGTATACCATTAGACATTACGTAGCCGTGATGACCATCATCTAACGCTTTTTTGGCAGCCTCTACTACATGTTTTGGAGTTTTAAAATCAGGTTGACCTAAACCTAGATGAATCATGGGTTTTCCTTGAGCTTCCAATTTTTTTGCTTCTGCTAAAACTGAAAAAGCACTCTCAGTACCAAGTCTGTTCAAGGCTTTAGCTAATTGTATTTCCATTTATTTTCTATAAATTATTTTTGATTGATCTAAATCTTTAATATTTTTACATCCCATCAATATCATATTTCTTCTAATTTCATCGTGAAAATTTTGTAAAAGCCTTTCTATTCCTTTTTGTCCTCCAGCGCCTAAACTAAACAAAAATGCTTTACCAAAACTACAAGCTGTCGCACCTGCGGCAATAGCTTTCAGTACATGAGTTCCTCTTCTGACCCCACCATCTAAAATAATTTCTAATTTATCACCAACAGCATCTGATATTGCTTTTACTTGATCAAAAGGAGATCTTGATCCATCAAGTTGTCTACCACCATGATTTGAAATCATTATAGCAGTACAACCAATATCTATTGCCCTTTTGGCATCCTCAACACTCATAACTCCCTTTAGAGCTATTGGTCCATTCCATTTTTTAATACAATATTCTGCGTCTTTCCAATTCATGGCAGGATCATACTGCTCATTAATATAATCCATTACTGACTTGGCAATATTTGTACCTTTGTCGGTTTTGTGTTTAATGTTTGCTAATTCAAATTTTTTGTTAGTAAAATAATTGAAAACCCACTGAGGTCTCATTGCAAAACTAAACAAACTCTCTAATGTAAATTTTGGTGGTGTTGTAAATCCAGTACGATGATCTCTTTCCCTATTACCTGCAACAATTGTATCAACGGTAATACACATACCATTAAAATTAGCAGTTTTACATCTATCTATTAAGTCATTGGTAATTGATTGGTCTTTATGAATATAAAGTTGAAATATTTTTGGCCCATTTGAAAGATTAGATACTTCCTCGATCGAAAAAGACGCCATAGTGGACATGCTGTAAATTGTTCCAAATTTTTCTGCTGCTCTTGCTGAAGCCTTATCCCCATCTGGATGATATAAACTTTGCATAGCGGTAGGTGATAAAAAAATTGGCATATCTATTGTTGTTCCAAAAACGTTTGTTTTTAAATCTGGCTCTCCAACACTATTTAAAATATTTGGTACTAAATCACAGTCATTAAAAGCTTCTGTATTTCTATTAAGAGTAACTTCATCATCAGCTCCCC
>CACDJC010000015.1 GCA_902552475.1 uncultured Pelagibacteraceae bacterium | reverse complement strand
ACTATAAAACCTATCTCTAATATCAGCTCGAATAAAAAATTGGATTATGAAAAAAATTTAGAACCAAATGATGATTTTATAAATCAATTAAAACAACTTAACGATTTATATAAATCTGGAGTTTTGACCAAAGAAGAGTTTGAAAAAGCAAAGAAAAGAATATTAAACTAATGAAAATATTTCCTGCAATAGATATAAAAGATAAAAAGTGCGTAAGGTTAGTCAAAGGAGACTTTGATAATAAAACTGAATATGACATGTCTCCAGTTGACCAAGCTGGTAAATATAAAGACTACGGATTTAAAAATTTACACATAGTTGACTTGGATGGAGCATTAACTGGAGAGACTGTAAATATTGATATTATTGAGAAAATTGTTGGTAAATTTGATCTTAAAATTGAGATTGGCGGAGGTATAAGAGATTTTGAGAGTATTCAAAAATATACCGATGCAGGTATAGATAAAGTAATTTTAGGAAGCGCTGCAATAAAAGATAAAAATTTTTTAAAAGAAGCATGTCAAAAATTTCCAGGTAAGGTTGCTTTAGGTTTAGATGCTAAAGATGGTTATTTATCTGTATCTGGATGGAAGGAAAATTCTAATTTAAAAACTTTAGATTATTTAAAAGATGTAAATGATTATGGTGCTAGTAGATTGATTTATACAGATATAAATAGAGATGGAATGAAGATGAGTCCAAACTTTGAAGAAACAGAAAATGTTGCAAACAATTCAAACTGTCCTGTTATTATTTCTGGGGGTGTTTCATCAATAGATGATATTAAAAAAGTAAAAGAAATAAATAACAAAAACATTGAAGGAATTATAGTTGGTAAAGCTATATATGATGGTGATATTAAATTAGATGAACTTGCAAAAGAGATAGATGCTTAAAAATAGAATTATACCTTGCTTAGATGTAAAAAATGGACGAGTTGTTAAAGGGATTAACTTTGTTGATTTACAAGATGCAGGTGACCCAGTTGAACAAGCTAATATTTATAGTGATGGTGGGGCTGATGAAATTTGTTTTTTAGACATCACTGCTTCTAATGAAAATAGGGATACGATTTATGAAGTGGTTAAAGATACTTCTAAAAAATGTTTTGTACCTTTAACAGTAGGTGGTGGCGTTAGAAGTATTGATGATATTAGTAAACTTTTAAATTGTGGGGCAGATAAAGTTTCAATAAATACTGCTGCAGTTCAAAATGCAGATGTTGTAGTTCAAAGCTCAAAAAAATTTGGTTCTCAATGTATAGTTGTTGCAATAGATGCTAAGAAAAATGGAGATAAATGGGAAGTTTTTACTCATGGAGGAAGAAATAATACAGAAATTGATGCTTTAGAATTTGCAAAAAAAATGGAAGAAAGTGGTGCAGGCGAGTTATTAGTTACTTCGATGGATAGAGATGGAACTCAGGTTGGCTATGATATTGATTTAATGTCAAAAATTTCATCTATGGTTAATATACCCACAATAGCTTCGGGAGGCGTTGGTAATTTAGATCATTTAGTTGATGGCATAAAGTTAGGTCATGCTAGTGCAGTTTTGGCCGCATCTATATTTCACTATGGAAAATATTCTCTTAAAGAAGCTAAAGAATATTTGAACTCAAAGGGAATACCAGTTAGGATTTAGCATGTTAAATACATTAGAAAATTTATTTAAACTAGCAAGAGAAAGAAAAAATAATCCTATAGAAGGTTCGTATACTAATAAATTACTTAGCGACAAATCATTAAGTAAAGAAAAAGTTTTAGAAGAAATTAATGAACTTATAGAAGCAATAGAAAAGGATACAAATAAAATTCATGAAGCAGCAGATGTATTTTATCATTTGATAATGTATCTTGAGTCAAATAATGTAAAAATAGAAGATGTAATGGAGGAATTAAATAAAAGAAAAAAATGAGTTACGATGATAATAATATTTTTGCAAAAATAATTAGGGGAGAAATTCCTTGTAAAAAAATTTATGAAGATGAATTTGTTTTATCTTTTCATGATATAAATCCTCAAAAAAAAATTCATGCTTTAGTTATTCCAAAGGGTAAATATATTGATCTTGATGATTTCAGTCAAAATGCTTCGCCTGATGAGATGGTTGGGTTATTAAAAGGAATTAATATTGTTGCAAAACAACTTGGAATTTCAGTTGATACTGGAAAAGGCTATAGAGCTTTAGCTAATATAAGTGAAGATGGTGGTCAAGAAGTGCCTCACTTACATTTTCATTTATTTGGTGGTGAAAAAATTGGCAAAATGGTTTCGTGATAGTTAAAGTAGATAGAAATTATCTAGAAATTAATTCTATAAAAGATCTAAAAGTATCAAAAAAACCAAACGAAAATTGTAAAATAAATTTAATCGATCCACCCGATTTTCAATTAAACAAGTTTTTTTATAAACAAGTTGGAAAAGATTATAGATGGATTGATCGGTTAGTTTGGGAAGATATTAAATGGTTAAATTATGTAGAAAATTCAAAAGTTAAAACTTATATTCTTAAAGATAGGGAAAATTTAATTGGTTATTTTGAAATTATCTTTGATTTTGAAAAAAAACACAGTGAAATCGCTTATTTTGGAATTTTAAGTGAGTATTTTGGTAAAAATTATGGTGGTTATTTGCTTTCTGAAGCTATTACCAAATCATTCGAAAATTCAATAGAAAGAGTTTGGGTTCATACTTGTTCTCTGGACCACAAGAATGCATTAAAAAATTATTTAGCTCGTGGAATGAAAATATTTAAATCTGAAAAAATAAACGTAAATATTAGTTAATATACTTTTGAATTACAAAAATTTTATTATCAACCTTAATATTTTTTTGAACATCAGAAATAAAAGTTTGCATTATATTTTGATAAATATCCCTAGTTTCCCATCCAATTAAATCTAAATTTTTTTTATCAAAAAATACTTTAATTGAAACATTTTCATAATTTACGTTAAAAACATAAAAAAAAGGATAATCTACATCTTCCTTAAGCTCATATATTTTTGAAATTATAAATTTTTTATCCAGAATTAAATTTAGCGGTGTTTGATCTAAACGGTATCTAAAGTAATTTTTTATTTTATCTGAGTTAATTATTAAAGATTTACCATTAGATACCAAAACTTTATTATAAATATCGTTATAAGAGCAAAAAATTTTTTTTGGATATAAAATAATACATTCACCTTTTTCAGTTTTGTTGTTGTCTATTTTTTGAACAAAATTAAATTTTAAAGAATTTATTTTTTTAAAATTATTTGCAATTTCGATATTTGGAGAAGCGCCAGCTATATTTAAATATATTAAAACAAAAAAAAAAAATATGATTTTAATCATTTAAGTACTTCTCTTTTACCTACATGATTAGCTTGACTAACTTCACCGTTCGTTTCCATCTGATCTATTATCCTTGCTGCCCTATTATATCCAATTTGTAACTTTCTTTGTAAAAATGATGTAGACGCTTTTCTTTCTGTTTTTACAATATCTAAAGCTGTATTATATAATTCATCTAAGTTACCATTTTCACTAGTTTCGTTACCTTTTTCTTTATCATCCGAAAAATTAAGAATTTCATCAACATAATCTGGTTCTGCTTGATTTCTTAAAAAATTATTAATTTTTTCAATTTCACTTTCTGAAACAAAAGGAGCATGAATTCTTATCATTTTATTCGCTGAGGTCATGTAAAGCATATCACCTTTTCCTAAAAGTTGTTCTGCACCTTGCTCACCTAAAATTGTTCTACTATCGATTTTAGATGTAACTTGAAATGAAATTCTTGTTGGAAAGTTAGCTTTAATAGTACCTGTTATTACATCTACACTAGGTCGTTGAGTAGCCATAATAATATGAATGCCTGCTGCTCTAGCCATTTGTGAAAGTTTTTGAATATAATTTTCTATTTCTTTTCCAGCTACTAGCATTAAATCTGACATTTCATCAACAATTACAACTATATATGGCATTGAAACTTTATGTTTGTCGTTATATCCATCGATGTTTCTTACTCCTACTTTTGTCATTAGTTTGTATCTATTTTCCATTTCTTTAACCACCCAACCCAAAACTGAAGCTGCTTTTTTTGCTTCAGTAATTACTGGACATAACAAATGAGGTACTCCTTCATAAGTTGACAATTCAAGCATTTTTGGATCAATTAATATAAACTTACATTTGTCAGGAGAATGTTTGTAAAGTAGTGATAAAATGATTGTGTTTATACAAACAGATTTACCAGATCCAGTTGTGCCAGCAATTAAAAGGTGTGGCATAGAACTAAGATCACCAGTTATTGGAACTCCCGAAATACTTTTTCCTAAAGCTATAGGTAATTTAATATCTTTTTTTTTGAATCCTGAATCAGAAATTATCTCACTTAAATAAACATTTTCTCTTTTTGTTTTAGGAAGTTCAATTCCTATAGTACTGCTACCCGGAATAGTTGCTATCCTTGCTGACTCTGAACTTGTATTTCTTGCTATATCTTCTGATAAATTAATAATTTTTGAAACTTTGATACCTGGAGCTGGTTCAAATTCATATAAATTTACAACAGGTCCATTACTAACTTTTTTAATTTGACCCTCTACACCAAAATCTAAAAGAATTTTTTCTAAAGATTCTTCTTCAATTTTCTTTTCATTTGAGCTTCTGCCTTTTTTAGATGGAACTTTCAAATAATCTAAAGAAGGAATTTTATATTTTGTTAAAACTTTTTCAGACTTTTTTAATTTATTATCAAATGAAAAATTTTCCTGAATTCTAGTTTGTTGATGAATTTCTTGCTCAGGAAAATTAACTTTTTGTTCTTCTATGTTTGTTTCAAATTTGTTTTTCTTTTGAAAAAAATTTGAAAAAGACAGTAAATATTTCAAAAATTCTTTTAACTTAAAATTAATACTTAAAAGAAAAATAAAAATAATTAGAAATAATAATAAAAAATAACTTAAATTTTCATTAATTTTTATTAAATTAATCAAAAAGCTTTTTTCAAATAAATTACCTACAAATCCATCATTGCCATTTATTGTCAACCAATAAGTTTCTTTATGAAATACAGAAAAAAATATTGTACCAATAATGGAATAAAGGGTTATAAAAAATAAACTTTCAATTAATATAAAAATATTCTTTTTTTTGAAAATATTTATTCCAGTAAAAAAAATTGAAATTGGAATTAACAAGGATATTAAACCTATAGATTGATAAAAAATATCCGATATATAACTACCTCTAAAACCTAAAAAATTTTTTATTTCTGCATTATCAGAAAAAATGAAATTTGGATCTTCTGGTGAGTAGCTTATCAGAGAAGTTAAAAGTAGTACTGCAAGAATTAATAAAAATAAGCCAATTAACTCAGAAAGTCTTTTTAATGCGAAATTAGCAACTTTATCAAAAAAAATTTTAATATTCATATTATTAATTATGATTTGTCACTTTGTATCATTTAATTTTTGTTGATAAAATTAAATTATATTATGAGAATTTGTTTAATAGGAAAAAATTTAACTAATTTAGTATTAGCAAATATTTTAGCTAATAAAAAATTATATTTAGATATTTATTATAACAATAGTCTAATACCACAAAAAAATAGATCATCTAGAACCTTGGCTCTTTCTTATAAGAATCATGATTTTCTTAAAGAAAATAGCAAAAATTTTAATTTATTATCTTGGCCGACCAAAAGTATTAAAATTTATGTTGAAAAAAAAAAGTTAGAAGAATTATTTGAATTTAAAAATAATAATCAAAATAATTTTTTTTTAGTTAAATATAATGAAATTTATAATTTTTATTTAAATAGTTTAAAAAAAAATAAATATATAAGATTCATTAAATTAAAAAATAATAATGATAAATCATTTTACAAAAAAAACTATAACTTAATTATTAACTCTGATTTTAATAGCTACATCTCTAGAAAGTTTTTTTATAAAAAAATAGAAAAAAATTATAATAGTCACGCTTATACTTTTTTGATTTACCATAAAAAAATAAAAAATAATATTTCAATGCAAATTTTTACTAAGAAAGGTCCTTTGGCTTTTTTACCACTATCTAATAATAAAACATCAATTGTTTTTTCTTATAAGAGTTTAAATAAAATTCAATTTAAAGAAATTAAAAAAATTTTAAAAAATTTTAATGATAAATATAAAATTACAAGGTTTGGTAAAGTAGAAAATTTTAATTTAAGATTTTCGATGTTAAGAAACTACTGTCATGATAATATTTTGTCTTTTGGAGATTTAATTCACAAAATTCATCCTTTGGCTGGCCAAGGTTTTAACATGACAATTAGAGATATTAAAATTTTATCAAAAATAATAGACGAAAAAATTAGTTTAGGTTTGGAAATAAATAATTCTGTTGGAGAAAATTTTGAAAAAAGGGTTAAACATTTAAATTTTATTTATGGATCTGGAGTAGATTTAATTTATAATTTTTTTAATTTAGATAACAAACTTAATAATTCATTATCAGATCCACTGTTTAAAATTTTCAAAAAAAATAAAATTTTAAATAAATATGCTACCTATTTTTCAGATAGAGGCATTAATATTTAATTATTGTAAAGTTTTATTATTAAAATTGTCTACAATATAAGTTTTTAAAATTTCTTCTAATTTTTCCTTTCGTAAATTTAAGTTTTTACTTTCTAGTAATATTTGTTTTTCTTCTAATGAAAAAGGGGATGCCATTGAAAGAGTATTAATTGTTTCGTCTAATGTTTGTTTTTCAATTTCTTTCCAATTAATATCGTAACCTTGTTTTTTGAACAAACCTTTAAAATTTTGAAAAATTAATTTTAAATCTGAAAAATTTATTTCTTCGGTTTTTTCTTGTAAATCTCCAAAGTAATCATCATATTTTACTGCACATTCTCTATATAAATTTTCATTTTTTATTTCTTCAGCAACTCTGAAACGACATATTCCGTTTAAAATAATTATATATCTTCCATCATCAGTCTCGTTAAAACTAATTATTTTTCCTGCACATCCTACTTCATGTAGGTCAGGTTTTTTTAATTTTCCTGATTTTTTTGGCTGTATCATGCCAATTATTCTATTGCTTTTCATACATGCATCGACCATTTGGATGTATCTTGGTTCAAAAATATTTAATGGTACAGTTGTTTTGGGAAAAATGATGAAATTTGATAATGGAAAAACTGGCAAAATGTTTGGTAAATCTTCTTTTTTCATAACAATTCAATTATAACAGATAAGATATGAATTCAAATAGCTTTATTGAAAATAAAAAAATTATTATAAGCTTATTTAAGGAAAAAAAATTTACAAAAGTTATAAAATTAGGAAAGAAATTATTAAAAAAAGATACTAAAGATTTTGATTTACTTTACATACTAGGTTTAAGTTCAATTAATTTACAAAATTATATCGAAGCAGAAAATTTTTTTAAAAAAATATTAGTTTTTAAAAAAACAGATGAAATTTTTTATATCTATGGAAATATAAATTCTAAATTGAAAAATTATAAAAGTGCTATTAATTCTTTTAACGAAGCAATAAGATTAAATCCAAAATTTTCAGAAGCTTATAATAGTCTAGGTAATGTAAAAAAATTTATTAATCATATTGATGATGCAATTAAAAATTATAAAAAAGCTATTTCTATTAAAAAAAATAATATAATTGCTCAATTTAATTTAGCCGTTATTCTAAGAGAGCAGAGAAAATACTTTGAAAGTAAAGTAGTATACGAAAATATATTAGAGTTAGATAGCAGTAATTTAACTGCCAAACATGATCTCGGAGCAATTAATACTATTTTAGGAAATTTTAAATCAGCAAGAAAATATTACATAGACGTATTAAAAGAAGATAATAAAAACTTTAAAAGTTTTAAAAATTATATTGAAATTACAAAAATTGAAGAAAAAGATGAAATTTTTCTAAAATTAGAGAAGGTATCTACTGATAATATAACCGATAAACAAAAAGTAGACATTTATTATAGCCTTAGTAAAGGATATTTTGATTTAAACAAAAATAAATTAGGTTTTGAATATTTAGAAAAAGCTAAAAATATAAAAAAACAAAATTCTAATTTTTCAATTAAAAGTGAAAATAAAATATTTAAAAATTTAAAGAATTATTTTGAAAACAATTATTTAAAAGAAATTAAACACCCAACAAAAATTAATAAAACTCCAATATTTATTGTTGGAATGCCAAGATCTGGTACAACATTAATTGAAAGAATTTTATCTTCACATTCTAAAATATATGGAGCAGGAGAATTGATTTTTTTACCTCAAATAGTTGATAAAAATTATCTTAAAAATAATAAAAATTTTGATGAAACTATTTCTAAAATTAGATCACAATATTCTGAACAAATAGTGAAATTATCAAATAATAATTATATTATTGATAAGTTACCTTTAAATTTCAAATGGATCGGTTTTATAATTAAAGCTTTTCCAGAAGCAAAAATTATTCATTTAGAAAGAAATGCAATGGCAGTTTGTTGGTCAAATTATAAAATTAATTTTAGAGATTCTGGCATGGAGATTGCATTGAGCCAAAAAGATATTGCAGAATATTATACTTTGTACGATGACCTAATGAAATTTTGGTATGAAAAATTTAATGCAAAAATAATTAATATTAATTATGAAAAATTTGTTTCAAATTATGAGAAGGAAGCTAAAAATTTAATTGATAAATTAAGCTTAAATTGGGAAGAAAATTTGAAAAATTATAATAAAAATAATGATCAGCCTGTTGAAACTTCTTCTTTACATCAGGTAAGAGGAAAAATAATTAAGAATACTTCAGAGCAGTGGAAAATATATAAAAATTTTTTAACAGAAATGCAAGATACTTTAAAGGTTAACAAAATACACTTTTAATATTTATTGTATTTTATATTTTAGATTTATTAAATCATCTTTAAATTCTCTATTTAATAAATTTATTTGATCATTAGTTAGTATTTTATCCCATTTATTTTTTTTACCCAAATAAAAGAAATTAATTTTTTTTTTATTTTTATCAGTAACTGCTTCAGGAAAACCACTTTCTTGTTCTTCTTTTTTTAATTTATCAAAACTTATTGACTCAATAATTTTTTTTACTTTATCCATATCAATTACATTATCTTTTTTTAAAATTTTATTTATAAATAAAATTATTTCTTTAAATGTTTCAATGGGATTTTTTTCTAAATCTTCATACTTTAAAAAAAAGTTTTTAAACTGTTTATTATTTTTCCATGATTTATAATGTTCAGACCAAGAACTTAGAAAAGTAAAGTTTGCAAAATTATTTATATTTTTTTTGTTTATCAAGTACTTTTTTGAATTAGTCATAAATTCTAGAGCTTGATCAAAGTTTAATTGATTATGATTAGAAAGAGAAGTTATTACATTTCTTGGATCTCTTACTATATAAATACTAGCTATTGAATGTTCTTTTGATGTAAAACGACATTTATTAATTGTAGCTAAAGCAGAATGGGTTTTTAAAAAAATTATTTTATTTTTAAAATTTATTTTTTTTTGCGCTTGATCCCAACTATTTATTGCTGAGTTAATATCTTTTATATTATTTTCAAAAAAATTTTCATGAGGAAATTGTTTAATATTTTTTAAGTAACTAAAATTAAAAGTATCCTTATTGGTGTAATAATATGTTGATATAAAAGTTCTGATCCATGTATTACCGCTCTTAGGATATGATGCTAGCCAAATAATCATAAATTATAATTAATATATAATTTAATATTTTTCTTAATGCTTGCAATCTAAAACCCGCTAATTATAATAATTTTAATGAGAAAATCAGTTTTTGTTGTACATAAAAATTTGTATAATCAAGAAGAAATCAAGCAACTTAATGAACAGATAAATCAAAAAAAAGAGTCAAAAAATTTTGATTCTCCAGCAAAATCAGCATTAAAAACTTCTGAACTAGAATTTGTAAAGTTTGCATCCATAGCTCAAATTTTAAATAAGTTTATAAGTTTTTGCTATTCAGCAAATAATGCAAATTATGGTTTTGATTTATTTCCTGTAACTGGAGATAAAATTTTTAATTATAATATTTATAAACCTGGCACAGAATATTCATGGCATATAGATGCAGAGTCAAACAATCCAATTAGAGATGTTAAATTAACAGCAATGATTAATTGTTCAGAAGAACCTTACGAAGGTGGGGAACTTGTTCTTTTCAAAGGAGTTGAAGTAAAATGTCCTGAGTTTGAAATCCCAGGAAGTGTAATTGTATTTCCTTCTTTTACTAACCACAAAGTTAATAAAGTAACAAGTGGAGTAAGAAAAACACTTGCACTTTGGATGTGGGGATCAAAATTTAGATAAATAAATTTAGTTATAAATAAAAATTATTTCTTATTGCTTGCAATTCTAGAACCCGCTATTTATAATAAGTTTTGAACAGGCGGGCATAGCTCAGTGGTAGAGCGTCTCGTTGCCAACGAGAAGGTCGTGGGTTCGAGTCCCATTGCCCGCTCCATTAATGATCAATTATTTTTTATGATAATATGGATTTCATCATATCCCAAAAGTGGAAATACTTATTTAAGATCTTTCATATCTTCTTATTATTTTTCCAAAAAAGGTAAATTTGAATTTGATTTACTTTTAAATATTCTTCAATTTCCTTCGACCAAGTTTACAAAAAAAAACTTATACTCAGATATAGAAGCAAGCCAGAATTGGATTTATAATCAAAATGAATTTTTTGGTAGTGATAAGATAAGTTTTGTTAAAACTCACAACTCACTTAGCGAGTTCAATGGAAACAAGTTTACAACTAGCAATCAAACACTTGCGGGAATTTATATTGTTAGAGATCCAAGAAATTTAATTACATCTTTAACTCATCATTATTCTTTGACGTATGAAAATGCTTATAAAAAATTGATGGATAAAAATGGAACCTTACTAGAAAAATCTACTGATAATGATCATAGTAACTTCACTTTTTTGGGCTCTTGGTCTGACCATTATAAATCTTGGAAAAATTGTAAAGATTTCAAAATTTTATTTGTTAAATATGAAGATTTTGAAAATGAAAAATATAATACTTTTAAAAAAATTGTTTTATTTATTAATGATATTTATAAAAAAGATAATAAAATAGATGAGAAAAAACTATTAAATTCAATAAAATCAACAAATTTTAATAATCTAAAAAATAAAGAAGAAAATGAAGGATTTGAAGAAAGCGTTTACTCTAGAGAGACTGGTCAAAAAAAAAATTTTTTTAATTTAGGTTTTAATAATCGATGGCAAAAAATATTACCTGAAAATATTTTAAAAAAACTAAATGCAAATTTACAAAATGAATTAAATGAGTTAGGATATAATAATTAAATATGAAAGATTTAGCAGAAAAAAAATGTATTCCGTGTGAAGGAAATATTCCTGCATTTAAAATTGATGAGATTCATAAATATTTAAAAAAAGTTGATGGTTGGAATGTAAAAGAAGATCAACTAGATGGTTTCCATATAATCAAAGATTTTAAATTTGAAAATTTTTTACAAAGTCAGTCATTTGTGAATAAAGTTGGTGAAATAGCAGAATTAGAGGGTCATCATCCCGATATATGGTTTGGTTGGGGTTATGCAAAGATAAAAATCTTTACACATTCAATAAAAGGTTTGCATGAGAGTGATTTTGTTCTGGCAGCAAAAATAGATAAAATTTATTAATGTTTAAAATGTCTAGTATTAGAAAATACTAATATAATTCCAACTTTGTCTGCAAATTTTATTATTTCTTTATCACGAATTGATCCTGAAGGTTGAATAACAGCACAAATTCCTGCTTGAACTAAAGTTTCAATTCCATCTACAAAAGGAAAGAAGGCATCTGAAGCTGCAATTATTTCTTCATTAGCATTAATTTTTTGAAATTTATTCATTTTTTCAATTGCAATTTTACAACTATCTAAACGACTCGGTTGGCCTGATCCTATTCCTATAGTTGCCTTTTCTTTTGATAAAACAATTGCGTTTGATTTTACACTTCTACATACATTAAATGAAAAAATTAAATTCTCTAAAGTTTTTCTATTTGGTTTTTTTTTGGAAACTATTTTAAAGTTGTTTTTTTTAAAAATTTTGTTGTCAGGACTTTGTATTAAAAATGAATTAAAATTATTAGTAAGATTATTTTTATTTGCAAGTTTAATTCTTGAAGAGTCAATTATTCTCAAATTTTTTTTTCTTTTTAAAATTTTAATGGCATTTTTTTCAAAACCATTACCAATTATAACTTCAAGAAATAATTTATTTAATTCATTTGCTACTTTAGTATTTACCTTAAAATTGCATGAAACAATTCCTCCAAATGCACTTATTGGATCACATGCGTATGCTTCTTTAAAACTATCAACTTTATTATTGTTTACTGAAGCCCCACAAGGATTTGAATGTTTTACTATCACAGTCCCAGTATTTTTAGGAAATGTTTTTGAAAGATTTAAAGCAGAAAATATATCATTATAATTGTTGTAACTAAGTTTTTTTCCATATAGTTGTGAAATTTCTGGGTTATATTTGGTACTATAAATTGCAGCTTTTTGATGAGGATTTTCTCCATATCTTAGAGTTTCTATTAAATTTCCATAAATTATTTTTTTTTTGGGAAATTTTTTTTTTGATTTGTTGTTAAAATAATTTGAAATTACAGAATCATAATAAGCCGTAAGAGCAAAAGCTTCTTCAGATAGCTCTTTTCTAAAATCAATACTTGTTGAACCTTTTTTTTTTTTAGCTCATTTATTAAATTTTGGTACTGATTGGGATTTGTTATAACTGCAACATCGTTATAGTTTTTTGCTGCCGCTCTTACTAATGTTGGACCACCAATATCAATATTTTCTATAATTTTTTTAATACTTTTTGTTTTTTTCTAAGATTTTTTCAAAAGGATAAAAGTTTACAATTATTAAATCAATTTCTTCATAATTATGACTTTTAAGTTCTTTTTTTATGTTTTTTATTATTTCTTTTATTTAAAATGCCGGCATATATTTTTGGATGTAAGGTTTTAACTCTTCCTTCCAATAACTGGTGATCTTAGTTCTATGCCACACCTTTTAATTGCTGGCACAACTGGATCTGGTAAATCTGTTTGTATAAACACAATCATTTTATCACTACTTTACAAACATTCTCCTGACAAATGTAAGTTTATATTAATTGATCCAAAAATGCTTGAATTGTCAACTTATGAAGGAGTACCTCATTTGTTATGTCCAGTAATTACTGAAGCAAAAAAAGCAGCTTCAGTTTTGGGTTGGGTGGTTAAAGAAATGGAAAATAGATACAAACTAATGACAAAAGTAGGAGTAAGAAACATCGATGGATATAACGACAAACATAAAGTTTCAATGCCATATATAGTTGTAATTGTTGATGAAATGTCAGATTTAATGCTAGTAGCTGGAAAAGAAATAGAAAATTATATTCAAAAACTTTCACAAATGGCTAGAGCAGCAGGCATTCATATTATTATGGCTACTCAACGACCTAGTGTAGATGTAATAACAGGTACTATTAAAGCTAACTTTCCAACAAGAATTTCATTTCAAGTTACATCTAAAATCGATAGTAGAACAATTTTAGGTGAGCAAGGTGCAGAACAACTTTTAGGAAAAGGTGATATGCTTTACATGACCTCAGCGAATAAAATGATAAGAATTCATGCTCCTTTTGTTTCAGAAAGTGAAATTGAAAAAATTAATAATTTTTTAAGAAATCAAGCAGAACCAGATTATGTTGATGAAATTCTTAATTTTTCGGATGATAAAGAAAAAGGTAACGAAACTAGTGAAAATGGTAACTTAGATGAATTATATAATACAGCTTTAGATATTGTAAAAACAGAAAGAAAAGCGTCTACATCATTTTTACAAAGAAAGTTACAAATTGGATATAATAGGGCAGCAAGGATAATAGATCAGATGGAAACGAACGGTGAAGTTAGTCAAGCTAATCATGTAGGTAAAAGAGAAGTACTTAAATGATTAAAATCATATTTTTTTTTTTTGTTTTAATATATTTAAATATAGCTGGCGCTTCTCCAAATATCGAAATTGCAAATAATTTTAAAAAAATAAATTCTTTAAAATTTAATTTTGTTCAAAAAATAGACAACAACAAAACTGAAAAAGGTGAATGTATTATTTTATATCCAAAAAAAATTTTTTGCTCTTATAACGATATTTATAATAAAGTTTTGGTATCTAATGGTAAATCTTTAATAATTAACTCAGATAAAATAAAAAATTACTTTAGATACCGTTTAGATCAAACACCGCTAAATTTAATTCTGGATAAAAAATTTATAATTTCAAAAATATATGAGCTTAAGGAAGATGTAGATTATCCTTTTTTTTATGTTTTTAACGTAAATTATGAAAATGTTTCAATTAAAGTATTTTTTGATAAAAAAAATTTAGATTTAATTGGATGGGAAACTAGGGATATTTATCAAAATATAATGCAAACTTTTATTTCTGATGTTCAAAAAAATATTAAGGTTGATAATAAAATTTTTGTAATTCAAAAGTATATTAACTAATATTTACGTTTATTTTTTCAGATTTAAATATTTTCATTCCACGAGCTAAATAATTTTTTAATGCATTCTTGTGGTCCAGAGAACAAGTATGAACCCAAACTCTTTCTATTGAATTTTCGAATGATTTGGTAATAGCTTCAGAAAGCAAATAACCACCATAATTTTTACCAAAATACTCACTTAAAATTCCAAAATAAGCGATTTCACTGTGTTTTTTTTCAAAATCAAAGATAATTTCAAAATAACCAATTAAATTTTCCCTATCTTTAAGAATATAAGTTTTAACTTTTGAATTTTCTACATAATTTAACCATTTAATATCTTCCCAAACTAACCGATCAATCCATCTATAATCTTTTCCAACTTGTTTATAAAAAAACTTGTTTAATTGAAAATCGGGTGGATCGATTAAATTTATTTTACAATTTTCGTTTGGTTTTTTTGATACTTTTAGATCTTTTATAGAATTAATTTCTAGATAATTTCTATCTACTTTAACTATCACGAAACCATTTTGCCAATTTTTTCACCACCAAATAAATGAAAATGTAAGTGAGGCACTTCTTGACCACCATCTTCACTTATATTAGCTAAAGCTCTATAGCCTTTTCCAGTATCAACTGAAATTCCAAGTTGTTTTGCAACAATATTAATTCCTTTTAATAACCCAACCATCTCATCAGGCGAAGCATTTTGACTGAAATCATCAAGATCAATATATTTACCCTTTGGAATAACTAAAGCATGAATTTTTTTTTGAGGATTTATATCATGAAAAGATAAAACAAATTCATCTTCATAAATTTTTTTACAAGGAATTTCTCCCCTAATTATTTTTGCAAAAATATTATTATCATCGTAACTCATTTTTTTCTTTTATTTAATTCCTCCATTACATCTTCTATTTTTACATTATTTGACTCAAGATACATTATCAAATGATAAAATACATCTGCTGCTTCATGAATTTTATTTGTATCCTTTTCTATTGCTTCTATAAGTTCATTAATTTCTTCTAAAACTTTTTCTTTACTTAATGATTTGTCGCTAAGTAATTTATTAGTATACGAACCTTCTATAGGATTATTTTTTCTTTCTCTTGCTAGTTTAAATAAATTTTCTAATGTATTTAACATGCTAAATCCTAACTGGTATTCCCTTTGAGTTCAAATATTCTTTAGCTTCTTTAAGAGAATATTTTCCATAGTGAAATATAGATGCGGCCAAAACTGCACTAGCATGACCTAACTTTATGCCATCAACTAAATGATCTAAATTACCAACGCCTCCCGAAGCTATTGTGGGTATATTAACCATAGATGAAATTTTTGACATTAAATCAATATCATAGCCAACCTGAGTTCCATCTCTATCCATCGAAGTAACTAATAACTCGCCTGCACCACTTTCTTCCATTTTTTTTGCAAATTCTAAAGCATCAATTTCTGTATTATTTCTTCCTCCATGAGTAAAAACTTCCCATTTATCTCCATTTTTCTTAGCATCTATTGCAACAACTATACATTGAGAACCAAATTTTTTTGAGCTTTGAACTACAACATCTGCATTTTGAACTGCAGCAGTATTTATTGAAACTTTATCTGCCCCACAATTTAAAAGTTTACTAATATCATCAATACTTCTAACGCCACCACCTACTGTTAAAGGTACAAAACATTTTTTAGAAGTATCTTTAACCACTTCATAAATCGTATCCCTATTTTCATTAGAAGCAGTGATGTCTAAAAAACAAATTTCATCAGCCCCACCATCACTATAAATATTAGCTTGTTCAACTGGGTCACCTGCATCTTGTAAATCAACAAAGTTAATCCCTTTAACAACTCGTCCATTTTTTACATCTAAGCAAGGTATAATTCTATTTTTAAGCATCTATCTCTTTTGCAAGTTCATCTAATTTAATATCACCATCATATATAGCTTTACCAACTATAATTCCTTCAATGTTTTTGTTATTTATTTCTTTTACTTTTTTAATATCATCTATTGATGAAACACCCCCAGAAATAATAACAGGACAGTTTGAATTGTTTGCAACATTTTCTGTTTCTTCAAAGTTTGGACTCATCTTCATTCCATCTCTATTTATATCTGTATAAATCAATCTACTAGCACCATAATCATTTACATCTTTTAAATAATCTAAAGTTTTTAAATTAGAATTTTCCTTCCATCCAGATACAGATAAATAACCATCTTTAGCATCTAAACCTAAAGCAACCTTACCTGGAAATTTTTGACATGCTTCTTTTAAAAAATTTTTATCTTTTATTGCAGCGCTTCCTAAAATTACTTTATCTATACCTGCATCGGTATATTTTTGAATACTCTCAAAATCTCTTATACCTCCGCCAATCTCAATTTTAAGATCAAATTTACCAACAATTTTCTCAATAATATCAATATTTACAGTCTCTCCAGTTAATGCTCCATCCAAGTCAACTATGTGTAAATTTTTAAATCCGTAGTCTTTATATTTACCAGCTTGGTCAACTGGAGACATGTCATATTCAGTTTTATTATCAAAGTCTCCTTTGACTAACCTTACGCACTTTTTATCTTTTATATCTATTGCAGGAAATATTTTCATTAGTTTAATATTCTTTTCTTTGCTTTTTCAAACTCTTCTTTGGTCAAAACTCCAGATTTATATAAATCGTTAAGTTGTTTTAATTGATTTATAAAATCATCATTTGGTTCTAAATTTTTTTCATAATCCAATTTTTTATTCGAGCTGATATTAGAGATAGGTTTTATAGT
>CACDJC010000014.1 GCA_902552475.1 uncultured Pelagibacteraceae bacterium | reverse complement strand
TTTTAATTTCTGAAATTAAAATAAACAATACAAAAAATCAAAATTTATTTAATCAAATTTATAAAGTAGGAAACATACAAGAGTTAAGATCTTTATTAAAAGAGATTTTAAACACCTAATTTGGGCTTATCATCTTTTTTGGATTAACAATTCGATCATAATCTTTTTCATTTATAAGACCAGATTTTAGTGCTTCAACTTTTAAAGTTGTTTTATTTTTTAGTGCTTTTTTTGCTATCTTAGCTGCATTGTCATAACCAATTTTTGGAGATAATGCGGTTACAAGCATTAAAGAATTGTCTACTAATTGTTTTATTCTATTTTTGTCAGCTTTTAATCCAGATACACAATATTTTGCAAAACTATTAGTACTATCTGATAAAATTTGAATTGATTGAAGAATATTATGAATAATTAATGGTTTGAAAACATTTAGCTCAAAATGACCATGTGAACCGGCCATCGTAATTCCATTATGGTTTCCAATAACTTTTACACATACCATGGTCACTGCCTCACATTGTGTTGGATTTACTTTTCCTGGCATAATTGAAGAACCTGGTTCGTTTTCTGGAAGTATTAATTCTCCATATCCTGCTCTTGGTCCAGAACCTAAAAAGCGAATGTCATTTGCAATCTTCATCAAGCAAACAGCGGTTGTATTTAATGTTCCAGAAAAATTTACAATTGCATCATGTGCCGCAAGAGCTGCAAATTTATTTTTTGCTGGTTTAAAAGGAAGTTTAGTAATTTTTTTTATTTCGTAGACTATTTTTTTATCGAAATTTTTTTTTGTGTTTATTCCAGTTCCAACTGCCGTTCCACCTTGCGCTAAGAAAAATATTTCATTTAAAGCATTTTCAATTCTTTCTATACATTTTTCAAGCTGCGATTGGTATCCAGAAAATTCTTGTCCCAAGGATAATGGAGTTGCATCTTGCAAGTGGGTTCTGCCAATTTTTACAATATTATTAAATTGCCTTACTTTTTTTTTTAATTCTTTATTTAATAAATTTAATCCTGGAATTAATAAATCAGTGGTTTTCATTGCAATTGCAATATGCATTGCAGTCGGAAAAACATCATTTGTTGATTGAGATTTATTTACATGGTCATTTGGATGAACTGGTTTTTTTGAACCCTTTTTGCCTTTAAGTACTTCAATTGCTCTATTTGAAATTACTTCATTAACATTCATATTTGTTTGAGTACCAGATCCTGTCTGCCATACTTTTAGCGGAAAATGATCGTCTAATTTTCCTTTTATAATTTCATCAGCAACCTTTACAATTGATTGGGAGATTTTTTTATCAATATCTTTATTTTTGTAATTTACTATTGCTGCTGCTTTTTTTATTATTGCTATCGACTTAATTAAAATTGGCCTTACTAAAACATCTCCAATATCAAAGTATTTTTTTGATCTTTGAGTAGAAGCACCCCAATATTTATCCACAGGCACATTTATTGAGCCAATACTGTCATATTCTTTTCTAAATTTCATAGTATAACTTTTGAGAGTATAGTTAATCATTTATACATTAAAAAATTAATAAATCATATAGGAGTTAAATGACAAATTTTGAAAAAGTTGGATTGTTTATGAAAACATTTGGTCAAGAAGTTAAAACTAATTCAAGTCTTAGTAACGAAAAAATTAATTCTTTAAGAATAAGCCTAATTTCAGAAGAACTTGATGAGTTAAAGAAAGCAATATCAGATAATGATATTATAGAAGTTGCTGATGCTTTAACTGATATCTTGTATGTAACTTATGGAGCAGGCCATGCTTTTGGAATAAATTTAGATAAATGTTTTAATGAAGTTCAAAATTCCAATATGAGCAAATTAGGAAAAGATAAAAAGCCAATTTATAATGAACATGGAAAGGTTATGAAAGGTCCAGATTATTTTAAACCAGATTTATCAAAATTTTTAAAGTGATTAAAACCATTTGGGTTTAATAATTTTAATTTTTGAATCACCACATTTAAAATTATTATCAAAATTAAAATTTTCAATATTAAATTTTATTAAAGCAAATGGATTTTGATTATCAATAAGTATTTTTCCTATTTCTTTATCTTCAAACATGATTTCATTACTGTTGATTTTTCCCTCTAAAATTTTAATTGCAAAAAGTCTTTTATTTAATTTTTCTTTAAGTTTTATTCTTGCGGTATTTTCTTGACCAACGTAACATCCTTTTTTAAAATCAATACCATTCAACTCTTCAAAGTTGCATTCTATTCCAAAAATTTTATTTTGAAGTTTTTTAGTATCAATTTGAGCGATTCCTAGATTATGACTTAATTCATGATAATTTTTGTTATCTGAAATTTTTAATTCTAGTTTTTTTAACGAAAGATGTAATTTTTCTAAATTGATAACTAGCCTTGCGCCCAAATCTTTAGATCTTGGGTCTAAAAAAATAGAGTCTTCACGATATTTAATTGTAAATCCTTTTTCATCTTTAGAATTATCTAAACTTAAAAATTTTTCTTTACTAAGTATTGCTACAACAAATTCATTACTAAGATTTAGAATTTCAACTTTAGATTTGAGTTTATACAGATTTAATTGTTTATATAATTCTTCTATGTTTTGTTTTTCACAATCTAAAAAATATCCTGATTTATGTTTAACAACTATAAAATCATAAAGATATTTACCTTGAGGACTCAAAAGAGCTGCAAAACAACTTTTATCCTCTGTAACATTTTCTATATTGTTTGTAATAATATTTTGTAAAAATTCTCTAGCGTCGTCTCCATTTATATAAAGAAGACCTCTATCTTCAAGAATGTAAACATCATTAATTTTCATAATTGCATGTATTCAAATAATGATATAAGTACTTTTTTCTAAAATGTTAGATCTAATAATCAAAAATGGTCAGTGTTATATTGATAATGACCTTAAAGATGTTGATATAGGCATTCAAGGTGGCAAGATTGTAAAAATCGGTAGCTTAGAAGAAGAAGCAAAAAAATCAGTTGATGCAAAAGGATTAACGGTTTTACCTGGTTGTATAGATACACAAACACATTTTAGAGAACCAGGATCAACAGACACAGAAGATTTAGCTTCAGGAAGCAGAGCTGCAATAGTTGGCGGTATTACTTCAGTTTTTGAAATGCCTAATACCAATCCTGCAACTACAAACAGAGAGGAATTTAACAGAAAAATAGATTTAGCAAAAAATAGAATGTACTGTAATCATGCATTTTATTTTGGAGCAACTCCCACTAATCAAAGCGAATTAGCTGATCTTAAAGGTTTAGATGGATGCTGTGGTGTTAAATTATTTGCAGGTTCTTCTACAGGTACTTTACTAGTTCATAGAGAAGAAGATATTGAAAAAGTATTTGAAAGCACATCTAAAATTGTTGCAGTTCATTCAGAAGATGAAGATATTTTAAATCTTAGAAAAAAATTAAGAGAAAATGGAAATGTTCATTCACATCCTATATGGAGAAACGAAGAGTGCGCAATTTCATCTACTAGAAGGATTGTTAAAATTGCTAACAGATTGGGTAAGAAAGCACATATTTTGCATATTACTACAAAACAAGAAGTTGATTTTTTATCTCAAAATAAAGGAAACATAACTTTTGAAATAACACCACAACATTTAACTCTATATGCTCCAGATTGTTATGATGAATTGGGTACTTATGCCCAAATGAATCCACCGCTAAGAGACAAAAGTCATTATGATCGACTATGGTATGCTGTGAGAAACAATTATAACGATACTATTGGATCTGATCATGCTCCACATTTGAAAATAAATAAAGACAAAGAATATCCTAATACCCCATCTGGAATGCCCGGTGTACAAACCTTGTTATCCGTAATGTTAAATCATGTAAACGAGGGAAAATTAACTTTGGTTCAATTGATGAGTCTCATATGTGAAAATCCAGCAAAAATTTTTGGCATCATTGGCAAGGGTTATATAAAGAAAGATTATGATGCTGACTTTACAATTGTTGATATGAGTAAAACTATTGAAATCAAAAATGAAAAAATAGAGAGTAAGTGTGGATGGTCACCCTTTGATGGATATAAATTTAAAGGTACCCCAGTTTATACAATAATAAATGGTGATATCAAAATGCAAGATGGTAAAATTCTAGGAGAACCAACCGGGAAACCCATAAAGTTTCAAAACTAATAATATTTATTTATTAAGAATATTATTTTCTATTAAGCTTTGAGTTATTTCATCAAGAATTGCAGGATCATCTATAGTTGCTGGCATTTTATAATCTTCTTTATCGGCAATTTTTCTAATAGTTCCTCTTAATATTTTTCCAGATCTTGTTTTAGGTAATCTTTTTATGACAATTACAACTTTAAATGCTGCAACAGGTCCAATTTTATCTCTTACCATTTGAACACATTCTTTAGCAATTGCATCATTATTTTTTTCAACTCCAGTTTTTAAAACAATCAAACCTATAGGCAATTGTCCTTTTAATTTATCTGCAATTCCTAAAACTGCACATTCTGCAACTGATTGATGTTCAGATAATACCTCTTCAATTGCACCTGTAGATAATCTATGTCCTGCAACATTAATAATGTCATCAGTTCTAGACATAATCCAAATGTACCCATCTTCATCTATGTGACCCGCATCATAAGTTTGATAATAACCGTCATAGTTAGTCATATAATTTTCTTTATATCTTTCATCAGCATTCCAAAGAGTAGGAAATGTTCCAGGCGGTAGCGGTAACTTAACAACGATATCACCCATTTCATTTGGTTCAGCTAATGTTTGATCAGGTTTAATTATCTTTACATCATAACCTGGCACAGCTTTACATGCAGAACCATATTTTGTTTTTTGCATTTCAATGCCCGTACAATTTGAGCTAATTGCCCAACTTGTTTCTGTTTGCCACCAATGATCAATTACTGGAACATTCAAAAGATTTTCTGCCCATTTTATTGTATCAGGATCAGCTCTTTCTCCGGCAAGAAATAGAGACTCAAAAGAACTCAAATCATATTTGGAGAAGAACTTTCCTTCAGGATCTTCTTTTTTAATAGCCCTGAATGCTGTTGGAGCTGTAAACAATGATTTTATTTTATATTCAGAAATAATTCTCCAAAAAACACCTGCGTCAGGAGTGCCTACTGGCTTCCCTTCAAATAGAACTGTAGTACATCCTTTAAAAAGAGGGGCATAAACAATATAAGAATGTCCAACAATCCATCCAATGTCACTTGCTGACCACCAAACATCATCTTCATCAATGTTATAAATATTTTTCATTGTCCATTTAAGAGCTACGATATGTCCCCCAATGTCTCTAACTATACCTTTTGGGATACCCGTTGTTCCTGATGTGTAAAGGATATAGGCAAATTCGTTTGATCCCATTTCGACACAATCTTTATCTTTTGAATTAACTAATGCTTCTTCCCAACTTATTTCTAAAGGTTTATTTAGAGTGACTTCATGATCTTTTCTTTGAAAGAAAATAACTTTATCAACTTTGTGCTTTGCAAGCTTTAAGGCACCATCTACCAAAGGTCTATATTCTACAGTTCTTCCTGGCTCAAATCCACAGGATGCAGTTATTAAAATTTTTGCTTTGCTATCATCTATTCTGCTAGCAAGCTCGTTTGATGCAAAGCCACCAAAAACTACCGAATGAATTGCTCCAATTCTTCCACATGCAAGCATTGCAACAACTGCCTCTGGGATCATTGGCATATAAATAATTACTCTATCTCCTTTTTTGATACCTTGGTTGTCTAATGCGCCAGCAAACTTAGATACTTTTTCTTTTAGCTGATTATATGTGAGCTTAGCTTTATTGCCTGTTATAGGACTATCATAAATTAATGCTATTTTTTCTCCTTTGCCCTGATCAATATGTAAATCAACTGCGTTGTAGCAAGAGTTTGTTATGCCATCCTCAAACCATTTGTAGAATGGAGGGTTAGATTTATTCAAAATCTTTGATGGTTTCTTAAACCAAAAAATATCATTTGAAATATTTTCCCAAAATTCTTCAGGTTTTTGGATGGAATTTTGATAAATCTCATTAAAACTGGTTTTCATAGTGATTTGTTTTTTGCTTCCCTTTTATAATGATTTTATGTAACAGGTTGTATTTAATTTCATAAAGTGAGTAAAATCAATACTTTTTGGAGGTCAAAAAGTCTTCAATTAAGTAAATTTATTTGATATCTAACCCGTAACTTTGGGCAAATCATTAGATTAGTCCGTAGTTTAAATTTAAACTATAAAAAAACTAACTATGAGGGAGTTTTTTATGAAGACAATAAAAATGTTAGCTTTAGCTTTGGTGCTTTTTGGAGCAACTACAGCGGCTAATGCAGCAACTGCCTTTTTAGCTACGGATGATTTCGTTGGTATTTCATTCTGGTTAATTTCTATGGGTATGTTAGCAGCTACTGCGTTTTTCTTTATGGAGCAGGCAAATGTCGGAGCTCAGTGGAGAAAATCTGTAAACGTAGCTGGTTTAGTAACTGGTATTGCATTTATCCATTACATGTATATGAGAGCGGTTTGGGTTGAAACAGGTGATACTCCAACTGTATACAGATACATTGACTGGTTAATTACTGTACCTTTACAGCTAGTAGAATTTTACTTAATTCTTTCAGCAGTAAGAAAAGTTGATAGTAACATTTTCTGGAGAATCTTGATTGGTTCTTTAGTAATGTTAATTGGTGGATATCTTGGAGAAGCTGGATTCATTAATGCTACACTTGGTTTCATTATCGGGATAGCAGGTTGGATTTATATTCTTTATGAAATCTTTTCAGGTGAAGCAGGAAAAGCAGCAGCTAAATCTGGAAACAAAGCCTTAGTAACAGCATTCGGTGCATTAAGAATGATCGTTACTATTGGTTGGGCAATCTACCCATTAGGTTACATTTTTGGATACCTAACAGGTGGTATTGACGCTAATGCACTTAACGTTATTTACAACTTAGCAGACTTTGTTAATAAAATCGCATTTGGTTTAATTATCTGGTCTTGCGCTGTTGCAAACTCTTCTAGAAGATAATTAGTAAGAGTAAATAATTAATAAATAGGGCAAGTTTAATTACTTGCCCTATTTTTTTTTGCGTTTATAAAAATTCCATATGGCTAAAATCAAATATATTGAACATAGTGGTAAAGAGCACGAAGTTGATGTTGCGAATGGCCTTAGTGTTATGGAAGGTGCGGTTCAAAATGACATTCCAGGCATTGATGCTGATTGTGGAGGAGGTATGGCTTGTGCTACTTGCCATGTTTATGTCAAAGAAGAATGGTTTAATAAATTACCAGAAAAAGCAATAGGTGAAGATGATATGTTAGACCAAGCTTATGAACCAAATTCAAGCAGCAGATTAAGTTGTCAGATTACTGTATCAGATGAATTAAACGGTCTTGTTGTTCATTTACCGGAAAAACAAATTTAATGATAAATACAGACGTTTTAATAATTGGAGCAGGACCAACAGGATTATTTTGTGCACACCAATTAGGAATTATTGGACTTAAATGTGAAATAGTAGATAATCTTGATAAAATTGGAGGGCAATGCATAGAACTTTATCCTGATAAACCAATTTATGATATTCCAGCTATTCCAGAATGTACAGGCGAAGAACTTACAAATAATTTAATTGAACAAATAAAACCTTTTAGTTTTAATTTTCATTTAAGTGATAGGGTTCAAGAAGTAAAAAATGAAAATAACAAATGGTTTGTAAAAACGTTAAAAGGTAAAGAGTTTTTAACGCCAAATATTGTAATTGCGGGTGGAGTTGGTTCATTCGAACCAAGAAAATTTCCAACAAAAAATTGCGAAAAATTCGAGGAAAATTCGGTGTTATATTCAGTAAAAGACAAGACAATCTTCAAAGATAAAAAAGTTGTTATTTTTGGAGGCGGAGACAGCGCACTAGATTGGGCAATAGAACTTTCAAAAAATTCAAATGTTACTTTAATTCATAGAAGAGATGAATTTAGAGGAGCACCTGCAAGTGTAGAAAGAATAAAACAATTACAAAATGAAAAAAAGGTTGAACTATTTACCAAGTATTCAATCAAGGATGTAAAAGGAAATGACAATCTTGAAAGTGTTGAAATAAAAAATGAAGAAGGTGAAAGTAAAACAATTGATGCAGATTATGTATTAGGATTTTTTGGTTTAATTATGCAGCTAGGACCTATTTTAGAATGGGGATTGAATATTGAGAAAAAAACAATACCTGTGAATACTGAAAATTTTGAAACTAACAAAAAAGGTATTTTTGCCATCGGCGATATTTGTACTTATCCAGGAAAATTGAAATTAATTCTGTCTGGATTTCATGAAGGAGCTCTTGCAGCCAGAGGTTGTTTTAAATACGCAAGACCTAATGAAAAATATAGATTTGAATTTACAACAACGTCTAAGACAGTCAAAGGAAGAATAGGTGTAAAGGAGTGATCGAATTATTTTCTGCTGATACCCCAAATGGAAAAAAAATAAGTATCATGCTTGAAGAGATTGGATATGAATACAAAGTAACCAATGTTGATCTTCATGAAAAGAAAGAACAATTTAAACCTGAATTTAGAAAGATAAGTCCGTTTAGTAAAATTCCTGTAATTATCGACCATGATAATAATAAAGAAGCCATTTTCGAGTCAGGCGCTATTCTGATGTATCTGGGTGAAAAAAGTAATAAATTTTATGATAAAGAAAATAAACTTAAAATTAATCAATGGTTAATGGGCCAGATGGGATATGTGGGTCCTATGATAGGACAACACCATCAATTTCATCATTATCATCAAGGCAAAAGTGAATTTGGAGAAAAAAGATATTTTGAAATAACAAAAAGAATCTATCAAGATCTAGATGAAAGACTAGGTCAGTCAAAATTTTTAGCAGGAGATAAATATACTATTGCCGACATAGCTACATGGCCATGGATAGCAAGGCATCCTATACATGATATTGGACTAGCTAATTTTAATCATCTAAGCAAATGGTATTTAGAAATTTCTAAGCGTCCAGCAGTGGATAAAGGTTTTAAATTTATGAATAAGGATATTGAAATTCCTTTACCTTAAATATCAGCGTATACTTTTTCTTCTTTTTCGTGTTTTTCTTGTGCCGCAATACTTAGAGTAGCAACCGGTCTTGCCATCAATCTTTTTAATCCAATTGGGTCTCCGGTTTCTTCACAAAAACCATAAGTACCATCTTGAATTTTTTTAAGAGCTCCATCAATTTTTGATATTAATTTTATTTGTCTATTAATTGCTCTCATTTCTACATTTTTTTCTGTATACGAGCTTGCTTGATCAACGATATCTGCTGAAGCACTATTATCATCCATTGAGGCATTAAATATTGCCTCATTGTTTGTTCTTTTTAAATCCTTCTTCCATTCCAGCAATTTTTGTTTGAAATATGCTAGATGTTTTGCACACATGTATTTTTCAGTTTCTTTTGGAATATATTTTTTAGAGATCTTAACCATGCTCTTTTTTTTGAGTTCGGTGAATATATTCATGAATTATTGAGTGTCAAGAGATCATTAATCGTATAAATTATATAAAATGGCTTTAAATGAAAAAAATTTAAAAAGTTTTTTTTACACTTTCATCGTAATACATTTAATTGTTTGGACTTTAATTCCAACTTTAACAAATAACAATTTACCACTTGATACAATCGAAGCATTAGCTTGGGGAAGTAATTTAGATTGGGGATTTAACAAGCATCCTCCAATGAGTGCTTTTTTAGTTGAAATTTTTTATAAAATCTTTGGTTCAAAGGACTGGGCTTATTATTTGTTAAGTCAAATTTGTGTTATTATTTCTTTTTTTGCTGTTTTTAAATTTGCAGAAGATTTTTTTGAAAACAAAGTTTTTTGTTTATTATCTGTTTTATTATTAGAGGGAATTTATTTTTACAATTTCACTACTCCTGAATTTAATGTGAATGTTTGTTTGATGCCTTTTTGGGCTTTGACAGTTCTATACTTATGGAAAGGTTTTAAAGATAATAAAATTATAGACTGGCTTTTATTTGGTTTATTTTCTGGATTTGGATTTTTATCAAAATATTTATTTATCTATTTAGGTTTTGGAGTTGATATTTTTTTAATTTATATGATCTATAAAAGAAAATTAGATTTTAAATGCATTTTATCTATATTTCCATTTTTAATAGTTTTATTACCCCACTTAATTTGGTTAAATGAAAATAATTATATAACTATTACTTATGGGCTTGATAGAACAGGAACTGGTGATCAAAATTTCTTAGATCATATAATTCACCCAATAATCTTTTTAGGAAAACAAATTGGAATATTGATACCTTTCTTTTTAATGCTTATTTTTTTAAACAGTAAATTAAAGACTAGATTTAATTTTAAAGATAATAAATTATTATTTTTATTAGCAATTAATATTGCTCCAATAGCTTTGGTATTTTTAACTTCAATGATTATGGGAGTTAAAATTAGAACAATGTGGATGACTCCATTTTACTTATTCTTTGGAGTTTTGGTTATTTATATTTTTCAATCTCAAATTAACTTAAATAAACTAAAAGGCTTTACTACTGTCTTTCTAATTTTATTTATTTTTTCTCCATTTGCTTACTCATATGTTTCAGTAACAAAAACTGATAAGAGAACTGACTATCTAGGAAAAGATGAAGCAAAAAAAGCAATAGCTTTTTACAAAAATCAAAGTGAGGTTATTGGAAAAATAGCCTATGTTAAGGGGAATGAATGGATTGCAGGAAATTTGTCGTATCATTTAAAAGAAAGACCTAAGTGGATTTATGATCCATATAATGTTTATTTATGCAACAAAAATTTAAAATGCAAAAAATATAAATGAGTTTTAAAATTAGTGAAAAGAGAAAAAAAATATTATTTATAATTGGAATAGTTATCTTAATTGAATTATCTGGATATGGATTTTTTGCATCACTATTTAGATTAATAAGATCTGTAAGTTAATGAATATAGTAATTTTAATACCAATTTATAATGATTGGAGATCTGTTTCTAAATTATTAGAAGATATAAATTCTAATATTTCAAATTTAGATTGTAAATTTTCAATCATAATTGTTAACGATGCATCAACTGAAGACTCATCAATTAATAATTCAAATTTATCAAATATTCAGTCAATTAAGATTATAAATATGAAAGAAAATATAGGCCACACCAGATGTATTGCTACAGGCCTGAAATATATATTTGAAAAAGAAGAATTTGATTATGTAATTCCTATGGATGGTGATGGTGAAGACAGAGCTGAGGAAATTAAAAATTTTGTAGAACATATAAATTATTCTCCTAATAAAACTATTGTAGGAGAGAGAATAAAAAGATCAGAAGGTTTATTTTTTAAGATCTGTTACAGTTTCCATAAAATTTTAACTTTAACATTTACAGGAAAAAATATTAAATTTGGAAATTATACTTGTTTAACAAAATCAACTATAGAAAAAATGATAAATGATAAAGCTTCTTGGAGTAGTTTTTCTGGATCTTTAGAAAAAGTTGATAATGATAAATCTTCCACACCTTCAATTAGAGGCGAGAGATATTTTGGTCCTTCAAAAATGAGTTTTAAAAATTTAGTCTTACATTCTCTTTCAATTATTTCTGTTTTTAAAATTAGTGTCTTGTTAAGGTCTATTCTGTTCTTAGCAATCTTCATGTTTTTAATTTATGAAAAAATATCAATTATAATGCTCATACCAGCTTTAGCAGTAATCGGTTTGGTATTTTCAGTATTCTTTATATCAAAAAGAGAAAATTTAAATAATTTTAAAAATTCATTGTCAAACATTTCAAAAATTGATAAAATATAATAATCAAGTCTGGTTGTGCTGACTTGTAAATCAAGGGACAACAAAAAAATATGAAAAACTTTTTTAGAAAAATTGCTTTTGGTTTAGGACCTGATGAAAAAATACCATCAGACCCACTTACTTGGGCAACTTCACAGATTACAGATAAAATTCCAGAATTTTCTTATAAAGGTAAAATTTACTCGGAAAAAGAACTAAGGAAGCATTATAGAGATTGGGTTTACAATGACAGAAAAATACTAAGAAAAAAATTTAAGAAAGATAAAATGGGATATAAAGCTGCTAAAAATAAATTAAGAGCTGATACAGGACAAAAATTTTGGAGAAATCTTGAGCTAGCGATAAGACAAAAAGAGGCTACCAAAGGAGAATACCCTGTACTTGCGAAATTATGGTATTTTTGGGGTAATCATTTTACAATTAGTGATAAAGATTCTTTGGCAAATTACACCACAGGCGCATACCAAAGAGAGTCAATTAGAGCAAATTTAAACAAAACTTTTGAAGAGCTAGCTTATGAGGCTACAGTTGCTTGGGCCATGATTCATCATTTAGATAATGGAGAAAATGTTGGTCCAAAATCAGAAGATGCGAGAGCTGAGTGGAGAAGAAGAAAAAAAAGACCGGCAACAATAAATGAAAACCACGCTAGAGAACTTTTAGAACTTCATACAGTTTCCCCAAATGCTGGTTACACCCAAGAAAATATAAAGGAACTAGCTTTAATAATGACAGGTTGGGCACCCGATGATTCCAAGCACAAGACTTTACTTGAAACAGCTGATGTCAAATTTCAAAGAAAATATCACGAGCCTGGAAAAAAAATATTTTGGGGAAAAGAGTTTCCTAAATCTAAAAAAGGTCTTCCTGCGGCAATCAAATTTTTAGTTAATCATCCCTCTTGCAGAGAATTTATTGCTTACAAACTTTGCAGATATTTAATTACAGATTATCCAACAAAAGAGATGACAGATCCTATTGTTAAAGCATGGGAAAAAAGTGGAGGTTATTTGCCTGAGGTGCATAAAGCTGCAATAGAAGTAACATTTAAATTTAATGATATGCACAATAAATTTCAAAATCCTGAAAACTGGTGGTTACAAATGAGTAGAATGACAGATGCAAAATGGCCTCCAGGCGAAGAAAAATTTGATAACTTTATACTTGGATATGGTCTTGATCCTTATCAAGCAAAACCTCATAGATTTATGAAGGATATGGGTCACCATCCATATAAATCAAAACAACCAAATGGTTACTCTGATATAGCAGAAGATTGGATGTCACCAGAATTGGTGATCAGAAGACTTCTTTATGCAAGACAAGGTTATATAAATTTAAAACCAGATAATAAAAATAATGAATTTTATGAAAAAGTCGTGATTAATAACTTTGATAATCCTGACAAAATAATGAGTATTTTAAATGAAAATCAAAAACCAATTGATAAGCATATATTATTATTTAACTTACCCGAGGTAATAAGAGCATGAAAATATCAAGAAGAACATTCTTAAAAGGATCTTTAACAACACTATTTTTAGCTGGAACTGGTTTGCCAGTTTATTCTTCAAACAAAGCAAAAAAAAATTTAGTAGTAATAATGTTAAGAGGTGGAATGGACGCTTTGTGCGCTGTTCCGGTAATCGGTGATAAAAATTTTGAAAAAAGAAGAAAAGAACTTATTTTAGATGACACTATCAAACTAAACTCTGATTTCTCTTTGCATCCAGTTTTAGAAAATTTTCATACATTGTGGAAAGAAAAACAAGGGGCAATTGTTCATGCAACTAATATTCCTTATACAGAAAGATCACATTTTGATGGTCAAAACCTAATGGAGTCTGGAGGAAAAATTCCTTACAAAGTAAAAACAGGTTGGCTAGGAAGAGGAATGAAAGTTGCTGGATTAAAAAAAGAAGGTTTGGCTTTAGCTCTACCAATGCCATTAATTTTAAGAGGCGTGCCTCAAAATAATAATTATTATCCTACCAAAGGAAAACTTCCTAATGATAAAGTTTTAGCTCTATTAAATAAAGCTTACAAAGATAGATCTGAAGCTGAGTTATTAGATATGCTTGAAACAATAAAGTCTAGACCAAAAGAAACTTCTTATGCTGCAGATGACACTTATTCATTAGCAAATGAGGCTGGAACTTTATTAAAAAAACCAGATGGTCCAAGAGTTGCAGTATTTGAAGTTGGTGGATTTGATACTCATGCAGCCCAAGGAGGAGTTCATGGCACTCATTCTGATTGTTTGAAAGAAATGGATCTTATTTTTTATACCTTAAAGAGAAGACTAAAGGAGGAATTTGATAATACACTAATTGTTACTCTAACCGAGTTTGGCAGAACAATAAAACAAAATAGCGGATTAGGAACCGAACATGGTTATGGTTCTGCAATATTTATGGGTGGTGGAATCCTTAAAAAGAACCAGGTTTACACAGATTGGCCAGGTTTAAAAGGTAAAGAATTATTTCAAGGAAGAGATTTAAATTCAACAATAGACTCTCGTTCAGTCTATGCCTCAGCAATGTCAACTGTTTTTGATGTAGATTTCAAAACTATTAAAGATAAAGTTTTTTGGGGCGACAATCTTCAAAATTTATCAGATAAACTTTTTAAAGTTTAGAGTTTTAGTGTTAATATTATCTTTGTGAGCTTTGCATATAAAAAATTAGAAAAATCTAATGGTAAACTAGATGTTAAAATTAAAAATAACAAACTTTTAAAACTACTTCTCCGGTAAAAGTTTTGGAAAAGAATTAAAAAATCCAACCCCAGGTTGCTAGATTTTATTTGTAAAATAAAGTAATAAATATTTTGTTATGTCAGATATTTATATTACCTGGGAAGAATATAATAAAAAAATTGAAGAATTAGCTATCAAAGTTTATGAGGATGGTTGCAAATTTAATCAAGTTATTTGTATTGCAAAAGGTGGTCTTAGGGTAGGCGATATTTTTAGCCGACTCTTTGATGTACCTCTCGCAATAATGTCAGTTGAATCATATAAAAAAGGTACTGGAAATATTTTAGATCAACAAGGACAGTTTACATTTTCACGTGATTTAGCAAAGACAACACCAAACTTAGGTTCACATGTTTTATTAGTAGATGATCTTGCAGACTCAGGTAAAACTTTAATTAAAAGCATAAAGTGGTTGGAATTATTTTATGGTTTCTATCTAGAAGAAAAAGTTAAAACCGCTGTTCTTTGGCATAAGGAACAATCACAATTTAAGCCAGATTATTCTGTGGAGTTTCTAAAGGGTTCTCCATGGATACACATGCCTTTTGAAAAATACGAGACTACTAATATTAAAGATTTTAAGATCTAAATGCTAAAAAAAGTAGTGATTGTCGATTTCGGCTCACAAGTAACACAACTAATAGCAAGAAGTGTTAGAAGCCAAAAAGTATATTGTGAAGTTGTTCCATTTAATAAATTTTCATTAAAATATATAAAAAATGAAAATCCTGTTGGAATAATTCTATCTGGCAGCCCATTATCGGTTACAAAGAGAGGTTTTCCTTCAATAAAAAGAGAAATTTTTTTCTTAGGCATTCCTATTCTCGGTATTTGTTACGGAATGCAGTTAATTTCATCTGCATTAGGTGGAAAAATAAAGAAAATTTCAGGTAGAGAATATGGAGATACTTCTATTAGAGTTATAAAAAAATCTTCAATTTGTCCTAATAATTGGAAAACAAAAACAAAACATGATGTTTGGATGTCTCATGGAGATAGTGTGAAAACACTACCTAAAAATTTTATAAGCTTTGCTAAAAGTAATAATGAAAATTTTGTTGGAATTGCTAATGAAAAAATGAAAATATTTGGTCTTCAATTTCATCCAGAGGTAACTCACACAAAAGATGGAAAATCTATAATAAAAAAGTTTTTGTTTGAGGTGTGTAAGTGCAAACCCCAATGGAATATGAAGAAATTCAAGAAAGAAAATATTACTTTATTGAAGAAAAAATTGGTAAATAAAAAAGTTATATGTGGTCTTTCAGGCGGGGTAGATTCTAGTGTTGCTGCTCTTCTTTTGAATAAAGCAATTGGTAAAAGATTACTTTGTATTTTTGTAGACCATGGATTGCTAAGAATGGGAGAAAAAAAAGAGATTCATAATTTTTTTAAAAGGAAAAGTAACTTTAAATTTATTTCAGTAGATGCATCAAAACAGTTTATGAAAGTTCTTAAAGGGGTAACTGACCCCGAAAAGAAAAGAAAACTTATTGGAAAAGAGTTTATAAAAACATTTGATAAATGTGCTAACAAATATAAAGGCATAGAATATCTTGCACAGGGTACTTTATATCCAGATGTTATCGAAAGCCGTTCAGTAACTGGTGCTCCAAGTGCTACAATTAAAAGTCATCATAATGTTGGTGGACTACCTAAAAAAATGAATCTGAAACTTGTTGAGCCTCTTAATACTTTATTTAAAGATGAAGTAAGAATTTTAGGAAAGGAACTTGGTCTTAGTGATAATATTAGAAATCGTCATCCTTTCCCAGGTCCTGGTTTAGCTATTAGGATATTAGGTGAAGTGACAAAAAATAGATTAGAAATTTTAAGACAAGCTGACAAAATTTATATCGATTTACTAAAAAAAGAAAAATTATATGATAAAATTTGGCAAGCCTTTTGTGTTCTACTGCCAGTAAAGACCGTCGGTGTAATGGGAGACTCAAGAACTTATGAAAATGTTTGTGCAATTAGAGCTGTAACTTCCGTTGATGGCATGACGGCTGATTATTATCCTTTTGACCAAGATTTTTTAAAGAAAGTTTCCAATAACATTATTAACAAAGTTAAGGGTATTAATAGAGTTGTTTATGACACAACAAGTAAACCCCCTGGCACTATTGAGTGGGAATAATATAAATGAAAATTACATAGTGAAAAAAAAAATTATTGTTCGTTCAATAAATAATACAGATAAAAGTCTTTGTTTAGATATCTTCCAAAGAGAAGATAATACTTTTGGATTTGAAGAATATAGAAGAGACTCAGAAACCAACGAAGGTTGGTATAAAGTTGGTTTTTTTGGGGATAATATTTTTTCTAGTGAAGATGAAGCATATAAAAATGCATGCAAAAGTGTTGTTTGGCTTAATGGGTAATAGTTATTTTAAGTTAGTATTTTTGGCAGACAATAAAAATCAGATGTATCTATTTTAGAAGAGTATTCTCTTTTCATATTCCATCTCTTTTGAACCCCAGCGCTTGCTAGACTTATAGACGATCTTCCATATCTATAATTGGTGTTATCAATAGACCTCATTAAACAGCTTATTTTCTCATCTTTTTCAGAAGAAAATAAATTTTTACTATTAGTGGACTCAGATAAGTTGGACAATATTACGCCAGCTTTTTGATAACGATATCCATTTTTGAAAATACTTTCTAAAGTAGTTAAAGCGGTTTTAACAATTTCAATACTATTATTTGTTGCAATTGGAAAATCAACTGTCTTTGAATTTGAATAATATCCAAAACGACTTTGAAATGGACTCGTTCTTATAAAAACAGTTATTGATTTTGCAATTAAAGACTCAGATCTAATTTTTTCAGAAGCATTTAAACAATAGCTAGCAACTGCTTCTTTTAACTCTTGGTATTTTTCAATTCTTTGACCAAATGATCTAGACACCACACAACTTTTTCTCTTTGACTCTGTTTTTTCTAAATCAATACAAGAGATGCCTCTAA
>CACDJC010000013.1 GCA_902552475.1 uncultured Pelagibacteraceae bacterium | reverse complement strand
AAACAAGCACAATCAGTAAAAAAAGGAGTAAGTATATCAGGTGGAACTCCTAGAGAATTTTGTACAATTACAGTAACAGATGGTATTGCGATGGGCCACGAAGGCATGAAATCTTCTTTAATATCTAGAGATGTAATAGCTGATTCAACTGAACTTACAGTTAGGGGTCATTGCTATGATGCTTTAGTTGGTTTAGCAGGTTGCGATAAATCTTTACCAGGTCTTATGATGTCTATGGTTAGATTAAATATTCCAAGTGTTTTTATTTATGGTGGATCGATTTTACCAGGAAGATTTAATGGAAAAGATGTAACAGTTGTAGATGTATTTGAAGGAGTTGGAAAATATACATCAAAAAAAATGACAGCTCATGCATTAAGAAAATTAGAACTAAAAGCATGTCCAAGCGCAGGCGCTTGTGGTGGTCAATTTACTGCAAATACTATGGCATGTGTTTCTGAAGCAATAGGATTAGCTTTACCTTATTCAGCTGGAACTCCAGCTCCTTATACATCTAGAAACAAGTATGCAATTGAAAGCGGAAAAGCAGTTATGAATTTGTTAGCAAAAAATATTAGACCAAGAGATATAGTAACGAGGAAAGCTTTGGAAAATGCAGCAACAATTGTAGCAGCTACAGGTGGTTCAACAAATGCAGGTTTACATTTACCAGCTATAGCAAATGAAATTGGAATTAAATTTGATTTAATGGATGTTGCAAAAATATTTAAACGAACACCTTATCTAGCAGATTTAAAACCAGGTGGAAAATATGTTGCTAAAGATATGTGGGAAGCAGGTGGGGTTCCAATGCTTTTAAAAACTCTTTACGATGGGGGATATATCCATGGAGATTGTATGACCGTCACTGGAAAGACAATGAAAGAGAATTTAAAAAATGTGAAATTTAATCCAAAACAAAAAGTAATGAGAAGTTATAAAAATCCAATCACGCCAACAGGTGGTGTTGTTGGATTAAGAGGTAATTTAGCTCCTGAGGGTGGAATAGTAAAAATAGCAGGATTAAAAAAATTACAATTCACTGGAAAAGCAAGATGTTTTAATACGGAAGAGGATGCATACAAAGCAGTTAAAAATAGAAAATATAAAGATGGTGATATAATAATAATTAGATACGAAGGACCAAAAGGTGGTCCTGGAATGAGAGAAATGCTTCAAACAACAGCAGCAATCTACGGTCAAGGAAAAGGGGAGAAAGTAGCTCTTATAACGGATGGTAGGTTCTCTGGGGCAACAAGAGGCTTTTGCATTGGTCATGTGGGTCCTGAGGCCTCTGTAGGCGGTCCTATAGCCCTTTTAAGGAATGGTGACGTTATTGATATAGATGCTAAAAAAGGGACTATCAATGTCAGACTTTCTAAAAAAGAATTAAATTCTAGAAGAAAAAAATGGAAACCTAAAAAAATGAATTTTGGAAACGGTACGTTATGGAAGTATGCTCAAACTGTTGGCCCAGCTTATAAAGGTGCACCAACACATCCTGGTGGAAAAAACGAGGTTAAAACTTACGCTGATATTTAATGAAAATTAGACCTGTAATACTTTGTGGTGGTGCAGGAACACGTCTCTGGCCAAATCAAAAAATAAATATAGCAAAACAATTTATAGATTTTGGTGGATGGAATTTATTTGAAAAATCTTTAATTAGATGTAAAGGACCATTATTTGATTATCCAATAATAAGCACAAATATCAAATATCTTAAACAAATCAGAAAATTTTTAAGAAAACATAAAATTAATAAATATAGAATTCTTTTAGAACCATCAAAAAGAAATACAGGTCCTGCAATTTTATCAACAGCTTTAATAGATGATATTGCTCTAAGGCAACCAATGATGATTTTTACAGCTGATCATTTAATAGAAAAATTAAATATTTTTAATAAAGCTATAAAAAAAAATGTAAAAAATTTAACAGATAAAAATATTTTTGTATTTGGTATTAAACCTAAAAATCCTTCATCAGATTATGGTTATTTCTTAACTAAAAAAAAAGGAAAAATTAATAAGTTAACGAAATTTATTGAAAAACCTAAATTAACAAAAGCAAAACAGATAATAAAAAGTAAAGGTTATTGGAATTCTGGAATGTTCTATTTAAGAAAAGATTCAATAATTAATAATTTTAAAAAATATAGACCATCAATTTATAAAAATTGTTTAAAATCAGTAGAAAATGCAAAAAAGATTAATAAAGTTTATTATTTAAATAAAAATTGGTTCTCAAAAGCTACTGCTAAATCATTTGATTATTCAATTTTAGAAAAATCTAAAGATATTAATGCAATTAAACTTGATATTCCTTGGTCAGATCTTGGAAGCTGGAGGGAGATTTCTAAAATTTTTAATAAAAATAAGGTTAAATACATTAATAAAAACAATGTTTATCATAGGCCATGGGGAAGATACTCAAATTTATTTAAAGGTAATGGTTTTTTAGTTAAAGAACTTTATGTTAAGTCTAAATCATCAATAAGTTTACAAAAACACCATCACAGATCAGAGCATTGGTTGATAACACAAGGAAAACCAATAATTACAATAAATAAAGTTAAGTCTAATAAAAAAGTCTCTGACTCGGTTTTTATACCTCAGGGTGCTATTCATAGAATTGAAAACCCTCATAAAGTACCAGTTAAAATTCTAGAAATACAGACAGGCTCAATATTAAAAGAAACTGATATAGTTCGTTATCAGGATATATACGGTAGAGTTAAATAATATAATTTTACAAAATGGATAATTTTGTTTTTTTTCTCGTTTTATTTGCGACAGCTATGCATGCTGTTTGGAATGGTATGGTTAAAAATCATCCTGATAAAGTTGTGGCAGTTGCAGCAATTGTTCTAGGACACATCCCTTTAGCCGTTATTGCAATTATTTTGTTACCAGCTCCTACATTGGATTGCATTCCTTATATAATTGCTAGCGCTATAGTTCACCAAGGATACCAATGGTATCTAATTAGTTCTTATCAAATTGGCGATTTAACTAAAGTTTATCCAATAGCTAGAGGTTTTGGACCTTTGGTTGCAACTATTATTTCAATACTTGTTTTAGGATTAGTTCTTAAAAGTTTAGTAATTTTATCAATCTTACTAATTTGTATTGGAATAATGATCTTAGGGTTATTCGATAGAGAAAATAAAGATTTTAAAGTTTTAAAACTTTCATTAACTACAGGTTTTTTTATAGGTCTTTATTCTTTAATAGATGGTTATGGTGCTCGAGTGAGTTTGTCTCCAATTGTTTATATGAGCTGGGCATTTCTATTAAGTGCTGCCATTTTTCCTATAGTATTAAAACTTAAAAATCGCAAAAATATATTTCAAAATATTTTTAGCGAAGGTAAGAAGATGTTTTGGATTGGCGGAACAATATCTTACATAATCTATGTAATTGTTGTATGGGCTTTTACCAAAGCACCAATACCAATGGTAGGAGCATTAAGAGAAACAAGTATACTTTTCTCAATTCTAATAGGATATTTTTTCTTAAAGGAAAAAATCACCACTACAAAAATTATATCAATATTCTTGATAGTAATCGGCGTTATAGGGATTAAGTTATTTTAGATAAGATTAAATATCTTTGCAAGAATTATAGGAACAATACTTAAAGAAACTGATATAGTGAGATATCAAGATTTTTATGGAAAGGTAAAATAATTATTTTACAAGAAAATTCACTTTTTTATTTGATAGATTTAAATGAATTTTTTTATAAGAACCAAAATTATCTCCATCAATTTGAACAGGTATTAAATCATTTCCATTAATAGTGATGTTTTGTGAATAAGTAGTAATAACATTTTTGTTTTTACTTAAATCGCCATTAAGAATTATTAAAAATATAGAATATAATAAACTGATCCTAGTCAAATCTTTAAATATATAGGTGACTAATTTATCTTCAAAAATATTTGTTTTATTTATTTTATGATGTCCAGCGTAATATTTGGTATTTGAGGATAAAATCCAGTCTGCTTGATAAAATTCTCCATCAAAAGCAACATTTAATTTTTTATTATTCATAAATAAAAAATATTGAAAACCCTTTATACCAAATATAACTTTACCAAGAATCTTTTTAATTTTAGAATTAATTGAATGAACAATTTTTGCATCCCATCCTATACCAGCCATTAAAAAGAAATAATTATCGTTAATTTTTACAAGATTAGAGGATTTATAATTGTTAGAAATCAATACATTTACTATATCATCAACTTTTTTATTCATTGATAATTCAGCCTGAAGTAAATTTGCAGTACCAGCAGGAATGTAACCTATAGCAAAATCATCTTTAAAATTAAAATCATTTTTAATTAACTCATTAATTGCAAAAGAAACTGAACCATCTCCACCAGCTACTATTAGTCGATCATAATTTTTTTGATTAAAATCTTTAAAAATTTTTTTAGCTTGATTTATTGTTTTTGTCTCAAAGTAGTCTACAGAATTATTTTCTTTTAACTTAGATAAAACTCTATTTATGAATTGTGATTTTCTTCCAGAAGAAGAATTTAAATTATAAATTAAACAATATAACATAATTTATCCTTAAAAAATTTTTAACAAATTTGTAACATTAGAATGAAATAAGAAATACATGATTCGTGTTACAGTTGTATTAAAAAATGTTTTTTTAAATGCCTAATATGCTTAAATACAAAAGTATATTTATTTCTGACGTGCATTTAGGCACCAAGAGTTGTCAGGCGAATAAACTTTTAGAGTTTTTTAAAAACACAAGATCTGAAAATCTTTATCTTGTAGGAGACATTATAGATATCTGGGCAATGCAAAAAAGTTTTTTTTGGCCTCAAGAACATAATGATGTAATCCAAAAAATTTTAAGAAAAGCAAGACATGGCACTAAAGTTTTCTATATAATGGGTAATCATGATGAAATGTTAAGAAAATTTATTCCAATGCATTTTGGTGACATCCATATGGTTAATAGAGTTATTCATGAAACAAATGCTGGAAAAAAATATGTTGTTGTTCATGGTGATGCTTGGGATGGTGTTATGAAGCATGCTAAATGGTTATCTAAACTTGGAGCAATAGCCTATGAATTATTGTTAAAATTAAATGTAATAATTAACTTTTTTAGAAGGTTGAGAGGAAAAGAATATTGGTCTCTTGCAAAATTTTTAAAGTATAAAGTCAAAAATGCAGTCAAATATATTGGTGAATATGAAAAGACAGTATCAGATTATGCAAAAAGAAAAAAATTTGATGGAATTATTTGTGGCCACATCCATCATGCCGAGGATAGAGATTTTAATGGGGTCAATTATTTAAATTGTGGAGACTGGGTAGAATCTTGTACAGCATTAGCAGAAAATTATGATGGTAGTTTTGAAATAATATATTGGGACAAAGTAAGAGAACAATATTTAAACGCTAAAGAAATAATTAAAACAATTAAAACTGAAGAATTAAAAAAAGCTTCATAGTCAATGAAAATTTTAATCGCTACAGATGCATACTTTCCACAAGTAAATGGCGTCGTAAGAACTTTACATCAAACAGGAGAACTCTTAAAAGAACAAGGTCATACTGTAGAATATATTACACCAGAATCATTTTTAACTTTTCCGATGCCAAAATATAATGAAATTAGAATATCAATTAATGTTTGGCCAAAAGTCGGTAGTTTAATAAAGAAAATAAAACCTGATGCAATTCATATAGCTACTGAAGGTCCTATAGGAACTATGGCAAGAAGATATTGTCTAAAAAATAATCTAAAGTTTACAACGAGTTTTCATACAAGGTTTGATAAATATCTTAAACTTTACTTTCCTATTATACCTACAAAATGGGCTGAAAAATTCTTAGCAAATTTTCATAACAAGGCTGAGAGAATTTTAGTAACAACTGAGTCCATGAGAAAAGAATTAATCGATATTGGTATAGATAATAATAAAATGATTACTTGGACTAGAGGAGGAAATCATGGAGCATTTAAGAATCCTAAGAAAATTGATTTACCTCATAAAAGACCAATTTGGATTTATGTTGGAAGAGTTGCAGTTGAAAAAAACATTAGAGCCTTCTTAGAATGTGATTTAGAAGGTACAAAAATAATAATAGGAAAAGGGCCTGATTTAAAAAAATTAAAAAAAGAATTCCCTAAAGATATTTTTTTAGGAGAAAAAACAAATGGTGAATTAGCATCACATTTTGCATCTTCTGATGTTTTTGTATTTCCAAGTAAGACAGATACTTTTGGAATTGTAGTTACAGAAGCTTTAAATTGTGGAACACCTGTTGCTGCGTATCCTGTTCCAGGTCCTAAAGACATATTTGAAGGCTCCAAAATAAATTGTTTAGATGATGATCTTAAAGTGTCAGCCCAAAAAGCTTTAAAAGTCGATAGAAATGATTGTCTTGAATTTGCAAAAAAATTCACTTGGGAAGAAACAGCAAAAATATTTTTTAATAATATATCACCAAATCATTAATTAATTTTTCTTAATTTATTTGCATTAAAAAGAGTAATGATGCAAAATTAACCTATCTAAATTTATGGAATATTTCGTCATTCTACTTATAGTTGTTATAATTTATCTTCTCTATTTACTTAATCAAAAAAAAAATAATTCAATAAATACCGCCACAATAATTAATAAAAGAGAAGAAAAAACCAAAAGAGTAATTATTGATGAGCTTGAAGATCAGTTTTTTGCATTAAATAAATTTAACATAATTAAATATGCTAATCCAAGTGCATTAAAAAGATTTGGAAGTAGTTTAATAGATAAAAACATATATTCTGTAATTCGAAAGCCAGAATTAATAGAAAATATTGAAAAAGCTATCTTAGAAAATAAAACCAAAAATATTGATGTTGAAATAGACCTGCCATCATATCAGTTTTATAAAATTTATATTATTCCTGGCCCAACTCATTTATTTACTGAACCAGATTCTGTTGTGTTATTTTTTAAAGATTTTACTGAAATTACAAAAGTACAAAAATTTAAAACTGATTTTGTAGCAAATGTAAGTCACGAATTAAGAACACCTTTAATGGCAATCAAAGGATCTTTAGAAACTATTGAAGGTGCAGCGGCAGAAGATGAAAAAGCTAAAAAAAAATTTATGAAAATTTTATCAGAACAATCATCAAGGATGGAAAGTTTAATTAATGATCTTTTAATTCTTACACGGATTGAACTTGATGAACATATAAGACCTACATCAATAGTAAATATTAATGAACTCTTTGAGACTATTATTAGTAATTTTGAAATTGTTTTAAAAAAGAAAAATATAACTGTTAAAAATCAATTAACAGATACATCAATTGTAATAGGGGATGAAAAAAGATTAAATACAGTTTTTTCTAATCTTTTAGATAATTCAATAAAGTATTCTCCAGAAAATAAAAATATATATATTTCTAAAAATGAAAATAGTAACAAACTATTAGAAAAGAATATAATGATCGGTATTAAAGATGAAGGTTATGGTATTCCCCAAGAACATATTTCACGTGTTACAGAAAGATTTTACAGGGTGGACACAGAACAAAGTAAAAAAGCTGGTGGAACTGGTTTAGGATTAGCTATTGTTAAACACATAATTACTCAGCACAGAGGTGATTTTGAGATTCTCTCAGAGGTTGGAAAAGGCACTGAAATTAGAATATATTTGCCTTCGAAATAAAAATTTAAAAAAAACTTCATTTTACAACCCTTATTTGAGAAAACTTTAACATTTCTTTGATTGATTCGTTTATAGATTTTATTTAAGTTTTTATAATGATTAAAACACTCAAAAATATTTTAATATTTTTTTATTTAATCTTGTTTTTCACAACTAGTGTATATTCAAAAGACATTTCTACTCTTTTACGTACTCAGCAATTAACAGTTTTTGACATAGGTATTTTTAGATTAGAAGAGGACTTAAAGAGTTCTTATCCTGCTGTAAAAAAACATAAAGATGTGCCTTATGAAGATATATATATGGATGTTGTCAGTTCTTATTGGAGGAACACAGTAAATTTGATTGTTTCAATCCCAGTAAATGAGAATTTAAAAAAAGAGAATTATATGTCAGACTCATTTAGATGTAGAAGTATATTTAATTCAGTTAGAGATCATTTGTTGAGAAACGAAAATTTAAGTAATTATAGGTTTACTATGGCAACTAGTTATTTAACATCTGTTTTTTCTACTCCAAGCACATGGCCAAGGTGGCGATACGATCAAAGCGTCTTAGAAGAATTAGTTAATTTAGTGAAACTTGAAGTTATTTTGAGACCCACAACTGAACTTGCTTTTAAAGATAAAGTTAACCCTGTTTCTTGTAAAGGTGGTTTAGAAACAGAAAATGAAGAGATTATAGTCTCAATGAAATACAACTAAAAAGTTATCTTTTTAACAAAAGTGTAATAATTCTGTAATATTAAAGATTCAATAAATTTATACGAGTCTGTCATCTTTTATTTAATAAATAACGAAAGGATTAAAGATAATGAAAAAACTAACTATAGTAATTGCTTCATTAGTTGCTTTATCAATAGCAACAGTTTCGCAAGCAAGAGATCAAATTAAAATAGTTGGTTCGTCTACAGTATTCCCTTACGCGACTGTTGTTGCTGAAAGATTCGGTGGTTCAGGATTTAAAACTCCTGTAATCGAGTCTACTGGTACTGGTGGAGGTGCTAAACTATTCTGTGCTGGTGTTGGTGAACAACATCCAGATATTACAAACGCATCAAGAGCTATGAAAGATAAAGAAAAAGCCCTATGTATGAAAAATGGTGTAAATGAAATCGTTGAGATCGTAATTGGTAACGATGGTATTACATTAGCTTACAGCAAAGATGCAAAACCAGTAAACTTTACTAAAGAACAATTATATTTAGCACTAGCTGCTCATACAGTTGTTGACGGTAAATTAGTTCCAAATATTTATAAAACTTGGGACCAAATTGACGCTAGCTTACCAAAACAAAAAATTTCAGTGATGATCCCACCAGGAACATCAGGAACTAGAGATGCTTGGAATTCTTTAGTGATGAAAAAAGGTATGACTAAAGAAGCTAAAGCTCTTTATAAAGCTGGTTTTGAAGCTGGAAATAAAAAATACAAAAAACCTCAAAAACTTTACAGAGAAGATGGTGCTGCTATTGAAGTAGGAGAAAACGATAGTTTAATCATCCAAAAGCTAACTCAAGATAAAGATATGTTCGGTTTCTTTGGTTTCAGTTATTTCCTAGCTGCTAAAGATAAATTGCAAGCAGCAAGTATTGATGGTGGACAGCCTTCACTTGAATCAATTCAAGATTACAGTTATGCAGTTGCTAGACCACTATTCTTTTACGTGAAAAAAGCTCACGTTGGTGTGATCCCTGGTTTGCATGAATTTGTAAAAGAGTTCACTACAACTAAAGCGATAGGTAAAAATGGTTATTTAGCTGATATTGGTTTAGTACCATTAGATAAAGCGTTATACAGAACAACTAGAACTAATGCGAAAGATCTAGTTGCTATGGGTAATTAACTATTCCTCAGTTAACAAACGATTAAAAAGGGGTCTTTTTAGACCCCTTTTTTTTAAAATAAGAGTACAGTCCACAATAAAGGAGATTCTTTGAATTTGATATTGTTTACATTTATTGTTCTTCTAGGTTTTACAAGTTATTATTTTGGACGCAAAAAAGCATATTCAATTCAATCTACAAAAAAAAGATTAACTGCATTACCACAATTTTATGGTTATTATCTTGCAATTTGGTGTGCAATACCAGCCTTTATAATTTTTTCTTTATGGGCAATTTTTGAGCCCACAATTGTAAAACTATTAATTTTAAGTGATTATTCAAATCAAGGTTATCTTGATGATGAATTAAATTTAATTTACGAAAAAACAAAAGCATTGTCTCGAGGACAATTTACCGGAGAAATTACACCTTTTATTAAGGCTTCAGCTGAAAAATATTTAAGTCTTCGATCAATAGCTCAAAGTTCAAAAGCTGTTATAGTATTATCTATAATTATTGCTTCAGTTGCTTATGCGTATAAAAGAATTTCATCTAATTCTAGAACAAGAGAACCAGTTGAAAAATTTTTGAACGCAGTTTTATTTACAGCTTCATTAGCTGCAATATTAACTACTGTTGGAATAGTTTTCTCACTTATATTTCAAACAATAGATTTTTTTAAAGTAATTCCATTATTTGATTTTGTCTTTGGAACTCACTGGTATCCAGCAAAAGCTTTTGTTAGAGATTCTTCTGAGGCTTTAGATCCGTCAATGTATTCTGATACTTTTGGAGCGATTCCTATTTTTGCAGGCACATTTTTTATTGCATTTATTGCTATGTGTGTTGCTATTCCAATTGGTTTAATGAGTGGAATTTATTTGGCTGAATATGCATCAGTTAAAGTTAGACAATATGCAAAACCTTTAATCGAAATTTTAGCTGGTATACCAACAGTTGTTTATGGTTTTTTTGCAGCCCTAACTGTTGGCCCGTTTTTAAAGGAATTAGGAACCTCAATGGGTCTTGAAGTTTCAGCTGAAAGTGCTTTAGCAGCAGGAGGTGTAATGGGCATTATGATCATACCATTTATTTCAAGTTTAAGTGACGATGTAATTACAAGTGTGCCTCAAAGTTTAAGAGATGGAAGTTACGCTATGGGAGCAACTAAATCAGAAACAATCAAGAGAGTTATTTTTCCTGCAGCATTGCCGGGGATAGTTGGATCTATTTTGCTTGGTGTTTCAAGAGCTATTGGAGAAACAATGATAGTTGTTATGGCTTCCGGTTTAGCTGCTAATTTAACTTTAAATCCATTAGAGTCTACCTCAACAATTACAGCTCAAATTGTAGTTATTCTAATTGGTGACCAAGCTTTTGGCGACCCAAAAACGCAAGCTGCTTTTGCTTTAGGTATGTCATTATTTTTAGTAACGCTTTGTTTAAACATTGTGGCCTTAAGAGTTGTTAAAAAATATAGAGAGAAATATGAATAAAAATAAAGAACAATTGTTAAATAAAAGATACAAGGCTGAAAAGAGATTTCGCTTATTTGGTCAAAGTGCAATTTTTATGGCACTTTTATTTTTAACAATTTTTATTTTCAAAATTTTTTCAACTGGATATTCAGCTTTTCAAAAAACTTGGCTCATAGTTCCAGTAAATTTTGATGCAGAATTAATGATGTTAGATGAAAATCCAACAAAACAAGATATCGAAGATGCGGACTATTACGAAATAGCACTTCAATCAATGTGGAATTTAGACCTTAACGCTAATGAGGATCAACAAAATCAATTAAAAAGAATGGTTTCTTATTTCTTTGAAAGAGAGATAAAACAAGAATTATTAAAAGATCCAAATTTATTAGGAAAAACCAAAGAAGTTTACCTAACTGCATCTGATGACTTAGATCAAGTTTTTAAAGGTAATTATCCAAGAGATTTACCTGAAGACCAAAGAAGAGTAAGCGATTATCAATTAAAAAATTTTGATCAACTTGTTGCAAATGGTAAGGTTGAAAGTAAATTTAATATTAGCTTTTTTACAAATGCTGACTCAAGAGAAGCTGAACTAGCTGGAATAGCAAGTTCATTTATGGGCTCAATTTTTTCTATACTTGTTTGTTTAATGATAGCTTTTCCTGTAGCGGTTCTAGCAGCAATCTATCTTGAAGAATTTGCCCCTAAAAATAGATTCACTGATTTTATTGAAGTAAATATAAATAACTTAGCAGCAGTTCCATCTATAGTTTTTGGTCTATTAGGGTTAGGCGTTTTATTAGCTTTATTTCAACTACCAAGGTCTACCCCATTGGTTGGAGGTATCACTTTGTCCTTAATGACTTTACCAACAATAATTATAGCTGCTAGAGCATCTTTAAAAGCGGTTCCACCAAGTATAAGAGAAGCAGCACTTGCTATGGGAGCCAGTCGAATGCAAACCACAATGCATCATACCGTTCCTCTTTCAATGCCTGGTACGTTATCAGGAACAATAATTGGTTTAGCTCAAGCTTTAGGAGAAACTGCACCCTTAATTTTAATTGGAATGGTTGCTTTTGTTAACACGATACCTGGATCACCTATGGATCCTGCTGCAAGTTTACCAGTTCAAATTTATATTTGGGCTGAAAGTGCTGAAAGAGGATTTGTAGAAAAAGTTTCAGCATGTATAATGGTCTTACTTGGCTTTTTAATAATAATGAATTTATTTGCCCAAATAATAAGACATAAGTTTGAGAAAAAATGGAGTTAAAATGAAAAAGATTAAAGCAAAAGATGTTGATGTTTTTTACGGAAAAAAACAAGCGCTCTTTAATATAAGTTTAGATATTGAGGAAAATCAAGTAACAGCATTAATTGGTCCATCTGGTTGTGGTAAATCAACTTTCCTAAGATGTCTTAATAGAATGAATGATGTAATTGATATCTGTAGTGTTAAAGGAGAAATTTTAATTAATGACTTTAATATCAATGATAAAAGTTGTGATGTAGTAAGACTAAGAGAAAAAATTGGTATGGTTTTTCAAAAACCTAATCCTTTTCCAAAAACTTTATATGAAAATGTATCTTACGGTCCAACAATTCATGGTATAGCCCAATCAAAACAAGAAATGGATGAAATTGTTGAAACTAGCTTAAAAAAAGCTGCACTATGGGAAGAGGTAAAAGATAGGTTGCATGAACCTGGAACTGGATTATCTGGAGGGCAACAGCAAAGACTTTGTATTGCTAGAGCAATTTCTGTAAGACCTGAAGTTATATTAATGGATGAGCCTTGTTCAGCATTAGATCCTATAGCAACAGCACAAATTGAAGAATTGATTGATGAATTAAAAAAAGAGCACACAATAATAATTGTAACTCATTCTATGGCTCAAGCGGCACGTGTATCTCAAAATACAGGTTTTTTTCACTTAGGACAATTGATAGAACATGGATCTACTGATAAAATATTTAAGAATCCTGATAATAAAAAAACCCAGGACTATATAACCGGGAGGTTTGGATAATGTCTGAAGCACCACATACAGTTAAATCTTACGAAGAAGAACTCAAAAATCTAAATGCTAATATCATTAAAATGGGAAGTGCATGTGAGGAAGCTTTGGGTAAAGCAATTCAAGCCATTACCACAAAAAATAGCGACTTTGCGGAAGCAGTAATTCAAGACGATGAAAAAATAGATAAATATGAAACTTTGATTGAACAACAAGTCGTAAATTTAATTGCATTGAGACAACCTATGGCAATTGATTTAAGAGAGACAGTAACAGCTTTGAAAATTTCTTCAGATTTAGAAAGAATAGGTGATTTAGCAAAAAATATATCCAAGAGAACACTTTTGCTTAATGAAAATCTTCCAAAGAATTTGGTAGATTCATTATATAGAGTATCTACCAGTGTTCAAAAACAATTAAAATTAACATTAGACGCTTATCTAGAAAGATCTGCGCCAATGGCAGTAAATGTTTGGGAAGGTGATGAGCAAATAGATGATCTAACAAATCTATGTATGCAAGAAGTTATAAAATATCTTAAAGAAAATGAAAAAAATTTAGAGGATGGAACTCACTTGTTGTTTGTGACCAAAAACGTTGAGCGTATTGGTGATCATACTACAAATGTTGCAGAACAAATTTATTATTTAGCTAAAGGTGAATATTTAGAAGGTGACAGACCTAAGGGCACCGAGCCAATTGTAACAGGAGAAAAATGATTTATGTCAGCTCATGTTTTCATAGCTGAAGATGAGGCATCAATTGTTAGTTTGTTAAAGTACAATCTTGAAAAAGAAGGTTATAAAGTCAGTCATTCAGAAAATGGAGAAGATGCTCTTAAACAAATAAAATCAAAACAGCCAGATTTGATATTAATGGATTGGATGTTGCCTGAATTATCTGGTGTTGAAATTTGTAAAAACTTAAAAAAAGATGATAAGTTTAATGATATTCCTGTCATTATGTTAACTGCAAAAGGGGAGGAAGAAGACAAATTAAAAGCATTTGATACAGGTGCAGATGATTATGTAACTAAACCTTTTAGTCAAAAAGAATTAAATGCTAGAATTAAATCTTTATTGAGAAGATCTAAGCCTCAATCATCATCAGACGTTGTAGAATTTACTGATTTAAAAATAGATCGGATTACAAAAAGAGTTTATAGAAAAGATAAGGAAATTACTTTAGGTCCAACTGAATTTAAACTATTAGATTTTTTTATCAAAAATCCAAAAAGAGTTTATTCAAGAGAACAACTCTTAAACAACGTTTGGGGGGAACATATATATGTTGAGTCTAGAACAGTAGATGTTCATATTAGAAGATTAAGACAAGCAATTAACATACAAAATACAAAACCTTTAATTAGAACAGTGAGATCAGCTGGTTATTCTTTAGAATCTTGAAGATCTTTGGGTCTTAAAAATTCTTTTAATACTCCTTTTTTCTCAATTTCATTCCAGGATTTAATATCAAAATCAATTTTTGCAAATGCTGCTGTTGGGAATTTATAATTCATTAGTTTAAAATTATTCGTATTATGATTTTTTGTAAGATTTCGTACTAAATTTTTCACTGATGGCTCATGGTTTATAATCAAAATTGATTTATATTCACTGGATATTTCTTTAATTTTTTTTGTAATTGCATTCTCATCAACTAAATATAAATCTTTTGAAAAACTAACTTTTTTTGGCCTATCAATTTTCTTGGACAAAATTTGAAAAGTTTTTTTTGTTCTTTTTGATGATGAAATTAATGCATAATCAAATTTAAATTTTTTTTTAACAAAAAATTCACAAATCATTTTTGCATTTTTCTTGCCTCTTTTACTAAGTGGTCTATCAAAATCATTAATACTTAAATTATCCCAACTAGATTTTGCGTGTCTCATGACGTATAATTGATACATAAAATCTAAATATATGACTGCTTTAAAAAAACAACATAAAGAAGAGCTGAAATCTAAATATATAAATAGAGAGCTTTCTTGGTTAAAATTCAACGACAGAGTACTTTTAGAGGCACAAAATATCGAAAATCCTCTTTATGAAAGAGTAAAGTTTTTATCAATTGCTGGGTCAAATCTAGATGAATTTTTTATGGTCCGAGTTGCTGGATTATATAGTCAAATAAAACAAGAAGTTGACTCATTAAGTTCTGATGGTTTGACACCTGAAGAGCAAATGGATGAGGTAGTGCTTGAAACTAAGAATCTATTAAAAAAACAGAACAAAATTTTTATTCAACTGATTATGGAATTAAAAAAAAATAATATCAGTTTAGTTAAACCAGTTAATTTAAATACTAAGGATAAAAAAAAACTTCTAGAAATATTTAAAGAAGAGATTTACCCTTTATTAACGCCATCAGCAATTGATCCTGCACATCCATTTCCTTTTATAATCAATCAAGGAAGAGCAATTGTAATGAAGTTAAGAAAAAAAAATAAAAAAAGGATTTTAAACTCAATAATTGTAATACCAAAAGCATTATCTAGATTTATTGAAATAGAGTCTTCAAAAAATCATAAGAAGTTTGTTATTCTAGATGACGTAATAAATTTTTTTGCTAATGAAATTTTTCCAGATCATGATTTAGAAAAGAAAATGATTTTTAGAGTAATAAGAGACAGCGATGTAGAGATTCAAGAGGAAGCAGAAGATTTAGTTAGATCTTTTGAATTGGCTTTAAAAAGACGTAGAACGGGTGATATTGTTCGTTTAGAGGTTCTTGAAAATAGCGATAACGAATTGGTAAGATTTATAACTAATAAATTAGATATAAATCCTGACTATATTTATGATGTATCTGGCCTTGTTGGAATTCAAGATATAGATCAAATATGTAAAGTAAAAAATCCAAAATTAAGATTTAAGCATTTTACGCCTAGAGAAGTTGAAAGATTAAAAGAATATAATGATAATTTTTTTGAAACTATTAAAAAGAAAGATTTAGTTGTTCATCATCCTTTTGAAACATTTGACTCAGTAATTGAATTTTTAAACCAAGCAGCAAATGATAAAAAAGTTTTAGCTATTAAACAAACTTTATATAGAACAACTCTAGACTCACCAATTGTTAAAGCTTTAATAACAGCTGCAGAAAACGGAAAAACAGTTACCGCTTTAATTGAAATTAAAGCTAGATTTGATGAGGAAGCTAATATTCAACTATCAAGAAGTTTAGAAAAAGTAGGTGTTCAAATTGTTTATGGTTTTGCTAAATATAAAACTCATGCAAAATCATCATTAGTTTTAAGAAGAGAACAGGGTAAAATACAAACTTATTTTCATTTAGGAACTGGCAATTATCATCCAGTAAATGCTAAAATTTATACTGATTTGTCTTTATTTAGTTGTGATAAGAAAATGGCATCAGATGTTGAAAAGTTTTTCAATTATGTAACAGGATACGCAAAACCAAAAAATTTAAATAAAATTTCTATTTCGCCAGTAAATATGAGGCAAACCTTAAATGAAAATATTGATGCTGAAATTAAAAATTCTAAAAATGGACAATTTGCAGCTATTTGGGCAAAAATGAACTCTTTAGTAGATCCAGAAATTATTGATAAATTTTATGAAGCTTCGAATGCTGGTGTAAAAATTCATTTATTTGTAAGGGGTGTTTGTTGTTTAAGACCAGGTGTTAAAGATAAATCAGAAAACATTGTTGTAAAAAGTATCATAGGAAGATTTTTAGAGCATTCTAGAATTTACTGCTTTAGTAATGGTGCAAAAAAAATGCCTAATAGAAACGCAAAAGTATATATTTCTTCAGCCGATTTAATGCCGAGAAATTTAAATAGAAGAGTAGAACTTCTAGTGCCAATTGAAAATGAAACTGTTCATGAGCAAATTTTAGATCAAATAATGTTAGCAAATTATCTTGATACTAGTCAGAGCTGGGCGCTCAATGCTGATGGTAATTATAAAAAAATTAAATATAGTAAGAACGATTCCTTTTCAGCTCATGAATATTTTATGAATAATCCGAGCTTATCTGGAAGAGGTAAAGCTAAACTAAAAATGCAGCCAAAACAACTGCACTTAAGATTGATTAAAAGTGGAAGTAATTAAAAGTAAAAATAGTTTAAAATTTAAACTAGCAAAATTAGCTATAATAGACATTGGATCAAACTCTATAAGAATGCTAATTTATGAAGATTTCAGCTCTTCTCGTGTGCCTTTTTTTAATGAAAAAGCGGTATGTGAACTTGGAAAAAATTTAGATAAATCGAAAAAACTTAACAGATCTGGTACCGAATATGCTTTAAAAGTTTTAAAAAGATTCTCTGAAATTTTAAATGTTTCAAAAATCACAAATCTTAAAATCATTGCAACAGCAGTTTTAAGAGAAGCTAAGGATACAAAACCATTTATTGATGAAGTTGAAAAACTTTTTAAAACTAAGATTAATATATTGTCTGGTGAAGAAGAAGCTGAATGCTCAGCTGAAGGAGTAAAAATAGGCTTTGAAAATGTTGATGGATTAGTTGCTGATCTTGGAGGTGGTAGTTTAGAATTAGCTCGAGTTGAAAACAATATAGTAACTAATAAAACCTCATTACCTTTTGGTGTTTTGAGATTATTAAATAATCCTATAGTTAAAAAAAGAAATTTATCAAAATATATTAAAAATTTATTGAGAGATGAAAAATGGCTTTCAAAAAAGAAGTTTAATAATTTATATTTAGTTGGAGGTACTTGGCGATCATTATTTAAGTTACATCTTTTCCAAAACAATCATCCGGTGCATATAATTCATCAATATAGCATTGATAATGACATTTTATCTAAGTTTGTTGAAAAAATTTCATCATTTAATAAATCCAAACTAAAAACAGTTGAATATATTTCAAAATCTAGAACACCATATTTACCTTATAGTTGCATTATACTTGATGAAATTATGAAAGTTACAAATCCAAAAAATGTAATTTGTTCTATAAGTGGTTTGCGTGAAGGTTCATTATCAATTGACTATTTTAAAGATGTAAAAGACTCTGAAATTTTTTACAAAGCACTCGAGAATGTTGCACAAAAAAGAGGTGATCTAGGATCTAATTATAAAAAATATTATGATTTTATTCAGCCAGTTTTTGAGGGCAATGAGCATTTTAATAAGAAATTATTATATTTGGCATGTGTATTAAGTCATATGGATTGGGGATTAGGAGCATTTCAAAAAGCTGAATTGGTATTTCAAGAAACGATAAACACTCCTTTACTTAGACTGACTCACAAAGAAAGAATACAATTAGCTTTGTCATGCTATTGGCGCTACTGCAGTATCAAATATAATCCAAAAATGGAGTATCTAACTTTATTGAATAATAATGAAATTTTTTCAAGTAAACAAGTGGGAGCAGCATTGAGATTTTCTCAATCATTGACCTCAATATCTACGATATTCCTTGAAGAATTTAAATTATATAAAAGAGGTAATGCTTTATTTTTAAAAATTCCATCACAACATCAAGAAATAATTTCTAAACAAGTTACTAAAAGATTTAAAGCTCTTTCTAGAGAATTATTTTTAGAGCCAAGGATAATTTATTCAAATAATTCAAAATAAACTGAAGTTAATTAAACTTTAACAATAAGTAAATATTTTTGTAACATATTTTTTGTAAAAAAAAAATTATAAAATTTATTTTTTATTATTTCAGCCCCTGTTTAAATTTTGTTAATTAACTACTTTCTCCCTTCTCTTAAATAAGAAGGGAGAAAGACGATTTACTTTATATTAATTATTTATAGATGCAGGAGACTTCTCTGCATTTTTCTTAGCAAGCTTTTTTGCTTTTTTTTCTGCAACCTTTTTTTCTAAACCAGCAATTTTAACATTAACTTTTGACAATTTTTTTTCTTTAGCCGTAATTTTATTTTTCAATTTATCAATTGTTTTTAAAATTTTTGATTTTTTCTTTTCGTTTCTTTTTAATTTTTTTCCCATATTTGCCTCCAAATTATTTAATGAATAATTAAATCATATAATTCATAAATCTAAAAGTTAATTTGATACAACCTGTAGTTTATAAATTTTTAATATTTTTTATTAAATATAAAAACATTGCTATATGAGAACTATTATTGAATTTTTGTTTTAATATTAATTTAAATATATCACTTTTACTAAACAGATGAATTCTTATACCTTTTTCTGGTTTTGAAATTTTAATCAAGTCTTTTGTATAATAACCAGTAATTTTAGTAGTTAATCGGCCAGGCTCACTATAAAAAGTTATAATTTTAATCAATTTTGATCTTGATTTATATCCAGTTTCTTCAGTTAATTCTTTATGAGCTGATTGCAAAGTTGTTTCTTTTTTTTCTACTATGCCAGAAGGGAACTCATAATTAATTTTATTGATTGGAACTCTTTTTTGAGAAACTACTACATATTTATTTTTAAGTTGAGGTATAATTACTGAAAGATTTGATGTTTTTAAATAATGATAAAATTGGTTCTTTTTGAAACTTTTATTAATTAGGTCAATATTATTTGTAAGTTTTATATTTTTCAATTTTTCTCTAAAAATAACTTTTTAACAATAAATACAGCAATTAACATTCCTACAAGTTCAGCTAAAATATAATAAGGAGTGTTTAAATAACTAATACCAGTAAAAGACTCTGTAAATGTTCTAGCAATTGCAACAGCTGGATTTGCAAATGAAGTTGAAGAAGTAAACCAATAACCAGCAGTAATATAAAGACCAACACTAGCTGCAACAGCAATTTTGCCAGACTTCATAGAGCCAAAAATTATTATTATAAGTCCCAATGTTGCTATTATCTCAGATGTAAATATGTAAATTCCATCTCTTGACTTAGTAGATAATTCATAAATTTCATGTTCAAAAAAGAAATTGGCTAAACCAACACCAATCAAGCAACCAACCAATTGAGCGACAATATAGAAGGGCAGTAAATGTTTTTTTAATTTACCAGTAATTGTCATAGCGATACTTACAAATGGATTAAAGTGAGCTCCTGATACATCAGCAAATACTGTAATAAGCACAAATAAACCTGCTCCTGTTGCTATAGTATTAGCTATTAACATCACAGCAACGTCATTAGTTAAGTTTTCAGCCATTAAACCTGAGCCAACAATAATCATTACCAAAAAACAACTGCCTAATAGTTCAGCAAGAAAATAACGACTTTTATTTTTCATTTATTAGTCCCTTTATTTTGTTATGAATATTATTGTAAACTTTTTCTATTATTTCATCTTTTTTGTTCAAGTCATTTGTTTCATTAAGTAATTTAACAGGATCTTGTATATCCCAATGAATTATCTGATCTTTATTGGGCCAAATAGGGCAGACTTCATTATTGGCATTATTACAAACTGTAATCACGTAATCCATTTTAATTTGACTATTAACGAACTCATTAAAATTTTTAGATCTATAATTTGAAAGATCATAATGTTTTGATAATAAATAATTATTAACATCTTCATTAATTTTTCCTGTTGGATTACTCCCAGCACTAAAACCTTTATATAAATCCTCATACTC